>JAKAEC010000042.1 GCA_021818425.1 Pseudomonadota bacterium
GATGAGTTCATGACAACCACGACCCTACCTCAGTCGCCCGCCGAAGCAGAGCTTGCTAGGCTGATCGTCTCAACCTTGAACCTTGACACCGCTCCGGCTGAAATTGACCCGGAGGCCCCGCTTTACGGCGAGGGATTGGGGCTCGATTCGATCGACATGCTGGAAATCTCGCTCGTGGTAGCACAGCGCTACGGCGTGAAGCTGCGTGCAGACGACGAAAAAAACCAAAGCATTTTTCGCTCGCTGCGTAGCCTTTCTGCGCACATCCAGGCGCAGCGGGAAGCGGCATGATCTCCGCCAGGGTACGGTCGCCGTATGGCGCCGTCCTGCTCCTCGCCCTGGTGCCGTTGCTGTTCCATGCGGCCATCGTGACCACCAGCCATATTCCTGTTGGGTTGACGGCTGGCGGGCTGTGTAAGATCAGCTTCGTCACGGTCGCTGCTCTGACGCATTGGGGACTCTATGCAAGCCTATTCACGGCCTTTGTGCTTACACTGCGCCCAGGCCACACGCCACTGGTCACAGCCATGGCTAGCCGCGAGCTTGGTGCGGATATCTCCGCGGAATTGGCGGCCTATACGCGCCGCGTGACCATCGCATGGTCTTTGTTCTTTGCGGGGCAGCTCACAACCTCCGTGCTGCTGTTCTGTATTGCGCCACTCACCACCTGGTCGTTTTTCGTGAACATCCTCGATATCCCGCTGGTCGCGGCGATGTTCGCGGCAGAATACGCGCTGCGTATCCGTGTGCTGCGGAACCCGCCGCGCCATTCCCTCTCAGCAATTTTCGACCTAGTGAGCAGCTGTGTGAAAGACCGGCCAGCCGCTCCCTGTCCCCGAGCGGATTGACGCACCCATGATGGACAGCACCACCTCGGCCGGCCGCCTTTATAAAATGCTGAGCCACAAGAAGGATGACATTGTGGCTGTTGGGCCGCATGGCACAATCACCGCCGAGCAGTTTCAGCGCGAGGCTACCGCGCTCGCGGCACTATTACCGGATGCCGGGTTCTTGGTGAACCTATGTACCAATCGCTACCGCTTCATGGTGGGGTTCGCCGCTGCCCTACTCCGCGGGCAGGTAAGCCTGATGCCTTCCGCAGCCACGCCCGCCGTTTTGCGAGACTTGGCCACGGAATATCCTGGCCTTTATGCGTTGACCGACGGCCCCGCACCGGATCTGCCGCATTTGTGTTTTCCGGAACTCCTGCCAAAGGCCGGGGAGGCGCAACTCGACATCCCAGGCGCGCAGCCAGCGGTGGTGTTGTTCACCTCCGGCTCCACGGGCAAACCAAAGCCGGTTACCAAAAGCTGGTCGGTGCTAGTGCATAGCGCACGCAGCGCCGGAGAAAGACTGGGCGTGGCCGCCATGTACGGCGGCTGCATCACCGGCACAGTACCACACCAACATTCCTATGGCCTTGAATCGGTCATCACTTTGGCCTGGCAGCACGGGCTTGCTGTGTTCACAGATACCCCGTTATTTCCCGCCGACGTACGGGCGGCACTCCAAGCTACCCCTACCCCACGCTTATTGGTGACAACACCTATACATCTGCGTGCCCTTACCGCCGACCCGGGCGGGATGCCCGCCGTGGCGATGCTGCTCTGCGCTACGGCCCCACTACCCGCATCCTTGGCCAAAGCGGCTGAAGCAGCGTTCAACGCCCCACTAATGGAGATTTACGGCTGCACGGAAGCCGGTCAGATCGCCTCCCGCCGCAGCGCACAAGATACAGATTGGCATTGCTTCGACGCCGTGACTTTGCACTGCAGCGAGGCGCGTTGGTGGGCAAGCGGTGCCGCTGTGGAAGGCATTGCCCCGGTGCAAGATGAGCTCGAGCCGACTGGCGAACGGCATTTCCGCCTCGGCAGCCGCGTCGCCGATCTCGTCAACATTGCGGGCAAGCGCAGCTCCATCTCCTATCTCAACCACCAGCTCCTGGCTGTTCCCGGCGTGCGGGACGGCAGCTTCTTGATGGAAGACGACGAAATTCTGGCGGTGCCACGGCTCAAAGCGGTGGCGGTCGCGCCGGGGCTGACGGTGATGACGATTATGCAGGCTCTGCGCGAACAGCTAGACCCAGCCTTTCTGCCCCGGCCATTAATTCTGGTGGAAGAACTACCGCGCAACAATCTTGGCAAGCTGCTATGGGCGGATTTGCTAATGCTAGCCTCCCGCCAGGAGGCTGAATGAACGCAAGCCACGCTCACGTGTTTAACATCCCCACCACCCACCCCACTGCTGCACTGCATTTTCCGGATCTGCCGGTAGTGCCAGGCGCGTTGCTGCTGGACGAGACCTTCGCCATCATCGGGGCCGCAGGACCGTTGCGCGTGCAGGCCGTGAAATTTCTGAGCCCCGTCCGCCATGGTGAGAACATTGCATTGAGCTGGCGAGAGGGCGGTGGTGGGATCATCTCGTTTGAAATGTGCCGCCCTGGCGAGGCAGTGCCAGTGCTCACCGGAACGCTTGAGCCCGTCGCATGAGCAGTCGCAGCACCCCCGCCGAAACGCAGGAATGGGCTACGCGGCCTGAGCGCGGTTCTCTGGTGAGCATCAAGATCTGTGTCTGGATTGCGTTACGGCTGGGACGACGGCTGGCACAATGTTTCCTTTACCCCATCTGCCTGTATTTCTTACTTTCTTCCCCCGCAGCCCTGCGCGCTTCGCGAGATTATCTGGGCCGTGCGCTAGGACGTCGTTCCGGCTGGAGGGACAGCTACCGCCATTTCCTGGCCTTTGGCACCTGCGTACTGGACCGTGTGTTCCTGCTTAACGAGCAAGATCAGTGGTTCGAGATCACCGTGACCGGCGACGATCTGCTCAGGCAAATAGATCAGCAAAGCGGCGGCTGCCTGCTGTTTGGCGCACATTTCGGCAGCTTCGAGGCAGCGCGGACCATCCGCCGCCGCTACCGAGAGCTGCCGGTAAGCCTGTTGATGTATGAGGAGAACGCAAAAAAAATCCGCGCGGCGCTGGGCGCGATCAACCCGCGTTTGGAGACGGAGGTGATCGGTCTCGGACGGCTGGACTCGCTTATCGCCGTAGCGGAGCGGCTGCGGGCCGGGCATTTCGTTGGCGTGCTGGCGGACCGCAATTCTGATGGGCGGGACATGGTGCAACTACCCTTTCTCGGCGCTCAGGCAGCGTTTCCGCAGGGACCGTTCAAGGTAGCAATGATGCTGGGTCGACCTGTAGTGATGATGGCCGGCATTTATAAAGGCAAAGGCCGCTACGAGGTGCGATTCGAATTGCTGGCCCAAGCGCGGGAAAGCCGTCCGGCAGACCCTAAAGCATGGATGGATGAGATTATGCGTCTGTATGCGGCAAAGCTGGAAGCCTTGTGTAAGGAATATCCATATAATTGGTTCAATTTTTATGATTTTTGGGCCTAATACTCTTATTCGTTGGCTGACCATTTGTGGGCTTGTGCTTCTCTGCGCACAGACCTCGCGTGGTTTTACCCTCCCCACGCTGATGGCGCGGTTGGCTGAGGTGCAAGATGCGTCGGCCCGCTTCACGGAAACGAAGCACGTGCCGATCCTTAACATCCCTCTGCAAAGCAGCGGCACGCTGAGCTATAGGGCGCCCGATTACATACGCAAGACAACGTTTGCGCCCGCACGGCAAAATTTTGTTCTACGAGGCAACATCGTGACTCTAACGATAAACGGCAAGACGAAGCACTTCACATTGTCACAGGCGCCGCAGCTGGCCGGGCTGGTGGAGGGCGTGCGTGCCACCCTTGCGGGAGATCTACCGACATTGCAGCATTATTATGAGTTGTCTCTAAGCGGGCGACTTGCGCATTGGCAGCTTATAATGCGCCCACATAATGTCGGCCTGGCACGGATAAATGCCGTGATGTGCGTGACCGGTGCAGGCGACAGGATCACCGAGATTGACAGCACTAGCGCGAAGGGCGGTGAGACCATAATGCAGGTGGACGAAACCATCCAGAATGCGCAATAGGCTCTGGCCGGTCTGGCTATGGTTGGCGATGATGCTGGTCTGCGCCACGCTTGCGGCACGGGCCAATTACCGCACGGATATGGGGGATTTCCTGCCGAGGGCGCGTAGCCTGGGCGAAGCAGCGCTCGAGGCGCAAGTGAACGGCGGCGGCGCCGCTAAATTACTGCTCGTTGCCATAGATGGCGCGCCTGCCCAAACACTGGAAACACTGAACAAGAAGCTTTCGGGCCGGCTGCGCAAGGTGCCGGAATTTGCCGCCGTGCTGAATGGCGATGATACGTCCCTGGCTCAGACCCAAGCATTCGTCTGGAAGAACCGCTATCTGCTCAGCCCTGCCACCACGGCACAAACATTCTCGGTGGCCGGGTTGCATCAAGCGCTGGAGAATGGATTGGCGCTGCTGGGCTCAGAGCTTGGCGACATGGCAGCACGGACCTTACCGGCTGACCCGACAGGTGCCGCACTCGGCTTAGCGCAAAGCCTCGGCGGAACCACGAGCGGTCCGCGAACGGATAATGGCGTCTGGATGTCACCTGGCAACCATGCGACGCTTCTGCTTCTGCGTACTAAGGCGCCAGGATTCGATCTGGATGCCCAGCAGCGCGCCCAAGCGGTTTTGACGCGGAATTTCGCCATAGTACGCGCCGACACGCCTGATGCGGCAGCGGCACGCTTGCGCATGACAGGCCCAGGGGTATTCGCGGTGCAGACGCGGAACTTAACGAAGCGCGACGTGACTAGGCTTTCTCTGCTGGCCAGCGCCGGGGCGGTGTTGTTCCTGCTGTTCGCCTACCGCTCGTTACTGGCGCTCGGGCTGGGGCTGCTGCCCGTTGTCAGCGGTGCGCTGACGGGCATCGCCGCCGTCTCACTCGTGTTTGGATTCGTGCATGCCATCACTTTGGGGTTCGGCGTGACGCTGATCGGCGAGGCACTAGATTATTCGGTGTATCTGCTCACACAAACGCAACAAGAAGGTGGCGCTCGGGCTACAATGGAGCGGATATGGCCGACACTGCTTTTGGGCGCCTTAACCTCAATCGCGGGATTTGCCGCGATGCTGGGCTCCAGCTTCACAGGATTTGCCCAGCTGGGGGTCTTTTCCATTACCGGGCTTGCCACTGCGGCCTGTGTAGCACGCTTCGTGCTACCACTCTTGGTACCAGATGGTTTTTTCGCCAGCGGCGCCGAGGGAATCGGCTGGCCGCTGCGATGGATCCAACGCCGCCGAAGAACCGTGCGGCTGGTTCTGGCTGGTACGGCGTGCCTTGCCGTGCTTGCCTTGGGTCTGCACAGAGGTGGTTTCTGGCAGACTGATTTGCTCTCCTTGAGCCCGCTGCCCCCGGCCACACAGGCACTGGATAAGAAGCTGCGGGCGGAGCTAGGTATCACTCCGCCGCGGGACTTCCTGGCTTGGCGCGCCGACAGTGAGGAACAGGCGCTGCGCATCAGCGAGACGCTACAGCCGATTTTAGCAAAGTTGGTGGCGCAAGGCGCAATAAGCGGCTTTAGCCTGCCCAGCGAAATTCTACCCAGCCGGTCGGTGCAATTGGCCCGCCGTTCGGCATTGCCGGACGACGCCACGTTGCGCGCACGATTCGCGACGGCATCGTCTGGTCTGCCCTTTCGGGCAGATGCCTTCGCACCATTCTTCCATGATGTGACCGCGGCGCGTGCCGGGCCGTTACTTACCGCCGGCGACCTACCGCCACCCCTCGCTCTGCGGCTGCAGTCCATGCTGACGCACACGGATAACGGCTGGACAGTGCTGGCGCCGCTCGACACCGTGAAGGCGCCAACGAAGGTTCAGGCCGCCCTGCCGCGAGGCGTGGCTCTAGTGAATTTGAACAAACAATCCGCGCTGCTGCTGCACCTTTTCGAACAAGAGGCGAAGATTTTGGCAATTTGCGGCAGCCTCGCTATTTTGTTGATCCTGGCGGTGTTTCTGCGGAGCCTACAGAAGATTATTCGGGTCGCGTTGCCGCTGGCGGCCTCCGTCATGGTTGCGGGGGCAGCGCTGACGCTGGGGGACGGCAAGCTCTCAATCTTCATGGTGGCGGGATTTATGCTGATTGTCGCCGTTGGCTCGAATTACTGCCTGTTCTTCTCGCGATGGGACGAAGACGGGCGAGCGCGAGAGCGCGCCTTCGCCTCCATCATGCTCGCCAATCTGTGCACCGTGGCGGCTTATGGGGTACTGTCTCTCTCATTTATTCCGGTGCTACATGACATCGGCGAGACGGTGGCACTCGGCACGTTTCTATGCCTACTCTATGGCGCGGCCTTCGCTACCTCGGCACAGTCGCAGAGCCCATGAGCAAGCTAAAAAAATTGTTAAGTTACCCCGACCCACGGGGGGACACGGCCGAAATGCTGCTGGTGATGCTGCCTGGGGTTGGCATCGAGGCCGAAGATTTCGCCGCGCAGGGGCTGGTGGTGGCGGCCCAGGCGGGGCAGCGGACAGTGGAGGTGGTCGCCGTTAAGCCGGATCAGGCATTGTATCTGGATGGCGCAGTCGCGCCCGTGCTGGAACAGGCTGTGCTCGCCCCATCCCGTGCCCGGGGCCATATACGGATTTGGCTGCTTGGCATCTCGCTTGGCGGGATGGGCGCCCTCTCCTGTGCCGCCGCACAACTAAAAGGGATCGAGGGGGTCATTCTGCTCGCCCCATTCATCGGCACTCACGGCACGGTGGCGGAGCTAAAACAGGCCGGTGGCTTTGCTCGCTGGCAAGCCGAGAAGAGTGCCGCCACGCCGCCCGAACGGCATATTTTATCCTGGCTGCGAGACCGGCTGGGCGGCGCGCCCGGCCCGCAGCTTTGGCTGGGCCACGCCACGAAGGACCGCTTCGCTGCGGGGCATCTGCTACTGGCTGAGGCACTGCCGCCCAACCAAACGGTTGCGGTGGAAGGGGGACACGACTGGGACGCTTGGCGAACAGCCTTCCAGATGCTGATGGCGCGCGGGCCCTTTGACTGAGCCATGCTGGACGCTGTAACCTCTGACATTTATAGCCTGCCCAGATGAACCAAACCGGCCTGCGCACCCACCTGCCCGAGGCGCCCCGCCAGCCCGCAGCGCCATCCTATGAAACCATATTCCCGTATTTCGCCGAGCTTTGCGCACTTTCTGAACTGCGTAAAAAACCCGGCTTCGGTGTGCCCTTGCGCAGCGGTATCGGTGGACATTTACTGCTTTACCTGAATGGGGTGCGGGTACTTCGGGATCGAAACGAGTATCCAATCATCGAGCTTTGCCCGGTCCAAGACGCAGCGGGACAAGGTGCTGCTATAAGTGTGAATTCCCATTACTGCAACGCCAACTGGGTGGCCTTCCAGGACAGGTCATTCGTGTTCAATGGCGCCTTGCCGGCCGGTACGAAACTCACTCGCGACGCCTATATGCAAACTCAGCGCCTGGCGCGGGCGCAAGGGCTGCTTGAGGGCATCACGTTCCATGAGCATTTTTTTCGTGACAAGCCTGCGGGTATGAGCGTGGAGGACTTCAAATATGAAATCTCGGTGGCCACGGATTATGCCACCTGTTTCGGGCGGGACGCCTACTGTGCGCGCCTGCCCCTGAGCACAACCCAAATGACTGCCATAGTAAACTACCTTAATGCCCTTAATGAACCATACAGAACCGGACAGAAACTCTACCACTGGCGGTTACTAAACAATAATTGCGTGCATGTGGCGCATAATGCACTGGCCGCCGCTGGGGTGTGGCCGGCCTGGCCAACGGGTACGTTCTTCATACGTGCCGCGTTCAAATTTCCGGTGCCGAAAAATGCGATCGTGGACCTGGCGGCACGGGCCAATGATCTGGAACTTGAAAACCCTGAGGCCCTGTTTCAGGACCACGTAGCGCGCGAGGCGCTGTTAGCTCAATGCAACCTGCCCACCGGTCCCGGCGGACTAACCTCGATTATCCCTGCCATGACAAATAACGAGATCTACGATACGCGAAAGCTACGGCTGATCTTTTACGACAACCCATTTTGGGGGCCATACAGGTTCCGGTTCCGCCGGATGTTCACTGAGCCGCGCTACACGGCGCTTGGCGCCAATCTTCGGCATTTTGCCCGGCGTTATACCGAGGCTGCGGCAAAGCGCCCGCCCAATAGCAAGGTCCCAGCTGCCTTCCTGGAGCGCTACGAAACCCACATTGCCGCGCAGCGGGTTTTTCTTGAAACCTGGCTGCCCCAGGTGGCGAACGTCCCATGAAACCGTTATTGATCTCTGGCTTGTCTCTGGTTTCAGCGCTGGGCGATGGGCTGGACGCCACTTGGCAGGCATTGCACGACGGCCGGAGCGCGCTGGCGCCTTGCCAGTTTGAAACACTTCCGATCGACGCCTGGACTGGCGAGGCGCCGGCGCTGGACGCGCCGCTGCCACCCTCGTTCGCGGCCTTCGATTGCCGTAACAACCGCTTAGCAGCGCGCGCCCTGGCGGTGGACGGATTCGAGCAGAAGGTGGCGCGTGCCGTGGCGAAATATGGAGCGCGCCGGGTGGGGGTGTTCACGGGCACCAGCACCTCGGGTATTTTAAATACAGAGCGGGCCTATGCCGCGCGCAACCCGCAGACAGGCGCGCTACCGGAGGGGTTCGCTTATGCGCAGACCCACAACACCCACGCGCTGGGGCGTTTTGTGCGGGCGCGGCTGGGGCTGGCAGGGGTGAGCTTTACCCTTTCGACCGCCTGCGCCGCCACCGCCAAGCTGTTCGCCGTGGCAGCCAGGATGATCGGCACGGGATTATGCGATGCGGCGGTAATTGGTGGGGCGGACAGTTTCTGCGACACCACCTTGCTCGGATTTCACGCGCTGGGAGTGATGGCACAAGGACCGTGCCGCCCGTTTGACGAAGCCCGCAACGGCATTTCCATAGGCGAGGCGGCTGGTTTCGCGCTGCTGGAACGCGCACAGAAAACAACTGGGCCAGACGAACTACTGCTATTCGGGGCTGGCGAAAGCGCGGATGCTTATCATATGTCCTCTCCTGACCCTAACGGAACGGGAGCAGCCACGGCGATGCGCCAAGCGCTGACGGATGCCGGGCTGGCCCCGGAGGCAATCGACTATATTAACTTGCACGGCACCGCGACACTGGTTGGCGATTCGGCGGAGGATAAGGCCGTAACAAGCATCTTTGGCCCAACAACACCACGCAGCTCAACCAAGGGCTTTACTGGCCACACGCTCGGCGCGGCCGGAATGGTGGGGGCAGCGATCGCTGCACTTGCCGTCCAGCACGACTTTCTGCCCGGCAGCCCACATACGCGACAGTTGGACCCAGCTTTTGCCCCCGGCCATCTGTTGACCGGACGGGCGACGAAAGCACGGCGCGTGATGTGCAACGCCTTTGGCTTTGGCGGAGTAAATTGCAGCTTCATTCTTGGAAGCGAAGCGCAATGAGGCTGTTTTTGAACGCAATAGCACTGCGGGGACCTGGGCTTGAAGGCTGGGCCGCTAGCGCGCCCATCCTAACTGGCAACACCCCGTATCTGGCCGCGCCGACGTTCATTCCTCCTGCCATTTTGCTGCCGCCGAATGAACGCCGTCGCGCTCCACAAACCGTGAAGCTCGCTCTGGCCGTTGGGGCGGAAGCGTTTGGCAACGCCGGTATCGCACCGACCACCTGCCCTGCCGTGTTCGCGTCTTCCGGCGGCGACGGCGAAACCATTCACGAGATCCTTGCCACACTGGCGGGACCAGTACGGGAACTTTCTCCCACGCGCTTCCACAACTCCGTCCATAATGTCGCAGCGGGATATTGGAGCATCGCCACTGGCTCCAAAACACCCGCCACTAGCCTGTGTGCGCATGACGGCAGCTTCGTCGCAGGGCTGCTTGAGGCGGGCGCGCAAGCGCTTGCTGCGGAAGGTGATGTGGTGCTGATCGCTTATGACCTACCCTACCCTGAACCGCTGGCATCTGCGCGGCATATTGGCGCACCGTTTGCCTCGACGCTGCTCCTCTCACGCGCCGCCGCTTCGCGAAGCTTGGCTCGGCTTGATATTGATCTCTGCACTCCACGTGTACACGCTTGCAGGGTGCCGGCGCTGGAGGAAATGCGCCGCACCATCCCCGCTGCCCGGGTTTTGCCGTTATTGGAGGCCCTGGCACGGAGTGAAGCAACGACGGTAACGCTAGATTACCTAGACGATCTTGCTTTGGCAGTGCAGGTGACACCTCTATGAAGACGCTCGGCCGGGAAGAAATCCTCGGGCTCATCCCCCATGCGGGTACGATGTGCCTACTAGACGGCGCGCAACGCTGGGACGAAAGCACGATCTTCTGCGTTTCTTCGCGTTATGCGCAACCGGATAATCCTCTACGCCGAGCGGATGGTACGCTGGGCTCAGCCTGCCTGATCGAGATCGCCTCCCAGGCAATGGCGCTGCATGCTAGGCTTTGTGCCGCAAATAACGCCCCGCCTCGCCCCGGCTTTCTGGTAAGTCTACGCGAAGTGCAGCTTTGTTTCGCCACGTTGGGCGACGAACATGGCGCGCTGACTATCGTCGCTCGCCGACTGCTGGGCGATGCGCGTGGCGCTAGTTATGAATTTAACGTACGTGCTGGCGGAGAGTTATTGGCGGAGGGACGGGCAATGATTCTATTCGAAGCGGCGATATGAAGCGGGCACTTGTAACCGGCGCCAGCGGGACGATCGGCGCAGCGATTGCAAAAAAACTCGCAGCGAGTGGGTGCCATGTGTATTTGCACGCCCATACGCAGCTTGAAAAAGCCGCGGCCTTAGCAACCGAAATCGTCGACGCAGGGATGTGCGCACAAGTCGTCGGGTTTGACATAACCAACCCGGAGGAAGCCCGCGCGGCGCTGGAGAAAACGCTCGTTTCTGGACCGATTCAGGTTCTTGTGAACAATGCTGGCATCCACGACGACGCGGTGATGCCAGGCATGCGGCCTGAGCAATGGGCGCGGGTGATTAATGTGTCGCTTAATGGCTTTTTCAACGTTACCCAGCCCTTACTGCTGCCCATGATTCGCACGCGCTGGGGACGCATTGTGAATATTTCGTCTGTCGCAGCGGTGATGGGAAATCACGGCCAGGTGAATTATTCTGCTGCAAAGGCTGGGCTGCACGGTGCCACGCGCACGCTTTGTTTGGAGCTCGCCAGTCGGGGCATTACAGTGAATACGGTCGCGCCCGGCATCATCGCCTCGCCCGCTACAGTTGAATTATTCCCGAAAGAGATTCTGACAAAATTGGTACCGATGCAGCGCGCCGGCACTCCTGAGGAAGTGGCTGAACTGGTTGGGTTCCTGACCTCGGAAAAAGCGGCCTATATTTCCGGCCAGCTTGTGAATATCAATGGCGGGATGGCCTGAGTTGCCGCCTCGTCCAAGCAGCGAACAACCGCGCAAACATCGTCGCGAGCCGAAGATTATCGATTACGTAGCGAAAATGCGAAACTCCACCTTCAGATTTTAAAAAATATCTAACCGACGCGGGTTGATTGACTACCGTCACCCCGGCCCAAGCTAGGCGCACCGCCGCCTCGGCATCGAAATCATAGCCACGCATATGCGGGCTTGTCTCCATCGCATGCAACAGGGGAGACGCAGGATAAACCCGAAAGCCAAACAAGGCATCTTGAATCTGAACATCGGTCAGGACTCGCACGAGCAGATTCGAAATCCTGCGCCCCCATACTCTGAGCAGCGGCGCATCGGCATCGAAGCGCGGCACGCCCAGAATCATCGCTTGCGGATACGCCGCGGAAAGCGCCATGAAGAGCGAAATCTCATCCGCGGGATGCTGGCCGTCCGCGTCCATCACCAGCACATGGGTAAAGCCAGCGACCACGGCCTCACGCAGGCCATCCAGCACTGCGGCCCCCTTACCGCCATTGCGCTCGCGCTTCAAGATTCGAAAACCTTCTGCTTGCGCCAACGTATCTGCCGATCCGTCTGTGCTGCCGTCCAACACTAGCCAGACCTCTGGCCAAACCGAACGAGAAGCCTGCACGGTATCATACAATTTTTCCCCGCTATTATAGCTAGGGATCAGCACCAATTGCCTGATGCTCAGCTCCCCGCCGCCGCTCGCGGGCAATCGACATGACGCTGCTTGCCTTTGAAGAACCAAAATCTCAAATGCGACAACTTGGTTGCGTAGTAAATTACCTGAAAGATGTAGAGCCGTCCCCTCACTTTCCAGCCATCGAAGATGCCGCCCGCGAGTAGCGCTAGCACGGCCTCCTCGACCCGAAACATATTGCGCGGCGACATAAAGAGATTACGCATCGCCGGTTCACGGATGCGGTAGATGAACCAAGTGAAAGACGCCGCCGCTTTGCGGTTGCGCGCCTCAAACCGACGCAATAGCCTTGTCGCTCTGGCCGGTCGGGCGACGCAGCCCTGCACAGCCTCCGCCGCCCAGAAACCCGAAAGCATGGCAAGATACACACCCGTCGAAAAAACAGGGTCAATAAATGCCGCGGCATCCCCAGTGAGCAGAAAACGCTCGCCTGTCAGCTGCTTGGCAAAATAAGAATAATTACCGGTGGCAGTAACGCCGCCCTTCAGCGTTGCACCCTGCAGACGCTTAGCTATCTCGGGGCTCGACGCTATCAGCGTACAAAAAAAACTCTCCATATCCGCGGTACGATTTTTAAATACATCTACTGGGCAGACTGCACCGACGCTGGTTGTTCCATCCGAGAGCGGAATGAACCAAAACCAACCCTGATCGAACCAAACGATGGTGATATGCCCCTCATCGCGGCCTTCCAGTCGGCGGGCGTTGGTAAAATGGCCGAAAACAGCGGCGCTGTTGTTGCGAGAATTACGTTCTTTCAACCCAAGCTGGGAGGCCAGAAGGGTATCACGCCCCGAGGCGTCGATAACAAAACGCGGGCGCCATTGTCGGGAAGTGCCATCCGCAAGGCTAGCCGTAACGACCGGATCGCCTGGCTCTAGAAAGGCAACGTCCGTGACACGGCACTGCTCGACCACCTCTGCGCCCTTGGCGCTTGCGTTGCGTAGCAAAACCTCATCGAAGCTGGAACGCCGGACTTGAAAAGAATAAGGAAAGCGCTTGTCCAACGCACGGCCAAAATCGTAACGCACGCTCTTGCCATGATAGGGTGAAACGAACTCGATCCCGTGCTTGCGCATCTCGCTCGCCTCGATCTGCCCCCGCACACCGAGACGATCCAACAATGGCAAGTTATGCGGCAGCAGGGATTCGCCGATATGAAAGCGCGGATGCTTGTCCTTGTCGGCCAAAACCACGTGCAGCCCGGCCTCTGCCAGCAATGCTGCCGAGGTGGCACCGGCCGGGCCGCCCCCGATTACAAACACATCGCACTCAGCCGGGTTTACGCCTTTCCGCGCCGTCATTTGCCCAGTTCCCCCGCGCCCGTAACACTGCCTGAAGGCCACGGCGCCCAAATACGCCTTAGTGCCGTTAAGCCATAACCGCGCCGCCATGTCCAACAATCAGGGCGTGAATGCCTGCGTCACCGCGTCGGTCATCATCAAGACATGATCTTCTAGCAGCCGTCGGCCGATCTCGGCACTGGCGCCTCGTGCATCCGCCAGCACGCCGCTCGCGCGCAGATAGCTGGGCGGTGCCGGAATAATATCGTAAGGCGGAAAGCTCGCACGGCTCTCCTGCGGAACTTTCGAAAGTTCTACCAAATCCGGCCGCAGGGCCAACATCAGCGAAGTCTCAATCAGCGAAGCATGCTCCAGCTCTGTACCAGGAAAGCCATTGGGAAATATCCAGTCCAGCGTCTCGCGCCGCACGAAATCCCAATATTCCAATCGAATGACAGTAACATTTCGAATATCCTCGGCCCGCAAATCGCGCAAGGCAAGATCCACCCCCTCGACCGATGGCCAAGCGTTCTCGAAATGGCCGTTGACTAGCACGAAACGCCGTGCGCCGTGCATGCCCATGTCGCGGATCACGTCGCGGATCGTATGGCTGAAGGTCGCGGCGTCGAGGCTGGTGGTGCCAGGAAACGTCTGCCCGCCGCCAGAGCGGGGCATGGATTTGTAGCCGTATTGCAAAGTAGGAGCGACCAGCCCGCCAATCTCACGGGCCACGACCTCAGCAACCGCTGTCGACAAAATTACATCCACATTCAATGGCAAATGCGGCCCGTGCTGTTCCGTGGCGCCCAGAGGCAGAAAGATTATCGCACCCGCCTTGATTTTTTCTTCCCATTCCGGCCATGAAAGCTCGGCCATGAAGACGCTTTCAACCATGTGGCTACCCTTAATGCATGGCCGCGCCACCATCGGCACTGAAGCACTGGCCTGTGACGAAGCTAGCCGCTTGGCTCGCCAAAAACAGGATCACTGCAGCCACTTCCTCTGGTTTGCCGATGCGTCCCAACGGATTGCCAATTTCTAGCGTTTGCAATTCTGGGCTCATGCCAGCGAAATTCAGCAAGGGCGTGTCGATGGGCCCCGGCGCAACGGCGTTAACACGGATATCGGGCCCCAGCTCCCGCGCCCAGGCGCGTGTGAGGCTAAGTATCGCCCCCTTGGTGGCGCAATAGCCCGACGCGTTAGCCCGACCGAGAAAAGCAAGTTCGGAAGCAATGTTAACGATGGTCCCACCCTTGACAATGTGCGGCAGGGCGGCGGCAGCAACAAGCATCGGCCCACGCAGATTGATGGCGAACATCTTGTCCAGCGCCACAATGTCTAGCGCCGAAAGCGGCGCGTCATATTCAATACCAGCAGCATTCACCAGCGTGTCAAGCCCGCCCAGCATCTGCGCCGCCATGGCCACAGCGCGCGCCACCTCTTCCGGCGCGGCGATATCCGCCTGCATCCAAGGAACATCCCCGGGTGGACGGAGGATATCCAGCCCCATTACTCTCGCCCCGCGCGCCAAAAAAGCCCGCGCCGTGGCAAGGCCAATGCCACTCGCCGCCCCCGTGATCAGAACGCGCGAACCATGAGTTTCGATGGCCGTCACGCAAGCACCTCCTCTCCTTCGGAATGCAGAATGGCCCACTCGGCGCCGTCGAGAATGAACCCGTTGGTACCCCGGCGCGCCACGGCCACATGCCTCCCCTCCCGCCAAGGCAGAGTGGAATGCGTAATTTTCCAACCAGCATCGGCGCGACCGAAGGAGATTTCGCAATCCAGAAGCGCACGCATTGAGGCCAAATCTGGTGCTATGGCGATGCATGCGGAAAGGCTGGCTTGCATCAACACCGTTCCGGGCGCTCTGTCGCGAGCTAGCATGAAAAACGGTCCGGAACGAACCAGAATGGCGCCCCGCCCATCCTCTGATGACTGCAGGCGAAATGCAAAGCAAGGTGCCAACACCTCGCCGCTAACATGCCAATGTTCGAAATATGGCGCATGGATGCCTCTTTCTACTAAAATGTCTCCATGCCATTCCAGCTCGCCAGAGTCGGGCAACGCGGCCAGCGGCTGAAAATCGATCTCACGCCGCCAATCAGCGATACCACTCTGAATTTGAAACGTTCCAGCAAAGCCGGCCTGCGTGGCAAGCCACCGGCAAGCTTCTGGAGAAAGGCCCCCTAAGCTTTGCACCAAGCAGCAAGCGGGGCGCTGGGTGGGCTGACGTAAATCCGCAAACAAACTTGGCCCCTGCAACCAAGTGACGTGTGTAGTGTCATCGCTACTGCCATCCGGCAGGGCAAGCAGGGAGCGCCTCCAGAGGCCGACGAACTCTCTGCTCATGAAGCTGTATGCGGACCATAATAGGGGCCGCGTACAACGCGCTGCGGCCAACCGCCGTTCAGCCGTGCGGCAAGATGGCGCTGGATGAGCCAAACGGGCTCTTCCAGATGACTAAGTGGCCCTTGCCTGGCAAAACTGGATTTGAGACCAGCCTGCACGGCGCGGTTTAC
>JAKAEC010000043.1 GCA_021818425.1 Pseudomonadota bacterium
CCGGAATTTTTGTTCCGCCAGTAATGCCAAGGCTGGCGTGCCAAGGGCGAGCACGCGGCAATCTGGCGCGAAACGCGTGATGAGGCTGTTCAGATACGGCCGGCGCACGGTGGCTGCTGTCGCCAGTACGCCGATGCTGCGCGTCAAACTGGTGGCGGCTGCGGGTTTTATGGGCGGCACACAGCCTATGAAGGGCAGCGGGAAAGCTTCCCGCAAGGCGGGCAAGGCGATGGTGCTGGCTGTGTTGCAGGCTATCACAACCGCCTCTGGCTGCTCCCGCGCGATGGCCTTGCCGATCACGTTGAGGATATGCGGCAGCAGGATTTCATCTGGCCTTTCGCCGTAGGGGAAGAAGCCGTTATCTGCGAGGTAAGTGAGCGGAAGGCCGGGTGCGAGGTCATTGAGCGCCGCGACGACGCCTAGCCCCCCAATGCCAGAATCGAACACCAGGATCGCCATGCAGGGTCAGAAATCTACTGGTTCTGGGAATTCTACGTCCCGATGCACGTGTATCGACATGAGCACGCCAAAGCCGATCATCACGGCCGTAAGTGCCGAGCCACCATAGGAGATGAGCGGCAGTGGCACGCCGCCCACGGGGATCAAGCCCATCACCATTGACAGATTGACGAAGCAATAAAGAAAGAAATTGGTGGCGATGCCCAAAGCCAGCAGCCGCCCGTAGGCATGGCTGCAGGAGAGCGCCGTGTAGTAGGCCAAGAGCACGATGCACATCAGCAATCCCAGCACGGCGATGGAGCCGAAAAAGCCGAACTCCTCGGCGATGATGGTAAAAACGAAATCCGTTTGTTTCTCAGGCAGGAAGTTCAGCTGGTTTTGGGTGCCGTGAAGAAAGCCCTGGCCGAAGAATCCGCCTGACCCGAGCGCGATCTTGCTCTGGATGATATTGTAGCCTGCCCCCAGCGGGTCCGAGCCCGGGTTAAGGAAGATATCGATGCGGGCCTTCTGGTAGGCATGCAGGTGTGTGTAGATCACCGGCGCGGCAATTGCGACGGCCACCAGCAAGATGGCGAACCACCACCAGCGTACACCGGCCCCCAGCATCACTGTAGCGCCGACGGCGCCGGTGATGATGGCAGTGCCGAGATTCGGTTCCTTCAAAATCAGCGCTATAGGCACCAGAATGGCGAGCGCCGCAGGCAGCACGAAGAGCGGGCTGCCTGTCTGCTCCGGCGTGGCGCGCTTGAAGTAATGCGCCATTGCCATGGCCAGGAACAGCTTCATCAGCTCAGAAGGCTGGACTTCCATGCCCCCCACCGTCATCCAGCGCTTTGCCCCTAGCCCGACATGACCGAACTTCAACACCGCGATGAGCAGTAACACGCCAAACACCCAGGCGGGCCATGAAAGCTTGGCGATAAAACGAATGTCCACCATAGCGATACCGAGCATTAGCGCTAGCGCGCCGCAGAAGCGGATAAGCTGGTTTTGCGCGTAAGGTTCAGGCGAACCGCCGGCGGCGGAGTAAAGCGCCGCATACCCCACCGCCGCCAACAAGCAGACGCAGAATACGAATAACCAGTTCACGCGCATTAGCTTGCGCGCAAGGCCAAAGGAGCGCTCCCGGAAGGGGCGGCGCAGGGCAAGGCTTCCGTGTTCGATCATGCCCCGTTGCCTTGTGGCACGGTGAGCGGGGGCATTGGTGGCGGGTTGGCTAGTGGCGTGTCGCGCCCGGCAGGGTCGTTTAGCAGGGCATAGGTTATCAGATCATGGGCGATCGGAGCAGCAGTCTGGGCGCCGTAGTTACCGTGCTCGACCAGCACCGCAACGGCGTAGCGTGGCGCGTCTACTGGTGCGTAGGCAACAAACCAGGCATTCGGGCGTTGAGCCCAGGCCATGGTCATGTCGTTAAAGTTTATGGCTTTTTCTGCCGCGGTGTTGTCGTGCACCTGGGCGGTGCCGGTTTTGCCGGCCATCTGTACGCCGGGAATGGTGAGGCGTGCGCCATAACCCGTGCCGGCCGGGTCGTTCACCACCTCGAATAACCCCTGGCGGACAACGGCGAGATGTCGGTCGTCCACATCCAAGTCTGGAGCCGCGCCGGGCACGGATTTGGGTTGTAATACTCCGTCGATGCGCCGGTTGAGATGTGGGGTGACGGAGAGTCCGGATGCAAGCCTAGCGATCATGGTGGCTTGCGCCAACGGAGTAAGCTGCGTGTAGCCTTGGCCGATGCCTTGCACGACCGTATTGCCTTCCGCCCAGTGAATTTCGTGCTGCTGCGCCCATTCCAGCGTGGGCACGAGCCCCGTTTGCACGTCAGGCACGTCCGAGCCAAGATTCACGCCCTGGCCCATGATCGTGGCCATTGCGGCGATGTTGTTGATGCCGGTACCAAGGGCGGTTTTATAGAAAAACACGTCGCAGCTGACCTTCAGTGCATCGACCACATTGATGGTGCCATGGGCGGTATGATTGTCGCACCAGAAAATGTGGTCACCAAGCTTTAGGTACCCAGGGCAGGTATGGGTGGTCTCGGGCGTTAGCGCGCCGCATTTCAGCGCCGCCAAGGCCACGGTGGGCTTGAAAGTGGAACCGGGCGCGAATAGGCCGGCGGCGGCCTTGTTGAGTAGCGGATGCCTGGGATCGTTTATCCAGCCGTTCCAGATGTCTTCCGGCACGCCTTTGTCAAACAGCGTGGGATCGAAGGATGGGGTGCTGGCCATGGCGAGGATCTCGCCAGTGGCCACATCCAGCATCACCGCCGCGCCGGTCTGTTCCCCGAGGCACTGCATTGCAAGTCGCTGGAGCCCGGAATCCAACCCCAACGCCACGTTTGCGCCCGGCACGCCAGAGTCCTGCGCCACCACGCGCATCACCTGGCCATGTACGTTGGTCTCCGTTTGTACGAAGCCCGGCTCGCCGCGTAAAGAAAGGTCGTCTGCATCCTCGGCGCCGGTCCGGCCGACGCGCATGCCCGGCAGTGCCAGGACGGAATTCTGCATGGCTTCCTTTTGATTCGGCCGGCCCACATAGCCAACCGTATGCGCCGCCTCCGGTCCCAGCGGATAGGTGCGGCTGGAGCCTTCCTGCACGACGACGCCGGGTAGGTTAGGCATATTTACCTCGATAGCCGCCATGTCAGGCCAGTCCAACCAATCCTTCAGCATTACCGGGATGTAGCCGGGATGATCTTCCAGGTCCCGCTGGATGCGGAGTTTTTCAGCGTCCGCGACCGGGACGAGGCGGTAGAAGTTTTCCAGCACCGCATATGGTTCCGGTGCCGTATCCTTCACGAACAGAGCGCTCCAATGCTGTTGGTTGCCCGCTAGAACGGTACCGAACCGGTCCGTGATAATGCCGCGCCGGGGGGCAACCAGCCGCTCCGAGATGGAGTTGTGCTTGGCCATCAGGGTGTATTTGCCGTGCTCCGAGATTTGCAGATGGTAGAGCCGCGTGGTGATAGCTGCGAAAGCTGCAGCTTGGCCGGCGCCGATAAGCAACGCTCGCCGGGAAAAAGACGTACGGTTCTTTGCCTGTCGTCTCATTGTGGCGGCCTCAAGCCAGTTCCACTGCTGCCGGAGCTCGGTGCGCGCGGATGAGCAGTGCCGTCAGCGTCGGGTATAGCCCAGCTGAGAGCAGCCATTCAAACATCAGTGGCGAGGTTGGTAGCCAGGTAAGGGTGAGGGCGCAGTCCGCCGCCCAGGCCAAACTCGAAATCACTACCGCCATAACAGTGAACGCAGCCCAAACCAGGAGGAAGCGGGCGGGTGCAAGCTTGCGCCGCAGCAGTAATGTGGCCCATTGCAACAGCAGCAGCAACGCCGCCCAAACGCCGAAGGGCGACAAGCCAAGCAGATCCAGCAGCAGCCCGCATAAAGCGGCAAGCGGCGCCGGCAGTGAAGCGGGGCGGTAGAGGGACCAGAAATAGACGCAACCCATTGCGTAGACTGGTCGTAAGGCGGCTTGACCGGGAATGCCGAACGGCATGCCAAGCACGAACAAGCCGAAGATCAACGTCGCGCACGGGAAAATCCAGCGCGATGCGGCATCGATCTGGTGCAACAAGTGTGTGGGATGGCGCAGAGGAGAGCCGAGGGCCATCGGTTAGGGTTTCCGGCTATGCGCTTTGGCCGGTGCGGCTTCTGGCCGGGTTTGAGGGATGGGAGTCAAATTTGGCAGATTATGAGGATAGCTAAACAGACGCAGCAGGCGCAGCCTGTCCAGATCAGCCAGCGGCAATACCACCGGCTGGTTCTGCCTGTTGTAATGCACCACCCCGACCGGCAGGCCGGGTGGGAAAGCACCACCTTCGGCGCTGGTGAGTACTATGGCGCCCTCAGCGGGAGGTTGGCTCGGCGACCAGTATAGTAGCGATGGATCAGGGCTATTATTGCCCGCCATCAGCGCAGGGGATCCTTTGGCGCCGATGGCGACGGGAACGCGGCTGTTGATATCGGTTATCAGCAGAACCCGGGCAGAACGGCTGCCTACGTCCACAACCCGGCCCGCCAAGCCGCGCCCGTCCAGCGCCACTGCACCCATCAGGTCCTGCGGGTTGCCATGAGTGGGTGGCACCATCACAAGAACCGAGCGCGCATAGACGCCGCCAAGATCGGCCACCACTTCGCCGGTGGAAAATTCCGGCGCTGGCGATGGCATATAATGCAGCGAGGCTTTCAGCTCGTTGTTCTGCGCCTCAAGGGCCATTGCCACCTCTCGCCATTGCAGGAGTTTGGCGTTTTGCGCCCGCAACTGGGCGTTCTCTTCGCTTAACGAGAACAGACGCCCGATTTCGCCGGTACCGTGTTCCGCTGCCCGGATGGGGCCAGAGACAAGCATATAGGCCGGCGCCAAAATATCGTCGAGCGCAGCGCTCAGGTGGCTCGAAAAATTCTGGTCGGCCCGCCCGATCAGCACGCAGCCGAGGGAAAATACCATCATCACTGGCAGGGTCAGGCGCGACAATGCCTGGCGCAGCGGGACCGATAATCTGATCACCGGAAACCAATTCTCCAAAGGCTAGAAGAAGTACAGGCTTGCAGATACAGCCAAAAGTCGCCGCCGCACAGCCCGTAATAAGTAGAAACGCGCCAGACTTAGTTAATTTACATCATTAATGTTATCGGCGGCGTGACTCTGCGGTGTAGGCGGGGTGTATCCGGGGGGGCTGCGTTCGCCGAAGATCCCGCTGCCGACGCGGACATGTGTAGCACCGGCGGCGATGGCGGTCGGAAAATCCCCCGACATGCCCATGGAACGCACAGGTAGCCCATGAACATCCGCCATGGACGCCAGTCGACGGAAATGTGGCGCTGGATCCTCATGGGCGGGAGGAATGCACATCAGCCCCTTCAAAGCGCTTCCGAAACGTGTCCGCATGGCACGGATGAACACGTCAGCTTCGGCGGTTGGAACGCCGGATTTCTGCGGCTCATCACCGATATTCACCTGTACCAGAAGCTCGGGCAGCCGGCCGTGCTTTTCAGCCGCCTTGGCAATAGCGTCAGCAAGTTGTGGACGGTCGAGGCTGTCAATTGCGTCAGCTAGGTACACGGCCTGCGCCGCCTTGTTGGCCTGCAGCCCGCCGATGATACGCAACTGCGCTCCTGCGATGGGGAATTTTTTAGTCGCCTCTTGCACTCGGTTTTCACCAAATATGAAGGCGCCCGCCATCATTGCCTCCAGTACCGCCTGCTTGGGATGGGTCTTGCTCACGGCGACGAGAGTGACGCCGGATGGATCGCGTCCGGCATGACGGGCGGCTTGCGCGATGCGGGCGCGGATTGTTTCGAGATTTTGGGCGATCAGGCTAGGATGGGGCATGGATTCACGGTTAGTCGCATGGGCGCGGGTGGTAAAGCGCCGCCGCTTGGGCATGGAGGCAACTGGTACGCGCAAGAAATCTGGCCCGCCGCCGCTGTGGTTTTTTACTGATGCGCACCGTACGCCAGACCCGTTATCGATTATCAGTCGTCTACCTGTCGGACTGTGCGGGGTGTTGTTCCGACACGACTCCCATCCGGACCGCGCAGGGCTGGCCAAGGCCGCGGCACGGATTTGCCGGGCACGAAGGCTGACGCTTATTGTTGCCGGGGATGCGCGGTTGGCCAAGGCGGTTGCAGGGGGGCTTCATTTGCGCGGTGGCGCGCCAGCTCGGCGCTTCTTACGGACGCACGCGTTGTGCAGCGCCTCGGTGCATAACGAGCGAGAGCTCAGCAAAGCGCGCCGAGCTGGTGTGGACCTTGTTTTCATATCCCCCGTCTTTCCGACCGCTACGCACCCCGGTGTGCCAGGACTCGGGGGTGCCGGCTGGCGCCTTCTGGCCCGCCAAGCTGGGCGGATGAGCCCTTGCGCGCTCGGAGGGATTTCAGGTTGGCGGGCGCAAGCCTTAGGGCGGCGGTGCGTCGGCGTCGGAGCAATAGAGGCTTTTCTCTAGAGCAAATTGTACGCATCGCGGCAGGCGCGGTTGGCGTGCGACGAAGCCATAAAACAACTATTTAGTTAGTATAGATAGTCTGGAAAATTTGTTTTTAAATTGTCATAATTGTAGGAATTTTCACAAGATATGCCGATTGTTATATAATATCGTTGCAATATAGATGTGTCGTGCGGGACACAGTTTGCTGAATAAACAATGAACGCAGATTAAGATGGTTGCGTCTTGTTAAAGATGTAGATTTAAGAAACGCAACTTAGTGCGCAGCGGTCCGGTCCCTTCGCTTGGCAGCGCGCAGCTGGGTCTAAAAGGCTCACGAAACGCTAGTTCTGGCGAACAAAGGAGATGATGTGATGCGCAAACTATTATTGGCGTCTGCGGCAGCGTTGTTTGTCGGGGGTGCCGCTTTCGCACAGCCGGCCAAGCCAGTTGCCGCGCCGGGCACCGTCGTTGTCCACCTGAATGGGTATTTCCAGTATGGCATTGGCGCCTATGGCGCCTCCGATATGGGCAGCGACGCCGCTGGCTATAAATTGAATGGTGTTTCCACCTTTGGCGATTTTCGCCTCCTCCCCGGCTTCGATGCCCAGACACTGAATGGCATCTGGTACGGCGTACAGTTCGAACTTCGCACGACGACCTCGAATGCCGGCGTCCGGGCGAACCCCAGCGACACCGGTACCAACGGTGTCGGCACGCTCTACATTCGGCGCGGCTACGGCTATCTCGGCACACCGAATTATGGCTTTATCCGTTTCGGCGATACGGACTCTGCTTTCACTCTGTCTCAGGTCGGTGTGATCGAGAACTTCGGCGATGGCGCGCAGTTCAACGCCGATGGCGGCCCCTACATTATGCTGCCGAGCGTCCCTGGTCAGTTCGTTTATGCTGACACCAGCCATCTCTACACAACGGGCAAGTTCGTCTATGAGAGCCCGGCTGTTGAGGTGCTGGATGGCAAGCTGTCCGGCATTATTGGCTTTGAACCGAGCTCCAACGGTATCAAGCAAGGTCAGGATTCCGCGGGCAGCGCCAACGGTTCCGCCGCCACCTCAGTTGCCGGTGGCAGCCCTGGTCGCCGCCGCAATACTCTAGATGTGTCGGTGTCCTTCGGCAACGATATCGACGCCTTCGCCAATAAGATCTCCGTCTCTTATCTCCACGGAGCGCCGCTGAGCAGCACTAATGGTTCTTATGGCAGCAGTGCACCGTATGGCTACGACGAGCTCTCGGTGCTTCAGGCCGGCGTGCAAACGACCTATGCGGGCCTCACGGTGGGCGCCAATGTCAAGGCCGGCCAGCTGGAAGACGGATACTACTTCAAGCCCAAAGGAGCTCGCAACGCGCTCGGCTATATCGTTGGCGCTTCCTATGAAAATGGTCCTTATACGGTGGGCGCTTCCTATTTCAACCAACAGTCTTCTGGTAAGTATATCCCTGGCAGTACCGCCTATGCTCGGACGCTGAGTGAAGAAGGCATCGCCGCGGGTGCCAATTATCAGCTGGCAAAGCCTATAGGGTTCTTCGTTCAGTATCTTTATGGCCAACAGCACCAGCCGACCACCGTTACAGGTGTTCGTTCCAACGTGCATGAGCAGGTCATCGCCGTTGGCACCACGCTTAAGTGGTAGTCATATAAGCAATCTTGCGGTGTTAATGAAAAGAGGGTGGCGGGCAACCGCCACCCTCTTTGTTTTTGAAAACGATCTATGTCTGTGCAAGCGCAGCCCTTGGCGGAACAAGGGTTGGAGGCTAAACAGCATGCAGTTTTCGGGCTTGGAGAGCAGAATTGAGAATAGTTCAACGTTTCGCCGTCCCCGCCGGCTTGGCCGTCAGCTTGCTGTCGCTCAGCGCCTGTGCCGGTGTGAAGACCTCCGTCCCGCAAGTGAACAACTACGAGGAAGGCGGCCTTGGCCCCGTATCTGCCGGTTCGGGTAGCCTCTTCACCCTGGGCAAGGGCGCTAATGGCAATAGCGGCGCGAACACCAACCTTCAGGTCAATGCCTATCTGTGGAGGGCCACGTTGGACACATTGTCCTTCATGCCGCTGGTTTCGGCTGACCCGTTCGGCGGTGTTATTATCACCGACTGGTACAGCCCGCCTTCCGCTCCCAACACGCGCTTCAAGGCCAACGCGTACATCCTCAGCAGGAACCTTACGGCCAATGCCATACAGGTGAGCGTGTTCGAGCAGACCATGCAGGCAGGCCAGTGGGTGGATATCCCGGCTGACCCGTCGATCGCCAGTGGGTTGGAGGATCGGATTCTTGCCCGTGCCGCCGACCTCCAGGCCGCAGCGAAAAACATGGATTAGCATGCAATGACATCTGCTTGACTTGCTGCAGGGCAAGCAGATGTCAGGGTAGCTTTCTGAATGCGACGTGCGTCTAATATTGGCGCAGCAGCGCCACCAGCCGGCCTTGTACTTTTACCCGTTCGGCCGGAAAAATCCGTGTCTCGTGGTGAATATTGGCGGGTTCTAGCGCGATGGATTGCCCCTTGCGCCGCAACCGCTTTAGCGTCACCTCGTTCTCGTCCAACAGTGCCACGATAATCTGGCCGTTATCTGCCATTTCACCCCGGCGGATAATGACGGTGTCGCCATCAAGAATACCGGCTTCAACCATCGAGTCCCCCTCAACGGTGAGGGCGAAATGCTCGCCGCTGCCCAGCATGGACATCGGCACTTCGATCGTCTCCTCGTTATCGCGCAGTGCTTCGATCGGAAGGCCGGCCGCGATCTTGCCGTAAAGCGGCAGAGAAATCGCACTTGCTTCCGGTGCTTCGGCTCGTAGCCCAACTAGGCGAGCGCCGAAATTTCCCTTTATCACGTTTGGTGAGAAGTTTCGTGCCGTGTCCTGGCCTGGGTTCAGGTCCGGTGGCAGCTTGATTACCTCCAATGCCCGCGCCCGGTGCTTGTGGCGGCGCAAAAATCCGCGCTCTTCCAACGCCGAAATTAATCGGTGAATGCCGGATTTCGAACGCAGATCCAGCGCCTCCTTCATTTCCTCAAAACTCGGGCTGCAGCCGGTTTCGCGCAAATGCTTTTCGATGAATATCAGCAGCTCATGCTGCTTTGGGGTGAGCATCGGACATCTCCGGGCAGAGGCGCCAAGAACAAAGCGCCAACACAAAAATGTTCTAGTTTAGTTCTGGTTTTCGCGTCAAGCGTGTTATGAGCCGTCCAGTGGTAGGATATCAACAAAGTCTCCGGCCTTAGCTGCGGGTGCAAATGGCGCCCGGCGGATCAACGCGTCAGCTCTGGCCAGGGCGCGCAGCATGCCTGAGCCCTGTACCGGGAGTGGCGTGGCTAGCCAGCCGTCCCCGTTCTCGGCCAGTACAGCCCGAACGTAATCCTCCCGGTGGTCGTTTGCCTTCATATTTGCGCCAAGCCGCGCTTTTACAAATTTCGGTGCTTGGTACGCCAGCCCACCGAGTGCTGTGACGGCCCCCCCCAGAAACAGCGTGGCGCAGACATAAGCCGAAACCGGGTTGCCCGGCAGCCCCAGCACTGGCATGGCGTTAATGCTACCGAATATTAGTGGTTTGCCAGGACGCATAGCGATCTTCCAGAAATCCAGCGCGAAGCCACGGCGGGTTAGGCCCGCCTGCACTAGGTCGTGCGCGCCCACGCTGGCGCCGCCCGTGGTCACCAGCAAATCTGCTCCACGCGCGGCCTCCGCACCCTCTGCCACCGCATCCTCTGTATCCCGCGCTATGGGCAGCAGCAGTGCCTCTGCACCGTGTGCAGTCACGAACGCCGCCAGCATGGCCGCATTAGAGTTGGTGATGCCGCCGGCTGGCACGGGCTCGCCGGGTAGGCTGATCTCGTCTCCAGTGCATAAAATTGCCACCCGAGGTTTGCGGTGCACCGAAAGCCAGGGATACCCGGCCGCGCCGGCCACACCTATATCGCGTATCGAAAGCCGCCGTCCGGCCGAGATCACCTCATCCCCTACGGCAAAATCCTCCCCTTCGGCACGCACATGCCGGGCAGTCAGGGGCTCGGTCACCTGCACAAAACCCGCCTCGGCATTGGCGTTTTCCTGGATGAGTACCGCATCCGCGCCCGCGGGGATCACGCTGCCGGTGAAAACCCGGACGGCTTCACCAGGACCCATTTGGCCACTAAAGGGATGCCCCGCCGCCGCTTCGCCGATCAACCGCAGGCTGGCGCCAGCCGTGGCGTCGCCGGCGCGCACGGCATAGCCGTCCATCGCCGAGACATCCGCCGGCGGCATGCTCAGGCGTGCAAGCACCGGCTTTGCCAGCACCCGCCCGTGCGCCTGAGCGAGCCCAACCGTTTCCACCGCAACTGGCTTGAGCCCGGCGACAATTCGCGCCCGGGCTTCGTCAACGCTGATCATGGTGCCGAAAAATCTCCGCTTCTGCCGCCAGCCTTGCGTGTCAGCCGCACCGCTTCGATTCGCATGGTCTTATCCACCGCTTTCAACATGTCGTAGATCGTCAGCGCCGCCAAGCTCACCGCGGTTAGTGCTTCCATCTCCACTCCGGTACGGCTGGTGGTGCGAGCTGTCGCGTGAATTTCCACCGAGTTTTCGGTCACAGCAAGGTTGATGCTCACCGCATCCAGAGGCAGCGGATGGCAGAGCGGGATCAACTCGCCGGTTTTTTTCGCAGCCATGATACCTGCGATCCGCGCCGCCGCCAGCACATCGCCCTTGGCGGCTTGGCCCTCGCGAATGAGCGCTGCTGTTTCGGCTTTCATCACCACCCGGCCCTTGGCTTCGGCTTCGCGCGCGGTCACGGTCTTGGCTGAGACATCGACCATCCGCGCGGCACCGTCCGGCCCGATATGGGTCAGCTCACTCACGTGCCGAGCAGCCCGCGCACGGCGGCGGCCACATCCTGCTCGCGCATCAGCGATTCGCCGACCAGAAAGCCTTGCACGCAGACCTTGCGCAGGCGTTCAATATCGGCGCTAGTGCGGATGCCGGATTCCGAAATTAGGAATTTATTCGGTGGACTTAACGCCGAGAGCGCCTCCGTCACCGCGATATCCGTCACCATCGTTTTCAGATTGCGGTTGTTGATGCCTAGCAATGGGGTTTGCAGCGGCAGGGCGCGTTCCAGCTCCTCCTCGTTATGAACCTCCACCAGCACATCCATACCCAGTGCCCGTGCCAAGTCCTCCAACTCATGCGCCAGAGAGTCTTCAAGCGCTGCCATGATCAACAAAATGCAATCGGCACCCATCGCGCGGCTTTCGTAAATCTGCCACTCGTCCAAGATGAAATCTTTGCGCAGCACCGGCAGCTCCACCACCGCGCGTGCTGCCTGCAGGTGCGCTGCTGCGCCTTGAAAATATTTTTCGTCCGTCAGCACGGAAAGGCACGCTGCGCCCGCCGCTTCATAGGCAAGAGCGATGTCCACGGGCTTGAAATCCGCCCTGATCAATCCGCCGGAGGGCGAAGCTTTCTTGATCTCAGTAATCAACCCTGGCCGGCCTGCGGCGGCTGCGTCCATCAGCGCCCTTCCAAAGGCGCGAGTCTTGCCGGCATCCCTCGCTGCGGCCTTCATCTCATCCAATGGCGTCTGGGCTTGGCGCTCTGCGACCTCGGCGCGCTTATCCGCGCAAATCTTCGCCAGCACATCGTCAACCATCACGTTCATCTCTGCTCTCCGGACACGCTCTTCAACCGCTCAAGAACCGCCAAAGCTGTGCCCTCATCAATTGCCTTTGCCGCCAAGGCCACGCCTTGGGGCAACGTATCCACCTGCTCCGCCACCACCAGGGCAGCTGCGGCATTTAACAAAACCGTGTCGCGATACGCGCCTCTTCCGCCACGGAGCAGTGCCAGAAGTGCCTCGGCATTGTAAGCCGCATCTCCACCCTTCAATAAAGCCGCAGGTTCTGCCTTCAGCCCAGCATCAGCGGCCGCAACGGTGAATTCCGCGATGACGCCATTTTGCAGGGACACGACGTGATTCTCCCCCTCCAGCACCAGTTCATCCATGCCGCCGCCATGCACCACCCAGGCTGATTCGGTGCCCAAATCGCGCAGTGTTTCCGCCACTGGTCGTGCCCAGACGGGATCATATACCCCCATAAGCTGGCGCGTCACCCCAGCGGGGTTGGCCATCGGGCCGGTCAGGTTGAAGAGTGTGCGCGTGCCCAACTCCACCCGCACCGGGGCGGCGTGGCGCAGCGCTGGATGGTGGCGTGGCGCAAACATGAAAACACATCCCACCTCCCGAAGAATGCTGGCAAGTCTCTCTATCGGCGGCTCGATCCGAATACCCAGCGCACTCAAGACATCCGCGGCGCCTGAGCGTGAGGACAGCGCCTTATTGCCGTGCTTGGCTACAGGGATACCGCATGCTGCCAGCACGAAGGTAACGGCGGTGGATATGTTGAGACTGGCTGCGCCATCGCCGCCCGTGCCGCACACATCCATTGCCCCTGCCGGCGCTACAATACGCGTCATTCGCTGGCGCATGGCGGTTACCGCGCCGGTAAGTTCCGCCACGCTTTCGCCGCGCGCGCGCATGGCCATCAACATCCCGCCAATCTGTGCCGGTGTGGCTTGGCCGTCCATCACCACGCCGAACGCTTTCTCGGCCTCGGCAACGGATAACCTCTCCCCCTGGCCAAGCCGCGCCAGCACCGGTTTCAGCGAAGCGTTCACGCTAGAGCCGGAGCCTTCACACCTGCAAGGCGCAAGAAGTTGCGCAGAATATCATGACCCTGTGTAGTTGCTATGCTTTCAGGATGGAACTGAACCCCATAAATTGGCAGCGTTGCATGGCGCAGGCCCATGATGATGTCATCTTCTGTCCAAGCGGTTGGAACCAGCGTCTCGGGTAGGCTGGCACGTTGCACTATGAGCGAGTGGTAGCGCGTGGCGGTGAACGGATTGGGCAAGCCCTCGAAGACGTCCGTGTTGTCGTGGAACACCGGGCTGGTCTTGCCATGAACGGGCTGTGGTGCGCGCACCACCAGCCCTCCGAATGCCTGCCCGATGGCCTGATGTCCGAGGCAGACGCCAAACAGCGGCAGCTTCGCCTCGGCGGCGGCGGCAACCATGTCCAGGCAAATGCCCGCCTCGTTCGGCGTACACGGACCGGGGGAAAGCACCACGGCTTCAGGCGCCATGGCCAGCACCTCCTGTGGGGTTAGTGCATCATTGCGTCTTACCACGCAGTGCGTACCCAAATCTCCGAAGAACTGTACTAAATTGAAGGTGAAGCTGTCGTAATTGTCGATCAGGAGAATCATCGCTCAAACCTCCGGTGCGGCCACATAGCGCACCGCGTCCTCGGCCGCGCGGAACAAGGCACGTGCCTTCTGCACGCTTTCCATATATTCAGCCTCGGCGTCGGAATCAGCCACCACGCCAACGCCGGCCTGCACATACATTTTGCCATCCTTCACCAGGGCGGTGCGCAGGCCAATGCAGGTATCCATGGTACCGTTGGCAGCGAAATAACCGATGCATCCGGCATAGAGCCCACGTCTTGAAGGCTCCAACTCTTCGATGATCTGCATGGCCCGCACTTTTGGTGCACCCGAGAGCGTGCCGGCGGGGAAGCCCGCGATCAGCGCGTCAAGCGCTTCGAGCTCCGGGCGCAGCTTGCCTTCCACCGTCGAGGAGATGTGCATTACATGAGAGAACCGCTCGATGGCGAAGCTCTGCGCCACCCGCACCGAACCGATTTCCGAAACTCGGCCAACATCATTGCGGCCTAAATCGAGTAGCATCAAATGCTCGGCGCGTTCCTTGGGGTCGGCCAGCAGTTCCTGCTCCAGCGCCAGATCTTCCTCGACCGTGGCGCCGCGCCGCCGCGTGCCTGCCAGCGGGCGGATCGTTACTATTCCGTCACGAAGACGCACTAGAATTTCCGGCGAAGACCCAACGGCCTGGAAAGATCCAAAATCCAGGAAGAACAGGAACGGCGCCGGATTGATCCGGCGGAGCGAGCGATATAGCGCGAACGGCGGCAGGGAGAATGGCGCTTCAAAACGCTGGGAGGGGACGATCTGGAATGCATCGCCGGCGCGGATGTAGTTCTTCGCCGTTTCCACAACGCCCAGAAACTCCTCCTTCTCCATGTTGGAGCTTTGTTCCAGTTTCTCGAGAAGCCGCCCTTTCAGCTGCGGCATCGGGGCTTCCAGTGCCTCGGCAAGCCCGCTCAGCTTGGCTTCGGCGGCAGCGTAGGCTTGGGCGGCATCCATGCCTTTACGCGGATAGACGGGGGCGGCGAGCGTCATCTCGTCGGTCACGCCATCGAAGACAATTAGCAAGCCGGGGCGGATGAGAATTGCTTCGGGGATGCCGAGTACATCCGGCTTCAAAGCCGGTAGTGCCTCCATCTGCCTTACCATGTCGTAGCCGAGATAGCCGTGTAGCCCGCCGATCACCGGTGGCAGCCCTTCCGGCACATCCAGCCGTGTCTCGGCGATCAGCCCGCGCAGGTTTTTCAGCGGTGCCTCTAGCACTGGCGCGAAGACGTTGGGTGTTTCTGCCGCATCGCGATTTACCGAGGCAGCACCCCGCTCGCACTTCCAAACAAGATCCGGTGCCATGCCGATCACGGAATAGCGCCCGCGAGTGACCCCGCCTTCCACGCTTTCCAGTAGGAAGGAATAAGGCTGGCCGTGTGCAGCCTTCATGAAGGCTGCAACCGGGGTCAGTAGGTCCGCGATTGCGTGACGCCAGACCAGCGCGCCGCGGCCCTGATCGTAGGCGGCGCGAAAGGTCTCAAAACGGTCTGGCGAAACGGCGTTCATGATAACTCTACTTCATCCTCACTGGTAAATTTGCGCGAGCAGTTTCTGGTTTACAGTCACCTTGTCCTGAGCCTGCAACCCGACCAGGAAACTCTCCTCCAGATCGTCCTGCAAGCTCTTATTCAGGCTCTGCTTCAACCGCGCATATGCGCGCGGGTCGCTTTTCGGGGTTGGCACCGTCACTTTGGTCAGTACCGCCACCGTAAAGCCTTTGCCGTTATTCAGCATGGTCGCCTCGCC
>JAKAEC010000108.1 GCA_021818425.1 Pseudomonadota bacterium
GCCCGGGCGGTCAGAATGTGAACAAAGTTTCCACCGCAGTGCAACTGCGGTTCAACCTTGCCGCCAATACCACTCTACCAGGGCCCGTAAAGGCCCGACTCGCCAATCTGGCAGGCAGGCGCCTGACGCAGGATGGCATAATCCTTGTAGAGTCTGAAGAACACCGTTCCCAGCTGCGCAACCGTGAAGAGGCGCGAGGGAAGCTATTTGCATTGATCCGGCAAGCGACCATGGTACCAAAAACACGCCGAAGCACAAAGCCAACCGTGGCCTCGAAGCAAAGGCGGCTCGACGCCAAGTCCCGGAGGTCATCCATCAAACGCTTGCGAAACACCATCGATTGAACCAGATCCAGACCGCCACTGAATTCGCGGCGCCGTTCATCAAGAATGTGGGCGAAGGCGTAAGGGTGCGCCCGATCTACTACATGTTCGGTCCCTACCGCGAACCCGGCAGCCTACTCACCGCCATGAAAAATGATGGTGTACGAGCGAGAAATACTCCCTCTTTAATTTTGCTTAACTAAAAACATCGGATTTGAACAAGCGCGACCGTCGTGAGCTACTGGTGTAGACGGGCGCAACTCACCCCCCGACGGGGCGAATGCTGCCCAATTCTACGAATACAACTTCGATCCGCTGCGATGCAGGCATCCTATCCGGGCAGGACACGGATATTTCCATTACCGGCCCCACAGCGGATTTCAATGCGATGTTTGGGAAGACGTCGGTGAAGGATGCATCCGAACCTTTCCGCTTCTCCCACCCTCGAAAACCCGCAAGACAACACGGTGGCGTAGCGATCGGCGACTCCACACACAACAACCTAATAATCTATGAATTGCTGCTAACCGCCATCGCTACGACACGCCATTCCCCGCATCTTACCGCCGGTTTCTTGGTGCTGCGGCCGGAACTCTCGGAGGCACTGGAATGCGCCGCTCGCGGGGCGCCGGTGTCCGGATCATCGTGCCCAGCCGTAGCGCTAACGCCACTGCCGCCGCAGCTTCTGGAATGGGCTGCGCGAGGTCAAGGCCAGATTATGCAGATTTTTCTTTAGGCTCCTGTCAGCTTCAGCGCGTCCTCGATGCCCAGTTCCCCCGGTAGCGCACCCTTAGGGAACAACCGGTTGAAATGGCCCATCTTGCGACCCGGACGGGCTTCTGACTTGCCGTAATGATGCGGAATGAGCCCCGGCGTGGCCAGGATTCGCGGCCAAAGGGCCATATCGTCGGGGCCGATTAGGTTTTTCATCACCGCATCTGAATGGCGCACGGCGGGCGGCAAGGGCAGCCCGCAGACAGCGCGGATATGCATCTCAAACTGGCTGCAGGGACAGGCGTCCATGGTCCAGTGCCCGGAATTATGCGGGCGGGGAGCAATTTCGTTCACTACCAGTTCGCCCTTCGCGGTCACGAACATCTCGACACCCATCAGCCCAACCAGTTCGAGCTGCTCCGCTACCACAGCGGCAATCGACTGGGCTTGCGCCAATAGATTCGATCCCACGGGTGCAGGGGCAATGGTGAGGTCCAGTATATGGTGCTTGTGGCGGTTCTCTACAGTGTCGAATGTCACCACTTGGCCGTCCACCCCGCGCGCGACCATAACCGAAATTTCCATCCCGAAATTCACGAAACCTTCCAGCACAAGAGGCTTGGGGGAAAGACGCTCAAATGCATGGGGCAGATCTTCTGGGTCACGCAGCATGGCCTGACCCTTGCCGTCATAGCCAAGCCTCGTGGTTTTCAGCACGGCCGGCAGACCAAGCACCTCAACCGCAGCCTCCAGCTCCGCCAATGTTTCCACCTTGACCCAGTGAGACGTGGCAATGCCGGCATCGTTGAGAAACCGCTTCTCCAACGTGCGGTCCTGGCTAATGGCCAGAATTCTCGCCCCTGGGCGCACTGGCTTGAGGTTCTCCAGCAATTCCAGTGAGGCGGCAGGAAGATTTTCGAATTCGAAGGTGATGACATCCACCTCGTCCGCGAAGCGTCGCAACGCGTCGAGATCGTCATAGCTGGCCACGGTATTACGTGCCGCCACTTGGGAGGCGGGACCATACTGCTCCGGCGAGAACACATGCACGAGATAACCCAACCTTGCGGCCGACTGGGCGGACATGCGCCCCAGCTGTCCACCGCCGACCATGCCGATCACAGCACCGGGAGGCAACATCATACCGGATCCTCGGGTACGCTGGCGGTCTGCTCGGCCCGTAGAGCCGCTACGCGGCCCCGCAGAGCGGGATCAGACAAAGCTAAAATGGAAGCGGCAAGGATGCCGGCATTGATAGCGCCAGGCTTGCCAATGGCGAGCGTGCCTACGGGGATTCCGCCCGGCATCTGTACGATGGAGAGCAGTGCATCCTGCCCGCTCAGCGCGGTTACAGCCACCGGCACACCCAACACCGGCAGATTGGTCATGGACGCCGCCATGCCGGGCAGATGCGCCGCCCCACCAGCCCCCGCGATGATAATCTTGATGCCACGCCCTTCAGCTGATTTGGCGTACTGGAAAAGTCGATCCGGCGTACGGTGCGCGGAGACGATTTTTGCCTCGAATGGCACGCTTAGCTTTTCCAGTATTTGGGCTGCATGCTCCATCACAGGCCAGTCGGACCGGCTGCCCATAATAATCCCGACGAGCGGCGCGTTCATGCCGTACGGTCCGGGATCAAGCGGCTTTCCAGCCGGGAAATCTCATCCTTGAGCCCCAACTTGCGCTTCTTCAACCTCTGCAAATGCAGTTGGTCAACCGGGCCATGTTCGCTGATACGGGTGATGACCGTATCGAGATCCCGGTGCTCGCTGCGTAACGCGTGCAGCCGGCGCAGCAAATTGTCTTTATCGGTGAGCATGCGGGAGCAATAGAGAAAATCCTGCCTTACCGAAACCGGAATTTTGCGACACGGCGCGTTTTCATGGCAACCGCCTCCCGTCCGGAAGCCGAAACAAGCGTCGGCTTATTTCACCAGATACCGCAAAATCTGCTTGCGGCAGTTCTCAAGCGGCGTCTCCACTCTTAGGACCTTAGCAATGAGAATGGCACCCTGAATACTCGCATAGACATGCGCGCCAGCCTCCTCGCAATCGAGGTCCGGGCGCAGTTCCCCCGACTCGACGCCTTCTTTCATGACAGCCTCCAGGTAC
>JAKAEC010000109.1 GCA_021818425.1 Pseudomonadota bacterium
GCTATTGCGCCCGCAACATTCATTGGGAACATAGACCATGGCCATCGAACGCACGCTTTCCATCATCAAGCCGGACGCCACGCGCCGCAACCTTACCGGCAAGATCAACGCCAAGTTCGAGGAAAAAGGCCTAACCATTGCGGCCAGCAAGCGCATGCATCTAACCAAGGCCCAGGCCGAGGCGTTCTATGCCGTGCATTCTGCCCGTCCGTTCTTCAACGACTTGGTTTCTTTCATGATCTCCGGCCCAGTCGTGGCTCAGGTGCTGGTCGGTGAGAATGCGATCACCAAGAACCGCGAGATCATGGGTGCCACGAACCCGGCCAATGCCGAGCCCGGCACCATTCGCAAGGAATTCGCTGAGTCCATTGAGGCCAATTCAGTGCACGGCTCCGACAGCCCGGAAGCCGCCGCCGATGAGATTTCGTTCTTTTTTGCAGAGATCGAGATCATTGCCTGATCTGGCTTTCTCCTGATCTGACTTTTTGACGTATTAACCCCCCGCTGGCTGCCGGGCTGGCGGGAGCTTTAATTCATGGCACGATTTCCACAATCAGCTGCGCGTCATCTGGAGGGGTTTTCAGCCCATCCAGAGCGATAACGACGCGCTTTTCCGGCCACGTCTCCGTCCAGCGGCGATAGAGTACGACCTCTCCGGCACGCACCCGTAGCAGCCCTTTCATGGGTTCTGCCGCGCAAATCTCTAGCTGCCCGCGCAAAGGCACCACGTGTGCCAGAGTTTGGGGTACGACGAACCGGATGCCTCGCCCAGGCCGCACCTCTAACTTACCCTCGAGGCTCGGCAATCCGCCGGAAAGATCGTCCGCGATGTAATCCCCTGTCTCCGTTCCATTCTGCCGGCAGAATTCCGACATGCGAGCCAACTTCCTCACCGCAAAAAACGCTGGATCGGAACAGCGGCCATACTGGTCCACCGCTGGGCTGCACGTGCCCAGGTCAAACTGCAGATGGCTGGTTTCTATAAAACGAGGTTCATCCGCAACGCCGCCAGTGGCCAACAGCACCCGTCGCGCCTTGGTTCGCCACGCGCCACCAGAAACAATCGCTTCGAGCCCGCCACCCGGACGCAGTGCCGTCACTGTGTGGCCGACCATAACCTCCACGCCCGCCGCCAGCGCTGCAGCGGCAAGGTGCCGCGCCCTCGCCTCGCCAGTACGGATGCGCCACGGTGCACACCACCTGAAGGCGGCGTGCGTCTCGTGGCGCAGCGCCCCGCCCAGCAATGCCTCGCGCTCCAATATGACGACGCGCTGCATCCCGCGCGCCTTCAACCGCAGCGCCGCCGCAATCCCGGCTGGCCCGCCACCGATGATCGCCACATCAATCACTCGACCGCCCCACGTTTGCCTCGCTGGTGTCAAACATGGCTCATGAGGGGCATCCCTGTGCGCGGCAGTCAACCAACTTCCGTAACAACAGCCAAAACCTTCATTTTGCGATAGCCAAACGCGCGCACGCAATTATATTGCGTGAAATGGATATTGGGGATTGCATGCAAACGGAAGCCGAGCCGCTCGCGCTGGATGAAATCGACCGCAAGATACTCTCTGAGTTGCAGGAAGATGGACGCATAACGAATGTGGAACTGGCACGTCGGGCGGGCATCTCACCGCCGCCCTGCCTACGCCGCGTGCGGCGGCTGGAGGAGGCCGGCTATATTAGAGGGTACCATGCCGACACGGACGGCCATAAGTTGGGCTGGCAGATTGCTTTTTTCGTAATTGTCGGGCTGGAGAGCCAAAAACTCTCGGTACTTGAAGCGTTCGAGGCGCTGGTGGCGACTTGGCCGGAGGTACGGGAATGCCACATGATCCGTGGAGGCGGAGATTTCCTGCTGAAGCTGGTGGCTCGTGATGCGGCACATGAAAATCAGCTCACTCAGCGCCTTACCAACGCCCCAGCCGTGGCACGAGTACAAACATTGCAAACCATCCGCACCAGCCGCAGCCTTTCCGGCGTGCCGATGGACCGGTTGAATGGCTGAACTCTGGCTCCTGGCCCTCACCGCGCTCGTGGGCGGGCTATGCCATTTTGTGCCAGCACAACTGCCATTCTTGTTACCATTCGTGTTCAATCCAGTTGTCTTCGCTGGCTGCCTGCTGCTCGGCCTCTGGTTCTGGCGAGGACAGCGGCGGCTACCGTCTGAGACACGCCCAGGGCCGGTTCGGCAGAGCTTTTTCTATGCCGGGGTAATCGGTGTCTGGTTTGTGCTGCAAACCCATTTTGAATACATCGCCCAGCACATGTTCTTTCTCAACAGGACGCAAGCAGTGGTGCTAGGCATGATCGCCCCGTTCTGTGCTGGCATTTCCTGGCCGGGCGAGGCATTGGGGGCAGGTTCGCCAAACTGGGTAAACCGCAGAGCCATGGCGGCTTGGCGGCCGCTACGTTTTCTGGCCCACCCAGTGGCGGCAATGGCAGTGTTCCTTTTCACCACCGATATATGGCTGCTACCGCCAGTGCATTTCGACGCGATGATAGACCCCGCCCTCTATGCGGTGATGAATCTCTCCTGCCTCGCGGGCGGTGTATTGTTCTGGATGGTAGTGCTCGACCCTCGCCCTAGCCCGCCATGCCGCTATTCTTACCTAACCCGTGCGGGTGCCGGGTTCTTTGTGATGTTCCCGCAGATTGCCGTCGGAGCCTACATTGCGCTCACCACGAAAGATCTTTTTTCCTTCTATGAGCTTTGCGGCCGGCTGTTTCCCTCCATCTCTCCAGCGCAAGACCAGTTACTCGGCGGCCTGATTCAGTGGATTCCCCCCGGCATGATGAATGTGGCGGCACTCATCATCACGCTGAACGCGCTGCGCCTAAGCGAAATGAAAGTGGATCAAGCCTTCGTACCACCTGAAGGTGCCAAGGTTTATGAGGCAAAATGGACTGGGCGCTAAGCCCCGTCGCCTCACCCGCCGATCAACACCGTGAAGCAACCAAGTATGATCGTGCCGCCATGAGCGCAACTATCAGTCATCCGCGCCGCCGGTTTTCCGCCGATCAGAACGGTAGCAGAGCCTTTAACGATTGTATCCGGCGGGCCGACGCAAGTTAACATATCGCCCATCCC
>JAKAEC010000110.1 GCA_021818425.1 Pseudomonadota bacterium
GGCGGAACTCCTGCCCATCAACCTAACGCCATTGCCTCTTGCGCCGCAAGCTCCATAGGTGCAATGGTCTGTAACTTCTCTCCTGAACTTTCCGCCCGCACAGTGGCGGGGCTTTGGCGGGCTTCATGACGCGAATTTGCTGTGATTTTGCTGTGAATCTGGATCGGTATCGCCGCGACTATGGCGCGCATAATGCTGTGAATATGCTGCGGTTGTGCTGCGATCTATTGACGTTCTGAGGTTGAAATCGGTAGGATTCGCTATGCCCGCACCTGATCTCGATATTGAAAAGCTCGGTGCGGCGATGGCTTCCGGCCTTCGTCGGCGCTCCCCGTTGATGGTCTGGTTTATCGAGCACCACGACGAATTTGCCGCCCTCCTCGACAAGCATGGAGCACATTGGAAGGGGTTGGCGGAGCACTTCGCGGCGGCCGGGCTGGTCTCGCGCACGGGCCAGCCGCTCACGCCGCGCACGGTCGAAAATTATTGGCTGCGGGCGCGGCGCTTGGTCGCCAAGCAGCGGGCCGAAGGGCGCCCGGCTGCGGCGGCCCCGGTCAGCACGCCGGCGGCCGAACCGAAATTCGAGTTTGTGCGTTTGCGGAATGAGGGCCGGGGTGTTTCCGCCGCAGAACGCCAGGCCCTCGGCGATCCAACTGCTCCGGCTGACCAGGCGGCCCAGCCGGCACCCAAGTTTCAACGGTCATGGATGAGAAATGAGGGCCGCGGCGTTTCTGCTGCGGAACGCCGTGCCCTTGGTGACCCAACAGCCCCGGCCGATCCCGACGATCCGAAATGGAGAGGCGACAAATCCCGATAGGAGAATTTGATGACTGAGGCCCCCTCATCAGAAAAGAAACCCAACGGCGCCCACAAACCCACAACCCCCGTATTCCGCCCCGGCAGCTCGACCGCCGGGCTCAAGCCTGCGGAAATCAAACCGCTGCTGACCAGCGAGCAATCCAGCATCGAACCCGTCGCCCAGGGCCTCGATCTCGCCGATCGCCCCAAGATCATCCTGACGGCCGGCCGGGGCAAAACCGGCAAAACCACCTTCCTGCGCTGGATCGTGGAGATGGCGCAGCGGGACGGGAAAGCGCCGCTCCTGGCTGACATTGACCCCACCAACGCGACGTTCTCGACCTATTTCGGCGGGGTCGCTCGGCCGGACACCTTCAACCAGGCCGCCGTTCGCGACTGGCTCCAGGACTTCATGGAGTTCGCCATCGCCGAAAAACAAACCGCCATCATCGATCTCGGGGGTGGCGATACGATCCTCCGCACCATAGCCGGAGAAATGCCCGGCTTCGATGCAATGATCGAGGAGGCGGGCATGGCCGTGGTGATGTTCTACCTCGCCGGTCCGCATCCCGAGGATTTAACTCCTGCGGCCACGCTCGGCGCCTTGGGCTTCAAGCCCCGCGCGCGGGCCTTCGTGCTCAATGAAGGCATGGCTCCAGCCGGACAATCCCGCGACCAGGCATTCGGGCGCCTTACCTCCTCGAACGTCTATCGCGATGAAACGGCGGACGGCGCGCTCACCCTCTGGATGCCGCGCCTGCACGCGGCCGAGGCGGTCGAGGCCCGCACCGCAAGTTTCATCGCGGCACGGGACGGTCAGACAGAACCGCCGCTCGGGGTGTTCAACCGATCGCGGGTGGGCCACTGGCTCAAGGCGATGGATGAGCAATTCGCCGGCGTGAAATCGTGGATGCCGTGAACGGAGCCGTCGATCAGGGCGGAGCAGAAGCCGCGATCCGCGCCGCGCAGGCGGAGCTGGATCGGGCCGAACAGCTGGCCCGGCTCGACAATGACCCCACCGCGCAAACGCTCCACGCGCTCCGGGTGTTTTTAGACTCGACCGTTGCCATTGCCACAGACCAGCGACGCGCGATGGCTGAGCATCGGCAGAACATTGATCAGGATTTCAGTGCCGTGCGCCAGGCGCGGGATGGCTTGGCGCAAACCATCGACCATGCCTTTCAGGCCGCAAAGGCACAGGCCGAAGCCGCGCATGCGGATCTGTCGCGTCAGTTCGTGGCGTCCTTTGCCCAAGCGGCAGAACAGCGCCTCAAGTCCATGTCGCGGTGGGTATGGTGGCGCACGCTTACCTCGGGCGCGGCGCTGGCGATCGTAATCCTCGCCCTGGGCTTCGGCCTGGGCTACTGGCGCGGCAACGCGGCCGGGTACGGTCAGGCCGCCGGCACGATTCACGCCGCCGTGGCCGTTGAGCAATCCGTCCTCGCCTCACAAGGCCCGGCGGGGTTGGCACAATGGCACGAGCTCATGCGCGACAACGCCATTCTCGACACCATGAAATCCGACTGCACCGGCAAGAACGTGGCGCATCAGGACGGCCGGACGGCTTGCCATCTCTGGCTTTGGACCACGCCGAATGTCGCGCCGGCCGCACATGGGTAGCGGGATGGAGGAGGGCTTTACCCCTCCCCCGGATGCGCCTACGGCATTCACAAATCAGGTCGCCGGGCTGAGGCCGGCGGTAGGTGTAGTTGCTTGATATTATCGGCGGCCACGCCCGAATTCATCGCCGAATTTTGCTCGAATCAGGTGCTCGCAGGCGAGCCTTCGTGCTCAAATTATATGCTTCCATGCTCAGATTAAATGATCGGTGCTCGACATCAGAGACCTGTGCTCATAATTTTTGACACTCACTTTCGGAGCCACAGCGGCAGCCCGGCGGCGAGCATTTTTGCCGGTGAGTTCCTGGGTTCGTGTGGCGTCCCATCAGAGTTGATTACGGCGTGCCCGATATCAGCGACATGTCGGCCAGGGATTTCTCGTTGAGCGTCTCGATGAAGGCGTCTTTTGCGCGGCTGAGCGTAAGGCGCAGCCGACAGGCCGGTAGCAGATTGCATTGTCCGCCATCGGCGCGAAAACATTCGACCATGGCCTGATCGCGTTCGAGATAGCGGACCACGTCTCCGATGCGGATCCGCCCAGGCGGATCCGCGAGGCGGACGCCGCCGGTGGGCCCGCGGGAACTGAGGAGGTAGCCGCCGGCCACGAGATCCATCAGGATTTTCGCGAGATGATGGCGTGATACGTCGAGGCGGGTGGCAAGTGC
>JAKAEC010000111.1 GCA_021818425.1 Pseudomonadota bacterium
GGTTGCGGAGGAGGCGTTGCGCCGGATCGTATCCTGGGCAAGCTGGCGGTTGCTGGGGTGGATCGTGGCCCTGACTGTCGGGTTGATGCTGTTCGGCTGGCTGAGCAGCACGGCCGTTGTCTGGTGGGACCGCACCACGGTCAGTCAGCTACGAGGCGAAATCGCCATGTTGCAGGCCAATCACGCCGCTTGGGTGAAAAAGGGAATGCTCGACAAGCTAACACGCTGCGAACCAGGCAATCGTCCCTGCGTCGCCATCAACCAAAGCGCAGGAGCATACGGGAAAAGCGGCGAATATCGCGTCCTCAAAGGGTATTGAGGCGTCGGCGAGGAACATTGCCACACGAAAGTGATCGGGGCAGTCAGATTGAGCCTGTTTGCCTAAAGAGTGCGTCAATAAGCTGGCACCCAGGCTGATCACCAACCTGACACTGAGCGATCAGGATATCGAGAACCTCCTGCATCCTTCGCAGATCAGCGATTTTTGCCTGGATATCTTCACGATGCTCAATCGCCATGTCCTGGACCTCGCAGCAGGGTATGCCACGCATATCGGCAAGCTTCAGCAATTTACGGACCTCATCCAGTGTAAAGCCGAGTTCGCGGGCCCGGCGGATAAATGTAATCCGCGCGACATCGCGATCGTCATAGACCCGCCGACCGCTTTCGCTGCGTCGAGCTCGCGGTAGCACGCCGGCCTTCTCATAGAATCTGATGGTCTCAATGCCACACCCGCTTCGCCCTGCGGCCGTACCAATCGGGACTTCCAGACCAACCAGTGCCGCGGTTGGTCTGGAACCCGGCGAGTTCTTTTCTCCCGCGATCATCGAAATACCCCTTGCTCCTGTAGTTACTCCAGGATCTATACCCCGGTATGCCCGATCGGGCCAATGCCGTGCCCGTGCCGTGGGTCGGTGATCCACCAAGCCTATATCTGGAAGGAAAGATGCATGGAGACGCTATCGCTACGGGTTACCGGAATGACCTGCGAGCACTGCGCGCGGACCGCCGAGGCAGCCCTGAACCGGATGCCCGGCATCGATGCCTCTGTCTCCTACGACAGCACTATCGCCGAGATCAGAAGTGATGCGGGTATTGAGATCGAGGCTTTGAGGGCGGCTGTAAGACCGAGCGGCTACGGGCTGGAGCCCCTGATCGGGTCAGCATCTCCGGGCCATGATGGTGATGTGGGGGGCAGTTTGCATGTTGCGATCATCGGCAGCGGCGGTGCGGCATTCGCGGCCGCGATCCGTGCCACTGAGGCTGGCGCACGGGTGACCATGGTCGAGCGGGGCGAGATCATTGGCGGTACCTGCGTCAATGTCGGCTGCGTCCCTTCGAAGATCACCCTACGGGCCGCGGAAATCCGCCATGAGCGGGAACATCACTCGTTCGACGGGATCGCCCGCAGTCAGGAACCTGTGGACCGGAAGCCGTTGCTCAACCAGATGCGCGATCGCGTAGAGGCATTGCGCGGTGCCAAGTATGAGACAATCATCGCCAACAATCCGAAGATCACATTGCTGCGCGGCGAGGCACGCTTCGCGGATGCACGGATGCTGACGATCACCGACCAAGCCGGCCAGGTTACACAGCTGGCGCCTGACCGTATCCTTATCGCGACCGGCGCGTCACCGATGATTCCGCCGGTGCCGGGTCTGGCTGACACGCCCTACTGGACCTCGACGGATGCTCTCTTCGCCGAAGAACTGCCCGCACGGCTGGTGGTGATCGGTTCGTCTTTTGTGGCCCTCGAACTGGCCCAGGCGTATCACCGCCTTGGCGTTGAGGTGACACTGCTGGCACGCAACACACTGCTTACGCGCGATGACCCTGAACTCGGTGCGGCACTACAGCAGGCATTCGAAGCCGAAGGCATCCGCGTGCTCAATGACACACAGGCCGAACGGATAAGCTATGACGCTGGTCGCTTCATCGTGGCCTTCGGTGCCGAGAAGGTCGAGGCGGAGCGACTGCTGGTGGCGACCGGTCGTCATCCCAACACCGAAGGGCTTGCCCTCGACAAGGCCAGCGTGACGACCGACCGCAATGGCAGGATCATCGTCGATGACCATCTGCGGACATCGGCTGCGAATATCTACGCAGCGGGCGATTGCAGCACGATGCCACAGCTTGTCTATGTCGCCGCGGCGGCCGGCACGCGGGCAGCGGTCAACATGACGGGTGGCGACGCCAGTCTCGACCTCTCGGTGGTTCCCGCGGTGGTCTTCACCGACCCAGCGGTTGCGACCGTCGGACTGGACGAGGGGCAGGCGAGAACGGCCGGAATCGAGGCCATATCGCGCCGTCTCGACCTGGAAAATGTCCCACGCGCGCTCGCCAATTTCGACACGAGGGGATTCGTCAAGCTGGTCGCCGAAGCCCGCACCGGCCGACTGATCGGCGCGCAGATTCTCGCGCACAATGCCGGCGAGATGATCCAGACCGCAGCTCTCGCCATCCGGCACCGGATGACGGTGCAAGAACTTGGAGACATTCTGTTCCCGTATCTGGTGATGACGGAGGGCATCAAACTCGCCGCTCAGACTTTCACCAAGGACGTATCCCAGCTCTCCTGCTGCGCCGGTTAATCATCATACAAAACAAGGATAATCCCCATGGTCAAACGTCTGATGTCAAAACATCTCCTCCCGCATCGAATGACGCTTCTCGCCGGACTTCTAGCACTGCCAGCAATGGCGCTCGGCTCGCCCTCCGGCGTGATGGGACCGAAGAACGCGCCGAGTCCGGCTGATCAAGCCGCGCCGCCCGCATCGTTCATCAGCAATGGCAAGACCGTGGAACTGGAGGCATTCAAAGGCCACCCTGTCATGCTCTGGCAGGTTGCAACCTGGTGCGGCAGTTGTCGGGCCGGACTGCGCACCTTCGCTCATGAGAAGGCACTGATCGACAAGTCGGATATTCTGGTCATCGTCCTGCGCGACTACAAGAATGGCGGTTATCCGGGCATCGGCATCACCAAATTCGCCGAGCAGACCGCCCCGAGTCTGATGCGTGATCCCCATTTCGTCTTCGGAGACGATACCAAAGCAC
>JAKAEC010000112.1 GCA_021818425.1 Pseudomonadota bacterium
CGTCTTCGGCATGTATGCTGCATTGCCGACCGCGCCACAATGATAACACTCGGGTCCATGCGACCAGCGCGACCTCTCAAACCAAGAACGCGCTGCGTCCTCGTCCGGAAACATCTCATTGAAGGCGGGGAGTGTCACCGTCGTGTTTTATTCTACAGCTAGCCATCCATTTAGTCAACTTAATAGGTCCGATGGCCGATATCTAACTTCTCACCCCAAAACCCGCCCGCCCGTGTCCACCCATCAGTAAGCCGCTTATACAATAAAATATTTGAGAAAATATGTGAGGAGGCTTGCCTTATAAATTAGACAACCGCCCTCTCGCGGGTTATTTCACGTTTTCAGCTGTATTGAACCGTAAAGCGACAGGGTCGTATTTGCTCAATCAAGTCGGGGGTGGCTCTCAATCCGGATATCTCTACACCCCGATAGCTTGAAGCGCTCTTATTAGTGCTCGCTGCAGCATGCGAGATGGACCATTTGCCCATCATCACCTATATCGGGGCTATGAGCACTGCCGCGCACACATCTGCCGCCAACGGCCCCACGCCCAAAGCCCGGCCGTTTGGCCTCAAGGGGCTGATCAGTAATCCCGGTCTTTTTATTCTCACCATGTTCCGAGGCCGCTTCATCGGCCGGGACGATATGGGGAACCAATATTTCGAACGTCCGGGCAGGGCGCGTGCACGACGCTGGGTGGTCTATGCTGGACCGCAGGACCCTTCCGTGGTGCCGCCAGAATGGCACGCTTGGCTGCATCATCTCACTGATGCCCCGCTTGTCGCTCAGCGCCGGGTGTGGCAGCGCCCGCATAAGCCCAACCTTACAGGCACGCCGCAGAGCTACCGCCCCTCCGGCCATGACTACATGGGTGGCAAGCGCGCCCATGCTTCGGCCGATTATGAATCTTGGACCCCGGATCAGACCTGATGGTGCGCCGCGTTCCTGAGTTGGCCACCGGCTTCGTCGTTATCGTCATCGCCGGTCTCTTTCTTGTTTATGCGCTGCGCGGGGCGGGTGAGATCGATACTGGCGGCTATCCACTGCAGGCACAATTCGGGTCAATAGGTGGGCTTACAGTGGGAGCAGATGTGAAGATCGGCGGCGTGGTTGTCGGCCATGTCGTTTCCGAGACGCTAAACCCAACTACCTACGCCGCGATCGTCAAGTTAGCGATGAATAACAAGATCAAGGTGCCTGACGACAGCAGCGCCTCCATCACGTCAGACAGCCTGCTCGGTGGATCTTATGTGGCCATTTCACCCGGTGGCTCCAACTCCATGCTTAAGCCCGGCGCCAGCTTCCCGGTTACGCAATCCGCGGTGAATGTCGGGGATCTGCTCGGCAAGTTTATTTTCTCGATGGGCAATGGCGGTGGCACGAGCTCATCCAAGGGTTCTCACTCTTCCAGCTCAGCGGCGCTACCGCAGTAATGCGCCTCGTGTTTATGGCCTCTGCCGCTACGCTCATTGGCTGTGCGGCGCTTGCGCAGAGCCTGCTTGGGCAGAGCCAGCCAACGTCCGGAACAGTTGTGGTGCCGCCCGCACCACCCGTGGTAGCGGCGCCGCCAAGCGTGGTTCCGCCGCCTGCGGCGCGCCCCCCGGTGCCCCCTCCTGGTCTCATGCAGACGTCGCTTCCTCCCCCAGTTGGGAGCGGTACCGGCGATGTTGGTGCTGGTAGTGTTGGGGGGTTGAATGCTGGAGAGCTGCAAGGCGTGTCATCCGTCGCAGGGACAACGCCAATTAATAGTAGTAGCACTTCGCCATCCGCCCCATCTCCACAGGATGTGGCGCCGGCGCCGACAAATGATTGGGTGCCGGGCAAAACTGCGCGGATTGGCGTTTTAAACAAGGTCGATGGCAGTACTAGCACGCTCACCATTCCGGTCGGCGGCCAGGCCACGGTCGGAGACCTAACCGTAAGCGTGCAGGCATGCATGATGCGACCGCCCGGCCAGCTTCCGGACTCCGCTGCATTCATTACACTGCAATCCAACGCCACCCAGTCCGAGGGCAAAATTTACAACGGCTGGATGGTTCATTCCGCTCCCGGCGCTACGGACGCGGGCGACGCCGGCGAGGCTTTCAGGATCATTACTTGCTCTTAATTCAAGGGTTTCTGGCCCGAACTTGTGCTAAAAATGCAACAGGGTCATTATGTTGAGAGGAAATATGACTTTGACCTGTTGATTCCCGAGGCTGAGGTCTAAATGGTTTCACGTTGAATAAACTCACATCAAATTGGAGTTACGACATGAAGCTGCGCTTAGCTCTTGCCGCTGCCACCTGCCTTGTGCTGCCTCTCGCAGCCAACGCGCAGCCTGTGACCGGCCCGTACGTCAGCCTGGGTGCTGGCACCTCTATCGAGAATCCGCTCAACTTGGACAATCGTACCGCTGGCATGAGCGGCAAGATGTTGTTCCGTCCCTCTTATGCGGGTGACATCGCGGTTGGCTATGGCTTCGGCGACGGTTTCCGCGTTGAACTGAACGGCGATTTCTACCGCAATACCGCGCATAAGATCGACTATGACAACGGCACGCAGACCCTCGTGAACGGTGGCCTGAACACCTATGGCCCGATGGTCAACGTGCTGTACGATATGAACGTTGGTCTTCCGATCTTCCCCTACGTGGGCGCTGGTATTGGCTATCAGTGGCAAAAATTCGATAGCCATGTCGTGAGTGGCGGATCTGGTGTTGGCGGCACCCGTGGTAGCTTCGCCTATAACATCATTGGCGGTGTCGCTTATCCGCTGCCGATGGTGCCAGGGCTGTCCTTGACCGGCGAATACAAATTTACCCAGCTGGTTGAGAGCCGCAACTACCCTGGAGTGGGTGCCGCAGGTGCACCTTTGCATATTGGCCAGTCTTCGAGCCACACCTTCCTGATCGGTCTTCGCTATCAGCTTTTCCAGCCAGCGCCACCTGCACCTGCACCTGCACCTGCACCTGCGCCGGTTGCGGCTCCAGCTCCGGCCCCGGCCAAGACCTATTTGGTGTTCTTCGACTGGGA
>JAKAEC010000044.1 GCA_021818425.1 Pseudomonadota bacterium
TGACGCCCAGATCGATGCCGACAGCGGCCAGGGGCTGCACCACGGACTTGATGTCGTCTGTCTCAACCATGATTGAGGCAAACCAGCGGTCTGCCTCACGGCTGACGGTCACGCGCTTGAGCTTGCCGGTAAACCGCACAGCCTCGCGCAGCCTGACCCAGCCCACCTCACCAATGCCAACCAATCTATCTATTATGATCAGATTGTATGATATTCAAACAGATTTCAAGAAAACCGTTTGAACCCGCCAAATCCACGCCACCACCACCAAGTTTAGCAAAGCTGCAACGGCAAGCACGTTCGCCGGACCGGCCCCCTTGGTATAGGCCAGAGCCTCAATACCGCCTGCAAGCAATACACCAATTGAATTCATGACATTATTGGCGCCCACCATGCGGGCGCGCTCACCTGGAGCGGCACTGGTCTGCAACAGTACATAGAAGGGCACTGAAAACAGCCCGCCGCAGATTGCTGTGAGGGCAAGATCAAACAACGCCCGGCAGCCCGCGGCTTGGCTGAGAAGGCTTTGGACATCGGGTGCCAGGAGGTGCTCCGCGGAAAGGGCAAAATCACCGATGAACAAGCTCATGCCAAGACCCGCCGGGAGAACAAAGTGCAGAAGGTTTCTTGCATGCACAAACCTTGCTGCCACCAAGGATCCTCCTCCCACTCCGACGGCGAACACCGTTAACAGCAGCGTTGCCACGTGGCCATCGGCATGCAATAGCACCCTGGCCAGCACTGGAAAGGCGGCCAAAACCGTAGCTCCCATCACCCAGAACCAGGAAATCCCCCAGCAGGCGAACCAGACCCGACGATTGGCCCGGGCGGCGCTCAGCAGCACCACGTTGGCGCGCCAGAAATTCCAGTCCGGCTTCAGACCGGGTGACGCAGGGCTGGTGGGGGGAATGATCTTGGCGCTGGCAAGTCCCACCAGCGCCAGCAAAATGGCCACCGCCGGTGTCAGCAGTCTACCATGCGGCAGCAGGATCAAAATGCCGCCCGCCACGGTACCAACAACGATGCCGGCGAAGGTTCCGGCTTCGATCCCGCCATTAGCCTTTATCAGTTGGTCAGCGGCAAAGAGCTCAGGTAGGAGGCCGTATTTCAGCGGCGAAAAGAATGCAGCCTGCAGCCCCAGTCCCAGCAGAACCGCCAGCAGAAACGGAAAATCGCCGGTGAGAAAGCCAATGAGCGCCAGCACCGTCAACCCCAGTTCCCAATATTTGGTCCAGAGGATAAGCCGCGCCTTGTCATGCGCATCGGCTAATTGTCCGGCCGGGGCAGATACCAAGATATACGGTAGCAGAAACAGTCCGCCCGAGAGCGCTGACAGCGCGCTGGCTTGGCCTGGGGAAAGCCGGTAGAGAGCCAAAATTACCAGCGCATTCTTGAACAGGTTGTCATTTAGGGCACCCAAAGTCTGGGCAATGAAAAGCGGAATGAAATGCCGGCTGTTTAGGCTGTGTTCAGCCATGACGCGGCGCCATCAGCTGCACGGCCGCCCAGGCGCAGAACCCCCCGGTGAGTAGCCCGCCCAAAACGTCGCTCACGAAATGATAGTCCGCACAAACAAGCCCTGCCATGACCAACAGCAGCAAAGCCGCAACGATGGGCCGCCAGCGCGGACGTAGCGCCCAGATTACGCCCAGCGGAGCGGCAGAATAGCTGGTATGGCCAGAGGGAAACGCACCATATAGGATGCTTTCGACGAACGGATGAAAACCGTAGATGCCGTATTTCAGCCAGCTGCCCGGCCAAGCCCGTCCAAAAACCCATTTCAGCTCATCCTTCGCAGCGGTGGCAGCCAATGTAGCCAGGGCAATGGTGAGCCAAAACCGGTCAGGCGCGGGCCGGTTGCGTAGACGGTGCACCAACGCCAGAAGCAGAATAAGCGCGGAAGCGGGCAGAGCCAGCAGGGACGGCGCGGCGGCGGCCTGGAACAGCGGACGTAGCGCCTGGTGCTGATGCCAGAACTCGGCCACGGGCTTGTCGACAAACAGGATACATAGCGCGCAAGCTACCACCAGCGCGCCCGCCACCAGGCCGTAAAGCACCGGCAAGCCCTTCGCGCGAGGCCGAGCCATGGCTAGGGCAGCAGCACGATGCTGCCCGTCGTCTGCCGCGATTCAAGAGCGGCATGGGCGACAGCAGCCTGTTCGAGTGGAAAGGTTTGGTTGACGTTGATCTTCACCGCACCAGAAAGCACGACGTCGAGCAAGGCGGCAGCGCCAGTCGCGATGTCCTGCGGCGCGGCCATGTAGGTGGCAAAGCTGGGCCGGGTAAGAAACAGACTGCCCTTGGTGACGAGAGTGGAAATATCAAGCGGCGGCACCGGCCCAGAGGTGTTGCCGTAGCAAACCATCAGCCCCAGCGGGGCGAGACAATCTAGACTAGCGTTGAACGTGTCCTTGCCGATGCTGTCATACACCACCGGCACCATGGCACCGCCAGTGATCTGTTTGACCTCCGCAGGGAGATTTTCATAGCCGACAATCGCGTGTGCAGCACCATTGGCCTTGATAAGTTCGGCCTTAGCCTCGGACGAGACAACGCCGATAACCTCGGCGCCCAGATGTTTCGCCCATTGACAAAGAATGAGTCCAACGCCGCCGGCTGCTGCGTGCACCAAAATCCTGTGCCCAGGCTGAACCTTGAAGGTTCTGTGCAACAAGAAATAGGCGGTCAGACCGCGCAACATCATTGCCGCCCCAGTAATAAAATCGACGCCGACGGGCAGTTTCACCAACCTGTCAGAGTTAATCACGCGCTCCGTCGCATAGGCGCCAAGCGAACCGCCAGCATAGGCCACGCGATCTCCTGGAGCGACGTTTTTAACGTTTTCGCCCACTGCCAGAACCACGCCCGCGCCCTCGAGGCCGAGGGTTACGGGCAATGCAGTTTTGTACAACCCGGCGCGGAAGTAGATGTCGATATAATTCACTCCCACCGCCTCGTGCCGGATGAGTGCCTCGGCTGCACCAGGCTGAGGCGTGGGGACCTGTTCCCATTTCAGCACCTCTGGTCCGCCATGGGCATGGATGCGGATTGCCTTGGTCATGCGTGGGACGCTTTGGTTCGGGCTTCCAGCGCCAGGAGAAAGCGTTTCGTTTGCAATCCTTCGCCGCCGGAATAGCCGCCAAGCCCAGACGTTGCGAGCACTCGATGGCAAGGAATGAGAATGGGGATGGGATTGGCGGCATTAGCACCGCCGACAGAACGAGGAGAGCCGCCCGCTATGGCCGCTATCTCCGTGTAAGAGCGCGTCTGCCCATGCGGGATGGTGCGCAGCGCCGCCCACACTTTGCGGTGATAGGTTGTGCCGACAGGATTCAAGGGCAAATCTCCAGGCAAAGCGGACTCGCCATCGAAATAGGCGTCCAGCGCATCCTTAGCTTTGCGCAGCAGGGAGGACGGGTCTTGCAGGCTACCCCAACCCCATTCGAGAGCGACGATCGCACCATCCTCCTCGAACAAGGTAAGGTCGCCAGCGGGCGAATGCATGGAGAGTGCGGCCATGCATTGAAGGCTAGACAAAGCGACCACCAGGATCAAGCGGGAAACCCAGGCAGGCTTGCGGCACGCCGGAGGTTTCCGGCAGACTGGTGCACAATAGGAGATGGCCACGATACGGGACATTGAGGTTTCGCTTCGCTTCCGGGCCTGGCTCTTGGCTTGGCTCTGGGGCGCTGCGCCAACGGTCCGCAGCTTGAACCACCGTCGCGCTTTGACGCGCCCATACATCTCAGCTGTGTGCCCTACCCCCGGTCCATCTCTGGAATTGAGCTTGATGGCAATGCCAATGAATGGTGGCGTGAAGCTGTCGAGGTTTATCAACGCGCGCACCGCCCAAAGCTGGGGGCGCTGCTGGTTTTCAAACCAAGCGGGGCGATGGATGCGGACCATCTAGCGGTTGTGACCGCATTGAAATCCCCGCGCGAGGTCCTAGTGGCGTAGGCCAACTGGCTGCCGGGACGGATCGAGTATAATCAGCGGGTGGTAGATGTGTAGATGTACAACAACTGGTCCGTGGTGTGGGTGTGGTACGGGCCCTCGCACGCGCTGGGCATCACACCCACACTACGTGGCCTATGGCTTCATTCTCCCGAAGTGAGTTAAGAGCGCCGACATGATGCGCGGAGCCTTTACCGTTGGAGCCTGGACGATGGCGAGCCGCGTGCTCGGCTTTGCGCGGGACATTCTCATCGCCGCCGTGCTGGGGACCGGGCCAGTGGCTGATGCATTCTTCGTGGCGCTGCGCTTGCCCAATCTGTTCCGTCGGCTGTTCGGCGAAGGCGCTTTCAACGCCGCTTTTGTGCCCGCCATTTCAACCATTCTGCACAAGGATGGAATGCGGGCCGCCACCGAATTCGCCGAGGAGGCAACCGCGGTGATGGCCGTCTGGCTGGGAGGGCTGACCGTTCTGGGCGAGCTGTTCATGCCTTGGCTGCTTTATGTACTGGCACCAGGCTTTGGCGCGCAGGGCGGGCGTTTTGATCTGACCGTGGACATGTCCCGCATCATGTTCCCATATCTGTTTTTCATCTGCCTTACCGCTCTGTTCTCCGGCGTTCTGAACGCGCTTAGCCGCTTCGCGGCGGCGGCGGCCGCGCCGATGTTGTTCAATATCTTCATGATCGTCTCGATGCTCTGGCTGGCGCCATACATGCGCAATGCGGGCTATGCGCTTTCCTGGGGCGTGGTAGCCTCCGGCATCGCGCAAATGGGCCTGGTGCTGTGGGCCATCCGCCAAGCCGGCATGCGCTTCATCCGGCCGAAACTGCGCCTCTCTCCTCATATTAGGCAAATGTTCCGGCGTATGGCACCCGCCTTGGTGGGGGCGGGGGTGACGCAGTTGAACGTTTCCATCGACATCATCATAGCTACGCTGCTACCTGCGGGATCGGTTTCGATTTTGTATTATGCGGACCGGGTGAACCAGCTCCCGCTGGGGGTGATCGCCACCGCCGCAGGCACAGCGCTGCTGCCAGCAGTGACGAAAAATATCGCGCTGGGCGAGGAGGCGGAGGCCAACATCGCGCTCAACCGTGCCTTTGAATCCGTGCTGATGCTCACCTTGCCGGCCGCGATTGGCTTGTCCGTCGCGGCCAAGGCAGTGATGGACGTGGCCTTCGTGCGCGGGGCCTTTACCGCCCATAACGCCGTTTTGGCCGGGCACTCACTTGCGGCTTTCGCACTTGGGCTACCAATGTTCGCGTTGATCAAGATTTTAACCCCTGGCTTCTACGCGCGCGGCGACACGGTGACACCACTGAAAATCGGCGTGGTGGCGGTGGCCTTAAATCTTGGGCTGAATCTGCTGTTCATGCATCCGCTCAAGGCAGTGGGCCCGGCGCTGGCCACCTCGCTCTCCTCGGCCTTTAATGCGGCTTGGCTGCTCGCCCTGTTGGCACGGCGCGGGCATTTCCGCTTCGACGCACTCAGCCGCCGACGGTTGCCACGCCTGCTACTATCTGGCGCGATGATGGCCGTCGCCTTATGGGGCGTGCAGCGCCTACTGACTCCCGGGGTGACGAGCGTCCCGCAATTCCTGCTGCTAGTACTGGTGGGGGCAACGTTTTATTTCGGGCCAGGCACCGCGCTGAGGGCGTTCGATCCACGAGAGTTCCTCTCGCTATTGCGCCGCAGGCGGAGCAAAACGGCCTGAATGAATTCGGGCAGGCTTCAAGCCAAACCCAACTTGCTCTAATCCGGCACGCAAAACGGAGACAGACGAATCATGGCTCGCATCTTCTCAGGCATTCAGCCCACCGGCATTGCAACGCTCGGCAATTACCTCGGCGCGCTGCGCAACTGGGTGGCACTGCAGCAGGGGGCGGATGAATGCATTTATTGCCTCGTGGATCTGCACGCCATTACCACCTTTCAAGACCCCGCCACCCTGCGGGAGCAGACCTATGCCATGGCAGCCTTGCTGCTCGCATGCGGGATAGATCCTGAGCGCTCCGTGCTCTTCCACCAGTCCGCCGTTTCCGCCCATGCGCGGCTGGCCTGGATTTTCAACTGTGTGGCCCGCATGGGTTGGCTGAAGCGCATGACCCAGTTCAAGGATAAAGCGGGCAAGAACCAGGAGGAGGTTTCCACCGGGCTGTTCGTGTACCCGAACCTAATGGCCGCCGATATCCATGCGTACCACGCCACCAAGGTACCGGTCGGGGACGACCAGCTCCAGCATATAGAGCTGGCCAACGACATCGCCGAGAGATTTAACCGTGATTTCGGCGTCAACTTCTTTCCGCGCATTGAACCCATTGTGCTGAAAGAAACGGCGCGGGTGATGTCCTTGCGCGATGGCAACAAGAAAATGTCCAAGTCTGACACATCCGACCAGTCCCGCATCAACATGACCGACGATGCAGATACCATTGCCCAGAAGATACGTAAGGCTAAGACCGACCCTGAACCACTACCTGACAATCTGGCAGCGCTGGCGGAGCGGCCAGAGGCACGCAACCTGCTTGGCATTTTCGCAGCTGTATCGGGCGAAAGCCAAGAAACGATTCTTGCGCGCTTCGCGGGTTCGGGCTTCGGACCGTTCAAAAGCGCTCTGACCGAAGCGCTAGTTGCGCATGTGGAGCCGATAGGCCAGCGCACGCGGGATTATCTGACGGACAAAGCTGAGCTGAACCGAATTTTGCAAGTGGGTACCATCAAGGCCGCCGCCATTGCCGAACCGATCACCAAGGAGGCGGAACGGATCGTTGGGTTTTTGCCCGGCGCGGCGTAATGCGGATAAGGTAATACCATGGTTTGGAAAACTGTTGCCCGGCATTTGTTCTCCCGCGCCGCGCCAGCCAGTGTTCCGGATGAGGAGCTCGCAAAAACCTTGCGCGCCAGGTTGGAGGCGGCGGGGCAGAAGCGTCTGGGTCGGGCGCTTGCCATCCGCCACGTGGCGGCCGGAAGCTGCAATGGCTGCGAATTGGAGCTGCGTGCCACTCAGAACCTTATTTACGATCTCACCCAATATGGCTTGAGCTTCACCCCCAGCCCACGGCATGCGGATATTCTGCTGATCACCGGAGTGGCAGGCGTGAATATGCGCGAGGCGGTGGCTCAGGCCCGTGCGGCCATGCCGGACCCTGTGTTCGTCGTAGCGGTGGGCGATTGCGCGGTGGATGGTGGTGTTTTCAAGGGCTCCCCCGCAGTGGCCGGGGGAGCCGATGCGTTTCTGCCGGTCGATCTAGTGATCGCTGGCTGCGCGCCAACGCCAATACAGATTATTCAGGGGTTGCTGGCGCTCGTCGAAGCAAATGGGGAGCCCGACAGTCCGATTGTAATTGGCGATGACCCGATGCGGATCTAGGTCGGGAGTGTATGATTGATGCCCAGGAATGAGGTTTTCGTGATCGGGGCCGGCGGACGCTCAGGTGCGCCGTTGTGCAGGGCGCTACTTGCGCGCGGGACCGACGTTGTCCCGGTTGTACGGGATGCAACGCGGCTTCCAGCGGATATCGTCTCAAGGTCGCTACCGCCGCGCATCGCCGATCTCACCGGCCCGCAGGCGCAGCTTCGCACCGCATTGGAAGGCGCAGAATATATCATCAGCACGGCACATGCCTCCCATATTCCCAGTCTACTTGAGGCCACACCGCCGGAGACCGTGTTGATCGGCCTAGGCTCAACCCGCAAATTCACCCGCTGGCCGGACGAGCATGGCAATGGCGTATTGAGCGGCGAAAAGGCCCTTCTGGCTTCCGGGCGGGCAGGGGCGCTGTTGCATCCAACCATGATCTACGGCGCAGAGGGTGAAAATAATGTCCAGCGTCTGGCGGCCCTGCTGCGCCGGCTGCCCGTGGTGCCGATGCCAGCTGGCGGGCGCGCCCTAGTACAACCCATTTATCAGGACGACGTGACGCACTGCCTGATCGCAGCGCTTGACCTGGCCCAAAATGGGCAGTTGGGCGTGCCGAAATCGCTTGTCATCGCCGGCGCGGAGCCTATGGCCTACCGAGATTTTGCCGCGGCGGTGGCACGCGCAGCAGGATTCGAGATGGCACCAGTGATTCCTGTTCCTGCGGCGCTGCTGATGACGGCTTCACACTTCCTCGGTTTGCTGCCGGGCATGCCCCGCGTTGGCCGCGATGAAATTCGGCGACTGCTAGAGGACAAAAATTTTGACATCGGCCCTATGCGTGACCTGCTTTCCATAAGCCCGCTCTGCCTTGAAGCCGGACTTTCGCGCTTGTTCGGACGCGCGGAAGGCGGAAAGGCAAAAATGAGGTGAGTCCACGCGGCTGGCCCACCTCATGTCATCCGGTTCTAGTTAAGCCGTACGCCGATGCCGGGTAACATAATCACCGCGCCAGCATGATGATGGTGTCGGTAATAAGGCGGTGGGGGCGGCGGAGGTGGTGGGGGCGCATAATAAACCGGCGGGGGTGGCGGCGCATAATAAACCGGCGGGGGTGCATAATAGTCATGGTGGTGATGGTGATGATGGTGATGGTCACCTCCGCCCCAGTCCGCCTGTTGCAGCCTGGCCGACGCGGCACCTGCCTGTTCCTGCAGCACTGCATTGCTGGCTTTCAGTGCCTCCATGGCATTCGGGATCGGCTGCAGCAAGTCAGCATAAGACGTAACAGCCAAGAAGGAGGCGGGCTCGGCCGGATGGGGGGCAGCCTGGGCGCCGCTGGTGCCTAGCGCGGCTACACCCGCCAAGGCGGCAATTAGCCCGGTTGTTTTCCGCTCCATCTAGAAACTCCTCGTGCGTTGAATGCCAAACCTTATAAAGGGCAAGCAGGCGATTCTGCGCCTGAATCAAGGATCGATTATGGCAGCTTGCCGTTGCCGAAGTTAATAATTGTTTAGGTTATGAGCGAAGCTGCGACGAATTGCTCGCGGACAGCAATTCGGGCTCATATTTTGTCTGCTACGCCACAATTCGATATGGGGAGCGATCAAGAGTCTTCAGGCGGCCGGCGTGGTGAAAAATATTCTGCCAAAGCGCCGGCCAGCATCGCGGCAAGTAACATCTTGGCAGGGTCTTGGCGAATGATGAGGCCGCAGAGCCGCATGGCGAGGCTAAACTGGCCGATGGCCTCTGCGGCAAGGCTTGGCTGGTTCGCCCGCATGCGTCGAAGCATCACCCTGGCCGAGCCCGCGGCAAACAGCGCGCCAATACTCAGCACCCCCCCGGCAATGGCCATGGCTGCGGCCATCCCCAGAAAATGGCTCAGCCAGATAACAAGAGCCGCGGTGATTAGCCCAAGCGCGCCAACCGCCATGCAGGCAAGGGTCACCATCGTGACGGCCCAGAACGCTGCGCTTGTGAGCGTAAGCTTGATGCGGCGCGTAAGGCTCATGCAACCGTTAACTGCGGCGAAGCAGGCTTGCGGCCAACATGCCGACGCCAAAGGCGACCGCGAGCGCGGTAATTGGGCGTGCGCCAACCTCTGCTTCAATCTTGGCCATTGCATCCTTGCCAGTATCTTTTAGCCTAGCACCCAGAATTTCCAGCTCTTCCTCAAGAGAGGCTACGCGAGAGGAGAGATTTCCGCTGTTCAAGTATTCCGCAATCCGTTCGAGGGCCGCGTTCGCGTTGTCACTTATTGTGCCAGCGGTCTCGCCGAGTTCAGCGCGGAATTTGTCAAACTCATTCTTCAAGTGATCGATGTCGATGGACGATGGATCGGCGCGTTTCGGACTCATTTTCTTACCTCCTAACTATAGAAGGCACTTCGTAAAGCAGCACAGCGTTTTCAACATCATGCAGCTTTTATTGGGCAATATTTATAGGTTGAGCGCAACAGGTCCTTGCTTTGGCTCTCAAACTGCCGGCATGGCAGGAAAGCGAAGCGCGAGACGCTTCAACGAACCGAAAGTATGAACACATGATGCGGTGGCAGGTTCTGGCGCTGGGGTTATGGTGGGCTGTGCCGGCGACGGCATCCGCGCAATTCAGCCTTTTTCAGGACGCGCCGCATTCGCTGGCTCCGTTGGTGGCGGTGGTGGCACCGAGCGTCGTCGGCATCACGGTAACCGAAGCATCAGGTGTGCCCGGAGGAACACCTGCGCCGGTGCGGGGCGGAAAAAAGACACCACCCTTAACCGAGGCGGCAGGTTCAGGCTTCATTATCAGCCCAGCTGGTTTCATTGTCACGAACGACCACGTGATCGCCGGTGCGGCGCAAATCGTCGTGACCCTGGATGATGGCGAAAAATTCACGGCGCAGTTAGTTGGAGCAGATGACCTAACCGATATCGCCGTTATTAGGATTCACGCACCTCATCGCCTCGACCCAGCGCATTGGGCCAATTCCAACAAGGTGCAGGTGGGTGACTGGGTGCTGGCAGCGGGCAATCCCTTTGCCCTGGGAAATTCCTTCACGCTGGGGATTGTTTCAGCGGAAGGCCGGGATATCGGCGAGGGCCCCTTCAACCACTTCCTACAGCTCGACGCACCCATCAACCCCGGCAATTCCGGCGGCCCCGCTTTCAATATGGCAGGCGGGGTGATTGGCATAAACTCAGCAATTGTCTCGCCTTCTGGCGGCTCAGTCGGTATCGGCTTTGCTATTCCGAGCAACAGCGCGGCGCCGATTGTGGCGGAACTGATCGCCCATGGTTCAGTGGCGCGGGGCTGGCTTGGCGTGTCTGTCGCCGACCCAAAAAACGGGGCAAAAGGGGCGGTGATCACCGGACTGGAGCCAGGAGGGCCGGCAGACCAAGCGGGCTTGTCTCAGTCTGACCTGATCGTTACGGTGAACGGAGAGGCAATCTCCGGCGCGGACGGTTTGACCCGCGCCATCGCTTCCATGGCACCTGGGCGAAAAGTGATCCTTGGGGTACGCGAAAATGCGCATATATTCCATTTGCCCGTCATCGTTGGGCGGCGCCCGGTTCAAATAGGGGATTAGATATGCGGATACTCGTCGTTGAGGACGACAAAGACGTTGCTGGGTTCGTGCTAAAGGGTCTACGCGAAGCCGGACATACGGTGGAGCATGCCGACAACGGCCGGGATGGCCTATTCCTGGCCGCCTCCGAGAATTTTGACGCAATTATCCTGGACCGGATGTTGCCTGGCGGTATAGATGGGTTGCGCCTATTAGAAACGTTACGAGGCCAAGATAACACGACGCCAGTTCTATTCTTATCTGCGCTTGGACAAGTTGACGACCGCGTGAAGGGGTTGAAGGCCGGCGGCGATGATTATCTTACGAAGCCATTCGCCTTCGCCGAATTGTTAGCGCGCGTTGAAGCGCTGACCCGCCGGGGCAAAAGCGATGGCCCAGCTACACGGCTGCTGGTCGGTGATCTTGAGATGGACCTTTTGGCGCGCTCGGTACGCCGCGGCACCCAAAAGATAGACCTGCAACCGCGCGAGTTCCGGTTGCTTGAATATCTGATGCGCCATGCCGGCCAAGTAGTAACCCGCACCATGCTGTTGGAAGGTGTGTGGGATTATCACTTCGACCCGCAGACGAATGTGATTGATGTCCACATCTCCCGCCTACGCCAAAAAGTTGACAAGCCATTTGAAACAGCGTTGCTCCATACGGTGCGTAACGCCGGTTATATGTTGCGCGCGGAAGACGCCTGAGGGCGAGGAACTAACTTCATTGGCACGCCAAGCCGCCATTGTCGCCAGCGGGCACAAGCGAAAAGCGCTATTCCGGTCCGCCGGAGTTCGCTTTGCCCTGATTTATGCGGCAGTTTTTGGCTTGTCCGCTTTCGTGCTGGCGATTGCGCTTTGGTATTCCACGCTGGGACTTCTGCAACGCCAAGTGCAGAACACCATCCACAGCGACTCTCAGGCGCTCCTGGAACACGAAGCGCTGGGCGGGCTGCCCGCGCTCGAGGCGGCCATCCACGACCGACTAGCCAATGACTCCGACCCTGACGGCATTTATCTGCTGATGAGCGCCTCGGGCCAATTGTTGGCCGGCAATCTAGATCATTGGCCGGCGGGCTTGGAGCGCGACAATGTCTGGTATGAGTTGCCCGTCAACCGGCAAGGAGTCTCGTCCATAGCGTTGCTGCAGGTTAAGCCGTTGCCAGGCGGAGACAAGCTTCTGGTTGGGCGGGATGTACGGGCGCGGTTGAAGTTGCGCAACGTCCTGCGTGCTGGGTTGATCTGGGCTGCCAGCCTGATGATCGCGCTCGGCGTGTTGGGCGCGCTGCTGATCCGTTCGCTGTTCCGGCGCACCATTAGGGACATCGCCGCCACCACCAGCGCCATCGCCAAGGGGGATATCTCGCGCCGGGTTCCGGTGAGTGGAATCGGCGATGAATTCGACGAGTTGGCGATCACGATAAATGACATGCTGGACCGCATCGCTCGGTTGATGGATGGGGTACGACAAGTTTCCAACGCCATCGCGCACGACCTCCGTACGCCGGTCACCAGGGCCCGCACCAAGCTCGAGGACGCCTCCTTACACGCCAGATCTGAAGATGAATTGCGGGCAGCGATCGAACGGGCAATCCAGGATCTAGACGGAATTGTCTCTGTGTTTGACGCGCTGCTGCGCATTTCCGAGATCGAAGCGGGGTCCCGCCGTGCTGCCTTCGCGCCGATCGACCTCTCCTCCGTGCTCATCGATCTAGACGAACTTTACCGTGCCGTCGCCGAAGAAAAGCAAATTGTTCTACACACTGAGATCGCAAAGCCGCTGATGGTGCTGGCAGACCGCGACCTGATCCAGCAAGCCGTTGTCAATCTTCTTGAAAATGCACTGAAGTTTTCAGATTCGATGACCGTCATCAACTTTTCCGCTAGCGTGGCCGACGGCATTGTGCAGATCGTAGTGGCCGACCGTGGACCGGGCATCGCCGAGAAGGACAGGGCACGCGCCACGGAGCGGTTTTTCCGTGGCGAGGCGGCTCGGAGCACGGCGGGTTCGGGGCTCGGGCTAGCGCTGGTGATGGCCGTGACGCAGCTTCATAACGGCACCCTGCACCTGCATGAAAATCATCCCGGCTTGCGCGCAGTCATCTCGCTGCCGGCTTACAAGCCTCAAAAAGGCAAATGATCAAAACCTTCAGCTTATTGTCGAGCGCTCTGTCAAAGCCATCCCACCCCGGTGGTAGCACAAGCACAGCCGCTTACGCCCTACCGCCAATATTGCCTGTTCCGCCGGGCAGGCGGGCATAGATTGCGGCGCGGGGGGCAGGGGCTCGGTGGCCAGGGGAGTGAGCCAGAAATCAGGCATGTTGGCGATGAAGCCCTGGCGAAGTTGGTTTACCTCGGCTTCGGTTTTGCCTATGGCGGCAGCATTGAAAAAGCGCGGGTCGCGGGTGAAAATAAGATACGCCTGGGTTTCATTTAACATCAGCTCAGTCAAGCTGGTGTCATAACCCTGGCGGCCAAGGAAGCCGGTAAAGGCGGCGCGGTCAGCCGGAGTAAGGCTGGCCCAAAACTGCTCAGTGTAATGGCGGTATTTGGGAACGGTGTAGAAGGCGCCATGAGAAATTTCATGCCGCAAAATTACCTCGCGCATTTCGGGCGAGACAACGCCGCCCGCCGCGGGCAGAGTGATGATAGCGCCATTGACCCCCGCCTGTAGCCAGCCAAGCTGGTGCAGGAGCTGCTTCAGCCACAATTCCTGTGGATTTAGCACGATTTTCTCGGACTGCGCCAAGGCGAAGAACCGCGCCAGATCGGCGGCTCTGTAGTCGTGACCGTAATAATAGCTTGAAATCGTATCGCCGCTTGCAGCAATAGCGGCGCGCAAAGCTGCGTCGTCCAGCACACGGTTATGCGGCACGTCGGCTTTCTCAACGAAAGCGGCCACACGGTCCAGTGTAAGGCCCTGGGAGAGCAGGGACGGGAAGTCGATGACCACGACGCTTTTGTCCGGCGCCAGATAGGTCACGATGGTCTCGCAGGGCTGCGTCTGGTCGATCTTGGCTTCGGTGGCAATGCCAATGGGAATGAGTTTTGCCCGGCGCTGCCACCAAAAGGCACCGAACCCAGCTGCCAATAGCAGCGCGGCGGCACTTCCGAGCCCGGCAGAGAGAAAAGAACGGCGGACTACGGGCACTGCCGCTGGCATACGCCGAATAACGACCGTATCGTCTTCATTACCCGGCCGCTCTTCCATGGCGAATGGTTACTGGCCGATATTGATGATCTCGACACGCCGGTTCCGGCGGTTGGGCGTATTGGGTGGAGTCTGTACCGCAAGGT
>JAKAEC010000045.1 GCA_021818425.1 Pseudomonadota bacterium
GAATGATGAGGGATCTTATACCCATGCTGGCCACCTCCCACTGTATTTTTACGAATACCTATAATGCTTTTGCAAATTCCAAGTTAATTTATGCGCAACAAGTATGGGGACGGAACGATATTCAAGGGTAGCTTACAATTTGAAAATTTTCGATATTTATTAATAACTATTGTGTAATCGAAACTGTAGTAGATCTATTTAAATTTATTGTGATCGATCAACGATAAGTCTGAGCAGCATAGGCCATTTCTAGCATTAGGATTCATACCGCCGCTTGTCTTTGAGCAAATCGGCTATTCGCAGCGAAACACTCCACGGCAGACAAGCAGCAATCATTCTGTCGTTTCCGTTGGGCGTCAAAATTCCAATACCTGAATCCTCCCCAAAACAGAGGAGAGATTTTAGGCAGAGCACCTAGGGTACCGGGCACGGTAACTATCAAAATAACTTAATAGCCACCGAATCTGGCGGCAATTGCGTTGTCAAAACTAGGCCACTTTGCGCGTTTCCTAACCGAGGTAGAGAGTGTACGATCGCGGGTCGGCGGTGTTCATCCCGCCGGATCGAGCGCTAAGTATCATTGCTAATCAGAATTGATGTAAGAGATAAACAAGAATTGACGCCTTTGACTGGAACACGAAAATGATAGATGACTCACCGCGCACCAGATATTTCGTTTCACATTGACACAAGCGTACATCTTTCTGCCGCACCACAAGCGCTGGAAACTGCCATGGAGGCTAGCCAACCTCGCGATGTTCTGCGCCTTCAGAGACGGAAGAAGGCATGTCCATAAGCACTCCATACCGAAACTCGAAGCATCATCTCTTTCAATGAGGCCAAGATACACTTACGTGCATTCAGGGGACAGTAAAGCGAAAGCCAAAATAGAAATACAACGATGAAATAAAGAAAAATCGAAAATTTATGCTACGCAATTGTAAGGGGATGATCATACTCGGTATGAGCTATACGGCACTCGTGAAGTTGCCAATTCGTCTTACGTATGATTGTCCCATTAGATAGCATTACACTCTAGCCTCGAGGCTGCAACAGCGCCTGCACCGCGCCACGTGGCAAGCTTAGGGGGGCGAAGCCCTCGGGTATAGCAAATTGCCCCGGCGGCTGGGACACGAAGCTGACCGATGTAGCGGTGACATCTGCGCCGCCATGGGCGTCTTGTCCTACGAAGTGTAAAATTACCCCATTATGCGTGATGCACGCCCGGGCAGTACCGTGCTGGTTTGTCACAAGATATTTCCGGCATGCGAGCCCGGCGTAATAGCCGGTGCCGAGCGGGCTGAAGCGGGAATCATCCGCGTGGTAGATTTCCTTGGTGAGGACAGAAAAATCCGGGGCTTGGACAATGGCGTGCAAAGCAGGCAGCACGATTTCCGCTTGAGCGGCCGGCAAGTTGACCAGGACGTAAAAGCCCGTAGAGCTGTCAACCCTGGCGAGTTGGTCGGTCGCATTGTAACTAAACTGGTAATTCTCGGGCACTTGGCCAGTGGCCGCGAGCGTATAATCCACTACGACATCCCGGCTTGGCAAGAAGGCAGGGGCGGCACTGGCTAAGGCCGGAACGAACGCCGCTAAAGCGGCGGTCAGCAAGTATTTCATGGAACCGTTCTCCGCATGGCCTCAAACTCGCGCATCAATGCGGCAGGATCTGGGCAAAGGGGGAAGCATGCCGACACTTCTATCGCCTCGGCCAGCATGACATGATATGTGCTGCGTGGCACCTCAATGGCGCCGAACCGGGCAAGATGGCTTGTGATGAACTGCGTATCCAGGAGCTTATAGCCCCCAAGACGCAGCCTGGCGACAAGATGCGCCAGCGCCACCTTCGAGGCGTCTGTTGCGGTGGAGAACATGCTCTCCCCAAAAAAAGCCCCTCCCAGGGTGACACCATATAGCCCACCAACCAGCTTGTCGTTATCCCACGCCTCGACGCTATGCGCGAAACCAAGGCGGTATAGCTCGATAAACAGGGTTTCAATCTCGCGGTTGATCCAGGTTTCTGGTCGATTGGTCCGCACCGCCGCGCAGGCGGCGATTGTGGCGGGAAAATCTCCGTCCGCCGTGACTCTGAAGCGACGCCCCCGCAAGGTTTTCATCAGGCTGCGAGGGAGGTGAAACTCTTCCAGCGGCAGCACGCCACGAGCGTCCGGGTCCAGCCAATGTAGAGCGGAACTTTCCCGAGATTCGGCCATGGGGAATAACCCCAGCCGGTAGGCGCGGAGCAGCAAGTCTGGCGTAAGAATGAACGGCCGCGCGGACATAAGCATAATGTCACACTAGGTGCGGCTGAGTTCAAGCTGCATGGCCATGCCAAACCATGCAAGTAGCGCAATCGGCGGCCTGCCTCGCTAAAGCCGCTGGATGTCATCTGGCTTTAGCGAACAGTTGAAGACATGACCCAGGAATGCCCGTGAACCAGGCTGCCATCGTGGTCGACATCTTCGCAGTCAAAGGATGGTTCCGTACGGTGGGAAGATTGGGCTTTCGGCACCGTTCGGGCGCTAGCAACATGGGTCACCGGCACCGCGCCTTCTCCAAGGCCCGGGCTTTGAATTATACGAGGACGCATAGCAACGCCCCTCCCTGAAAAAAATATCTTCACCAACGCGGCAATGAAAATGGGTGGGAAGGGGTTGCTGCGTCAGTGAAGATACCAGTCAATGTATTTACACTACGTCGAAAACTCTATTTATTTTCTGACAAATTTTTCGAAATCTGTGCATGGATTTACTGTAAAATTTTGCTATTTGTAAAAAATGTCAAAGATTATGATTGGCAAGATAGTGCGCCGGCTGCGGATTGAGCAGGGCTTCACCCAGCAGGGATTAGCACAAAAGTTAGGAATTTCTGCCTCTTACTTAAACCTCGTAGAGCATGACCAGCGTAATGTGACAGCCTCCCTGCTGTTCAAGCTAACGGAGGTTTTGAAAATTGACCTTGCTGCGCTCTCGGGCACACGAGAACGTGAATTCGAAGTAGCGCTGCGAGAGGTGTTCACCGACCCTCAACTCGCCTTGGGCCCGGTGCCGGATGCGGAAGTGCAGGCTTTAGCAGCGGCCCCCAATGCGGCACAGGCGGTGTTGGCGCTGTACCGGGCACTGGCAGGCGCACGGGAAGAGGGCTCAGAGGTCACCCTGCCCTCGGGTCGCAAAATTCTGTTGCCAACAGAAGAGGTAAGGGCTTTCTTCCATGCCCACGAAAATCATTTCCCAGCGCTTGAAGATGTGTCCGAGACGATTGGCAAGACGCTGGACGTGGCTGCGGTCGGCCCCAGCCACGCGCTTGCACAACGGTTGCGGCGCCAGCATGGGCTGGTGGTGAGTGTACAGCCCTTGCCCGGCGCCCTAAGAGTGTTTGATGCCACCAACCAGATGCTAACGCTCTCTGAGGATCTGCCGCGCGAGAGCCGAGGGTTTCAAATGGCATTTCAACTTGCACTGCTGGAAGCGCGCGCCCAGGTGGATACGATTGTAGAACGCGCAGAACTGACGACGAAGGATGCGGCAGTATTGCTGAGGATTGGTCTGCTGAACTATGTCGCTGCAGCACTAATGATGCCATACGAATTGTTTCTGAGCGCTGCGCGTGAGCTACGTTATGACATCGAAGCGCTCTCGGCGCGGTTCGGGGTTTCTTACGAACAGGCATGCCACCGGCTTTCTTCCATGCAGCGGGCCGGAACGCGGGGAGTGCCATTTTTCTTCTTGCGAGTGGACCCGGCAGGGAATGTCAGCAAACGATTTTCGGCAGCCGGTTTCCCATTCATGCGTTATGGCGGTTCCTGTCCTCGCTGGGTGGCGCACTCGGCGTTCGCCACTCCAGGGGCCATCCGCGTGCAGGTGGCGCAACTTTCGCCCACCGAGACATTTCTGTGCTTCGCCCGTACTGTTACTGGTCGCCCTGCGCGCTGGGGCGATCCGCCGCCGGTGCGGGCGGTTACTATGGGGTGCGACATCTCTCACGCCAAAGAGATTGTATATGGGGACGGGATCGATCTCACCGCCGCAGCGGTTGGGATCGGGCTTTCCTGCCGAATGTGCGAGCGACAGGAATGCCGCTCGCGCGCTTTCCCGCCTATTGCGCACCGGCTGGCTCTCAGCCCGGATACGACGAGCGCAAGCCCCTACCGATTCAAATCCATGCCTGGGGGTGGAAAGTAATGCCTAAGCGACGGGCGGACGTAATGCTGGTGGAGCGCGGGCTGGTGGAGAGCCGCGCCAAGGCGCAGGCGCTGATTATGGCTGGGCTAGTTTACGCAGGCACAGCACGGGTGGCGAAAGCAGGGGACGTGCTGCCAGAGGATGCTCAGCTTTCGGTGAAAGGACAAGAACATCCTTGGGTTTCGCGCGGCGGGATGAAGCTGGCACATGGGTTAGAGTACTTCGGGTTGGACCCGTCGGGGCGGGTTGGGCTAGATGTTGGGGCGTCCACAGGCGGGTTTACCGATGTGCTGCTGAGCCATGGAGCCAAGAAAATTTATGCCGTGGATGTCGGTCACGGACAACTGGCGTGGAAGTTGCGCTCCGATCCACGCGTGGTGGTACTGGAGAAAACCAATGCACGGCATCTGACGGCGGCGGTGATTCCCGAGCTGATCGGGGCGCTGGTGTGCGATGCGAGCTTCATAGGACTGCAGACGGTTTTGCCGGCTGGGCTGGCCTTGTGCGCGCCAGGAGCATTCGCGGTGGCGTTGATTAAGCCGCAATTCGAAGCCGGGCCCGAGCAAGTAGGCAAAGGCGGCGTAGTACGCGATGCGGCGGTGCATGAGGAAGTTTGCGCACGGATTGAGAACTGGTTTTCGGCGCTACCGGGATGGAAGGTGCTAGGGATTACACCGAGCCCGATTAAAGGACCAGAGGGGAATGTAGAGTTTTTGATTGGGGCGCAGCTTACGAGATGAAGAGTGAAGATTCGGGTTAAGGACTGCCGAAACGGCCTCGGTAAGACAAAGATAGCATTTCCTTGAGCTCGCCAACACGAACAATTTGATGGCATCGTCAAGGATGCGGATCCTTTGCGTTTTCGATTATGGTGAAACACAATTATCGCTCAAAACGGCTGGATCTCTGCCGCGCGGAATTGCGGCATAAAAGTCAGCGATTCGCTGATGGCCTAGCTTCGAGCTGATAGCAATAATGCCCCGCTGGGTGCAGTGCAAAAACAGATTCAGGCAACATGCCTGGCGACTTATTCCCAGAAGGTAGGCTAAAATCAGCGCAAATTTTGTAGCTGTAGATTCCTGTTACCTGATAGGCGTACGCGTGCCCCTCCGGGTCCTTAAGTGCAACATTCAAGGTAGTGCCGTGCAAGATATTATCAAGCGAAGTGGGCAGCGCACCATGGGTATTACGATACGCCGAAATCGCTGCCGAAAGTGATACGAGATTTGCACTTCGAATCTGATCGAGTTGTTGCTTGCGCACATGCTCGGGTGAGCCAATCACCACAAACCCGGCCACGATAGCCAAGCATGCCACCGTCGCGGCAACTAAAGCGAATATGATAGAAGAGTGCCCTCTCACGATGACTTGTCCGAGCGTACATCCAAAAGAAAATAGGTGAATAAGCCTCCTGCGATGACCGCAACAGTTAGAACTTTGAGCAGAAGCCGAGCCCCGAGCTCACCGCCGAGCGCATTATAGATAACGGCCATGATGTCGCCCGCGAGCCACAGGCCGGTTACAAACAGCGTCAGATATGTCAGCCAAAGGCGGGGGCGTGACTCGCGTTTCGTCTGGTCCTTCGCGATTGCCTTGCCGATGTGGCGGAACAGCACAAGGAAAAGCGGAAGCGCTACCACGATCGCGGAAATGTTCCATCGGATGGCGCTTAGAAAATATTGGTTTAACCAACTGGTGTTTGTAATTTGGCTAGGAAAGGCGATTTCAATGAGACGAAAGAATAGCGATCCCGTATTGTATGCCGCCGTGTAAAGTGCCGCGAATAGAACGAGATAGATGAAGACCTCACGTGCCGACAGATAAGGGCGTGCGCGAGGAACTGGTACAGGGAAATCGAGTTCGGCATACGAGCTCAGAGCCGCGCCGATTTCTGCCTCGGACCAATCTGCGCGCCGTAGGGCGTCAGCTATTTCCTGTCTCGATACACCCGCAGCCAAAGCGTGTCTCGTGAAATCGAGTAATCGTCTGTCCATTATGCACGCTTTCGTAATAATGAAGACGAAAAATGTAGATCAGGCGACGATCCTGGTAATGATTTCGGTCAAATTTTTCCATTGGTTCTAATTGATTCTGGGTAACCAGGATACGGATCAAGCCAAGCACTTACAGGAATTAGGGAAAGAAAACCCGGTTGAGGTGCGTGGTGGGGGATCTATTGCTTTAGAGCTGGGTCCAAAAAAATGCTTTGGCAAAGAGCGTACCGGCTCCAACCAACGCCAACTGACGACGGCCAGAGCCTGGAGAAGCCGCCATCTGTCGGAACATCTCGTACAGAGACGCGGGTGGGCTCAGAAATGACGCTCACACTGCGCTTTTGATTGCCGCAGCCTTCACATCTTCGTCGACATGTTCGGCGAAGCTCTCGAAATTTACAACGAAGCGAGTAACCAAATCGGCAGCCGCCTTATCATAGGCGGCTTTGTCGGCCCATGCCCGATGCGGATCCAGCACCTCGTCTGGCACGCCGTCCACGTGGGCCGGGATGGCGAGTCCGAAGAACGGGTCGGTGTGATATTCGGCATTATCCAGTTCGCCTGTCAGGGTAGCGCGGAGCAGGGCGCGGGTGTGTTTGATGGACATGCGCTTGCCCACGCCGTAAGCACCGCCGGTCCAACCCGTGTTAACCAACCAGCAATGGGCGCCGTGTTGGCTAATGAGCTTCTGCAGTAGCTTTCCGTAGACCTGCGGGTGGCGGGGCAGGAAGGGCGCACCGAAGCAGGTGGAGAAGGTGGCCTGCGGTTCGCTACCTAACCCCTTTTCCGTCCCCGCCACGCGCGCAGTGTAGCCGGACAGGAAATGGTACATTGCCTGCGCCGCAGTGAGGCGGGAAATGGGCGGCAACACGCCGAACGCGTCTGCCGTGAGCATGAAGACATTCTTGGGAATACTACCCCGGCCGGAGAGTTCGACGTTCGGGATAAACTCGACCGGATAGCAGGCGCGGGTGTTCTCGGTGAAGGTGCTGTCTGTTAGGTCCAACCTGCCGCAGGGGTCGGCCACCACATTTTCCAGCACGGTACCAAAGCGATGAGACGCTGCCCAGATCTCGGGCTCGTTCTTCTGACTAAGGTTGATCACCTTGGCATAGCAGCCGCCCTCAAAATTAAACACGCCGTCCTTCGCCCAGCCATGCTCGTCGTCACCGATAAGGCGGCGGGTCGGGTCAGAGGAAAGAGTAGTCTTGCCGGTGCCGGAGAGGCCAAAAAACAGCGCACTATCCCCATTCGGACCAATGTTGGCGGAGCAGTGCATGGGCAACACGCCCCTGGCCGGCAGTAGCCAGTTCATCACCGTAAAAATAGCCTTTTTGATTTCACCCGCATACTCGGTGCCGGCGATAAGGACGACCTTTTCCGCGAAAGAGAGGGCGATAGCGGTAGTAGAGTGCACGCCGTCGATCTCTGGGTCGGCCTCAAAATCCGGAGCATGGAGGACGAAGTAATCAGGCTTGAACCCCGGGAGCTCTGTCTCCACCGGGCGGATGAACATGTTGCGTGAGAACAACGCGTGCCAAGCCCCGGTGGTGACCAGACGCACGCGGATGCGGTTGGTGGGGTCTGCCCCAGCATAAAGGTCTTGGGTAAACAGTTCGCAGCCTTGCATATAAGCTTGGATACGGGTTTTCAGTGTCGTGAACTTCTCCTGCGGCAGCTTCTGGTTCACTTTCCCCCACCAGATCTCATCGGTGGTCTCGGGCTCATCGGCTATGAATTTGTCGGTTACGGACCGGCCCGTATGGACGCCGGTACGCACGATCAACGCGCCATCGGCGGAAAGATGCCCTTCGCCCTTGCGTAGCGCATGGGCAACCAAGCGAGCAGAGGTGAGATTGGCATGTAGGGCAATAGCACCGCATACGCCTGTGCCTTGCAATGGGGCGGAGTCACGAAACACGATTTTTTCGGTCACGCTATTGAATCCTTGGACACAAAGCTTCGTGGATGAGTCTTGTCATGGGCACCCGGCGTCGCGGCTTCAACCTGGAGCAGCCTCGCCGATTTTCAAAATCTCATGCTGCAATGCAATAAAACTCAAATCATAAGCCTGCGCGAAACCGCCTATAAACTTGACATTAAAGACTTGTAATTTCCAGAAGCTAAAATCTTCGAAGCCCGCATAGGCGGTGGCGTAAGGATGAATACGCAAGTAAGGCTCGCGCGCCGCCTCTGCCGATACGCCTTGTGCCACACCAATAAGGCAGAGACGCGGAGTGGTTTGCGGGTTTCGAGTGGCTGCGGCGCCTTCAAAAAATAAGGCGCACCGCGGATTGCCTCGCAAATGCCCGGTATGCGTCGCCAAGTTCGAAAGCAGCAAGATCGGCCGAGCTGCTTCATCGAGTGCCGGCGTAACTAGCGAGGCATACGGCTGGCCGCCCTCCGCGGTGGCCAACACGGCGCTACGGGCTTGGCGCAGCAGGGTGGCAGCCGCACAAAGGGACGATTGCTCTTGATCTGCGACCATAATCCAGCCACTCCCGTGGGTTTGAGGGTACGATGACTTTAAGGCATGTTGGCCATGATTTGCCTTAAAGTCATCGTACTCTGGCGACAAAACGCTGTAACCGTTAACTATAGGTCTGCAATATGAAGCAAACGATCGCCCTGGTCGACGATGACCGCAATATTCTGACCTCCGTGCAAATGACACTAGAGGCGGAGGGATTCGTGGTGCGTACCTATACGGACGGCGAATCCGCGCTGCAGGCGCTGCTTGCGAAGCCAGTCGATCTTGCGGTGCTTGACATCAAAATGCCTCGCATGGACGGGATGGAGCTGCTGCAGAAGCTGCGCGCTCGCTCCGCCCTGCCCGTCATCTTCCTTACCTCCAAAGACGATGAGTTGGATGAATTGATGGGGCTGCGGCTGGGAGCGGACGATTACATCACCAAGCCGTTCAGCCAGCGTTTGCTTCTGGAACGCATCCGCGCTTTGCTTAGGCGCAATGAGTCCACCCGCGCGGAGGCAAGCGGCGCCGCCCCGGCCAGCGTGCTGACCCGAGGCGATTTGACGCTGGACGAGACGAAGCATCAATGCCTCTGGCGCGGCAAGGACATTCAGCTAACCGTGACGGAATTCCTGCTGGTGAAGGCTTTGGCCCAACGGCCCGGCATGGTGAAGTCCCGCGACCAGCTGATCGATGCCGCCTACGGAGAAAATGTGTATGTGGATGACCGCACCATCGATAGCCATGTAAAGCGTCTGCGCAAGAAATTCCGCAATGTGGATGGCGAGTTCGACCAGATCGAGACGCTCTACGGCATCGGCTACCGCTACAAGGACGCCTGATCCTGGCCAAGAAATCTCGCCTGTCGCGCCTTTTGCGCGACATTCTGCTCGTGAACCTGCTACCATTGGTACTGATCTTCGCGGCGCTACTCTATTTGGATCAGTATCAGCAGGGCTTACTCACCGCCGAGGTCGCGGCCCTGCGGGAGCAGGCGCGGATTTATGCCGGCGCCATAGCTGAGACGGCTGTGCAAAATAATAACGGCCAGCAGGCTCTGGACCCGAATCTTGCCCAGCCGCTGCTCTACTCCCTTACTGAACCCACACCCAATGCACAGGCGCTGATCTATGGGCCCGATGGCGAGTTGATCGCCAATTCGCGAGTTCATCCCGGTGCCGGTGGAGCCATCGTAGTGGAGCCACTGGCGGCACCGCCGCCGCGTGGGCTGTTCTCACGCGTGATCAGTTTCGTCTACGATCATCTTTCCGGATCGGTGACCGGAGGGGGGGATCAATCCGGGTTGATCGGCTCCGGCGCTGGACAGAAGCCGGACACGCTGGGCTGGCAGCCGGATGCGCGCACAGTACTGCAGATGACGGGCGCGGGCTCGACAGATAATGCCGCTCCGCACGAAGCGCCGCCTTTCGTGCGGCGGGATTCGCAGGGTGTGCTGCTGATTACCGTAGCCGAGCCGATCCAGCACGGGCAACAGACCGTGGGCACAGTGCTGCTAACCCGCGAAGCCTCGGAGGTAGACGCAGCGGTGCTGGCAGTACGAATCTCCATACTCATCCTGTTCGCGCTGGCGCTGGCCTTAACCGTGATCGTTTCATTTTATCTTGCCCGGACGATCGCCCGCCCGCTCTCGCGCCTAGCCGCGGCGGCGGAACGTATGCGCGAGGGCCGAGCCGGGGCGCAGATCCTGCCTAAGCCCATCACCACCCGCAACGACGAGATCGGTACTTTAGCTCGCACGCTGGAGGGCACGTCCCAGGCCCTCTGGTCGCGTATGGACGCGATCGAGAAGTTCGCCGCTGACGTGGCACACGAGATCAAGAACCCGCTTTCCTCGATCCGCTCGGCGGTGGAAACTCTGAGCCGAGTGGAAGATCCCGCCCGGGCCTCACGGCTTCTGGCCATCGTGACGCAGGATGTGGGGCGACTGGACCGGCTGATCACCGATATCTCCGACAGCTCGCGGCTGGATTCCGAGCTTTCCCGCAGCCGCTACGAGATTGTGGACATGGCCCGAATGCTGGCTACGCTGGCCGAGATTCATGATGCCACGCGCAAGGAAGGTAGCCCGTTCGTGGAACTGGATGCACCAGTCACCGGGTTGCTCGTGCGGGGTTCGGAAACGAGGCTAGTGCAGGTGCTGCGCAACCTCATCGGCAACGCCATCTCCTTCAGCCCGGAAAATGGAAAGATCTTCCTGCGCGGTCGTGAAACTGGGGGCATAATTGAACTGGCGGTAGAGGATGAAGGACCGGGTATTCCAGATGGCAAGCTCGATTCCATTTTCGACCGCTTCTATTCCGAGCGTCCGCAAAGCGAACAGTTTGGCAGCCATTCCGGGCTAGGGCTTTCGATCTCACGGCAAATCGTGGAAGCGCATCGCGGCCGCATCTCGGCCGAAAACCGCCGGGATGAGGATGGGCACGTGATCGGCGCCCGCTTCGTTATCAGGTTACCAAAAGCAGGGACCTGAACAGCGATGCTCACCGTCATCAACGATCCGCTGGTGCAGCATAGGCTTTCGCTACCCCGCAAAATTGAGACAAGGAACGGCAAGTTCCGTCGTCTGGTGCGAGAGACTTCACTGCTGCTGGGCTCCGAGTTGCTGCGCGACTTGCCGCTTGAGCCGCTTGCCATCGAAACCCCGATAGAGTGGATGCAGGCGTGGATGCGGGAAAAGAAGCTCTACTTCATCCTACGCGCCGCCGCAGGGATTCTGGAAGGCATACTGGATCTAATGCCCACTGCGGCGACAAAGCTAAAAACGGTGAGGGCACGGCAGACTAAATTCGTTTATTTGCTAGCAGCGCCCGAGGGAGCAGCGGTATTTGAGTCGGCGCACCCGGATGTACCTGTCTATGCCAAGGCACTGGACCGGCAGTTGGGTAGGCATGCCTATATTCTGCCCGGACTTGATGATGCCGGAGACCGGCTGGTCAACGTCAAATGACCGCCAAGCGGGTTGAGATCATACCCTCCAAGCCAATGAAGAAGGCTGACGTTCCAGCCTTTCTTACAGCCATCGCCGGGGGCAATAACGATCCACGCACCGAATTGGATTATGGCACGCCTTTCCAGCTTCTAGTGGCGGTTGTGCTGTCCGCCCAGACGACCGATGTCGCGGTAAACAAGGTTACCCCCGCCTTGTTCGCAGCAGCACCGGACCCGGCTTGCATGGTTGTGTTGGGCACGGCAGGCATTAGCGAAAAGATCAAATCCATCGGGTTATGGCAGATCAAGGCGAAGAACGTGGCGGCGCTGGCGCGGCAACTGCTGGAACGCCATGGCGGCGAGGTGCCAGCCGAGCGCGAGGCACTGGAGGCGCTGCCCGGCGTAGGGCGCAAGACCGCGAATGTGGTGCTGAACGAGATTTTTGGGCTTCCGACCATGGCGGTGGACACGCATATTTTCCGGCTTGGCAACCGTACCGGCATTGCACCGGGGCCGACACCACGGGCGGTGGAGGATGCGCTAATCAAACGCATTCCACCAGAGATGCTGAAACCGGCGCATCTCTGGTTGATTCTGCACGGGCGCTACGTGTGCAAGGCGCGCCAGCCGGAATGCTGGCGCTGCGGGGGCGCGGCGTGGTGCACCTATAAGAGCAAGACGCCTCATTCATAACGCTTCACGTGAGGCGGTTGTTGACGCGGGTTTTGGATAAGCCGGGCAAACGGAGACCATGGAATGCTGGATGGGAAAATTGCCCTGATTACTGGTGCCACAGCGGGCATTGGCAAGGCAACAGCACGACTATTCGCAACACGTGGTGCCCGCCTGCTCCTCACGGGCCGCAACTCGGCGACGGGTTTGGCTCTGGCCGCGGAGCTTGGCGGCGACTTTCTTGCAGCGGATATCGCGGCGGCGGATACACCCGACAGGTTGGCGAGCTGGGCCATGGAAAGACATGGTCGGTTGGACATTCTCGTCAACAATGCGGGGATCCTATTTAAGGGCGATGCCGCGCACTGCACTGACGAGGAATGGGACAAGACCATGCTGGTCAATGCGACCTCCGTATTCCGCCTGTCACGGGCAGTTGTGGCGCTAATGATCGCGCGGGGCGGGGGAGCGATCGTCAATGTCGCCTCGGATTGGGGGCTTATCGGGGCGGACGGGGCGGTTGCCTATGGCGCCAGCAAGGGGGCCGTGCTGCAGCTTACCCGTTCGATGGCCAATGACCATGCACGCCAGGGCGTGCGCGTGAATGCCGTGTGCCCCGGCGACACCGATACCACCATGCTACGCCGTGAAGCACAGAATAACCCGGCACGACTCGCAGAAATGGCGGCGGCGATACCCCTAGGTAGGCTCGGGAGGCCGGAGGATGTGGCGGCCGCGATCGCCTTTCTGGCCTCCGACGACGCTGCATTCATCACCGGTGCGGCGTTGCCGGTGGACGGGGGTAATTCAGCCGTCTAGCCGTATGCGTTGGCATAGCTGGACGGCGCCGGAGCTGAAAAGGATAGCCATGACTGAAATTCCATATCGTAATGCCCTTATCGTGGGTGCCGGACCTGGTATTAGCGCCTCAGTCGGCCGCGCTCTCGCGGCAGCAGGGCTCAAGGTGGGCTTTGCTGCTCGAGATATCGCCAAGCTCGCGGCACTTGCAGACGAGATCAGCGCGCTAACCTTTGCTGCCGATGCGTCCGACCCGGCATCAGTGGCCCGCCTGTTCGAACAAGCCGATGAAGAACTCGGGCCGCCAGATGTGGTGGTTTACAACGCCGGCGCGCGCGTGCGCGGCGGGATCGCTGAGCTAGACCCCGAGCAGGTGCGCAAGGCGATTGAGGTTTCGGCTTTTGGCGGATTCTTGGTAACCCAGCAAGCAGCACGGCGGATGCTTCCCAACCGGCATGGTGCGATCCTGCTAACCGGCGCCACAGCTAGCGCTAAAGGCTTTGCCCAGTCTTCTAGCTTCGCCATGGGTAAGTTCGCTCTGCGCGGGCTTGCGCAGAGCGCTGCGAGGGAGTTTTCCCCGTTAGGCATCCATGTCGCACATTTTATTATCGATGGCAGTGTGCGCAGCACCGCAAGCCCAGACCCTACCGATTGCCTGGACAGCACACTCGACCCAGATGCGGTGGCAAAGTCTTATCTAGCGGTGTTGGCGCAGCCACGCAGCGCCTGGAGCTGGGAGGTCGAGCTGCGTCCATGGGTGGAGACATTCTGAACTTCTTGAACCTTTGCCGACTTATACCAACTCTCCTAGACGGTGGCCTGTGCCCAGTCTCTGGTTCCGATTGATTTGATGCGTTCTGGGTCGTTTGCGATGAAGTTCCAAGCTTCTTTGCAGGCGTCTCGCATGGTTT
>JAKAEC010000113.1 GCA_021818425.1 Pseudomonadota bacterium
CGGCCAGCTCGGCGGGGGACTGCTAGCGCTTGTCATGCTCGGCGTGGTGGGGCTTGCGGGCTTGTCCTACTGGCGGGACCGCAGTGATGATCCAGGGTTGACCACCGAGGTTGGGCTGCTGGCGACGCCGCTTCTCGGCGCACTCGCCATGTCCGACACAGGCTTGGCTGCGGCGCTCGGCACAGCTGTGGCAGTGCTGTTCGCCGTCAAGGCGCCGCTGCACGGCTTTGTCACGCGCATCCTCACCGCAGCGGAAGTGACGGACGGGCTGATCTTCGCGGTGGCGACGCTGATTGTCTGGCCGCAGTTGCCCGACCGGTACATAGGTCCGTTCGCGGCGCTGAACCCGCACAGCCTGTGGTTTCTTGTCATTTTGATGATGGCGATCGGCGCGTGCGGCCATGCGGCAACGCGTGCAGTGGGCGCGCGCTTTGGCTTGCCGGTGACAGGGCTGGCATCAGGCTTTGTATCCAGCACCGCGACGATTGGTGTGATGGCGACGTTGGCGAAACAAGCGCCGGCAAGCATGAATGCCGCCGTGGCGGGGGCGGTATTCTCGACTGTCGCGACCTTCATCCAGCTCTCGGTGCTGCTGGCAGCGCTTTCCCGCTCTACACTGCTGCTGCTGGCGCCCGCTCTGACGGCGGGGGCAGTTGTTGCGGCGCTGTACGCTTTGCCCTTCGCCCTACGAGGCGGGCGCGCGGCGGCAGCAGCAGAGCCGGGCCGGGCCTTCAACCTTGGCGCTGCGCTCGGGCTGGCAGCGCTGATCGCGGTTATGCTGCTGGGCTCGGCGGCGTTGCGCGCCTGGGCGGGCGAGGCCGGGGTGATGGCGGGGGCGCTCGTTGCGGGATTTGCGGATGCGCATTCGCCGGCCATCTCCATCGCCTCGCTGGTGGCAGGTGCGAAAATGGCGCCGGGCGAGGCGTTGCTGCCGATCCTCGCGGCGGTGACGAGCAACACAGTCTCGAAGCTGGTGGTGGCACGCGGGACGGGGAGCCGGGGCTTCCTGCTGCGTATTGCGCCAGGGGTCGTGGCGCCGGTGGCAGCAGCTTGGGCGGTGGCGTTTGCGCTGGGGTAAGGCGCAAGCAAGTGGGGTGCAATGCCTTCGGCATTGCACCCCACTTTGTCCGGTTCAACCAAGCGGAAATTATAAACCCGCCCTTCCGCTCACTGCCCTTCGGCCGAAGGGCAGTTCGGCGAACCCGCGCCCATGATGGTTATTAGCCATGCCGGGCCAGCTTTCCGAAAACCGGACGCTGATCCCCAATGTCCTATGGCCATGTCCCGTGCCCGCGCCGGCATCTTGCATCGCTATGCCATCCGGTAGATGAAAATATCCATCCGCCGACCGGTCAGTTTCTGTTCGGAAACCGCAAGTCCAGCCGTGTAAAGCGCAGGAGATGCGGCTAAGGGGTGGACGGGATCGCCGATCCATATTTGGCGCAGCATGTCTTTCGTGGGTTCAAAAATCACCACGGCACCGTTTGGCCCTGTCACATGCAGCGCCTCGAGCAGCAAGGCATCCGGAAAGTCGCGAACATGTACCGCAAGAGCTACCTTATCCAGCTTGCGTCGGCGTGTTTTTGTAGGGTGCGGACGCAAATCGGGCGCGCCAAGCCAGCGATGGATTGTTGCCCGACCAACTTCATACAACTTCGCGGCCTACGCTGGGCTACCACTCTTGCGAACGAAGCTCACCGCCCACGTACGAAGATCAACGCTGTCACTCACTCCGGGCCTCTGTGGATGACCACGAATATCACGTCTAAATATTAATTTTAATGATTATAAGACCTGTTCAACAAATATGATTCCGACCCGGAGTCCAGCCCAAAGAACACAATCTTCGGCGCGCTCTAGAACGGATGCATCATTGAAAGGCTATGCGACCTGCAAAGGCGCGATGATGCTATTGGGGTTTTTTATATTTTTTGATCCAGATGATTGGGGGGCGAATTTTTCTGCCAAAGCGCCGGCCACTCTTTGGATAACACCATCCCATTCGCCGTGCTCGGTCTGACGGAACAGCCGTACAGTAGGATACCATGGACTGTCGTCACGATGCTCAAGCCAACGCCAGCATGTGTCAAAGCGATTAAGCAACCAGACAGGCTTTCCCATTGCACCGGCTAGATGCGCCGTTGACGTATCGACGCTGATCACGAGATCCAAGTTCTCGATCAGCCCAGCCGTATCTTCGAAGTCTCTCAGCTCAGTCGCGGGATTATGGAAGTTGCCTCCTGGCCAAAGCTCCGCTTGCAGGGCGAGCATTTCGCTTTCAGCCGGCTCACCTTTTTGTAGGCTAACGAAGTCGATATACGGCACATTCAGGCGTGAGATTAGCTGCACAGGAATATTCCGGCGCTCATTCAATGCCCACAGCTCGGGTTGATTGGAGCGAAAGCCGCCGTTCCATACAAGGCCGACGCGCGGTTGGATTTTAGGGCCTAGACGATTCCGCCAATAGGCCGTTTGCTCCGGTTTTGCGAACAGGTACGGGATTGGCGCGGGGATCGTCTCCACTTGAGTTCCAAACGCCAGCGGCAAGCTCAACAAAGGGCAGTGGAAATCAAAATCGGGGAGGGGGTCACCAGTGGTAACTAGCCGATCAACCCCGTGCAGTCCGGATAGAACCTGCAGCAGGGGGGGCGGTACCTCCATGATAACGCGTGCACCGCGCGCCGTCACCAACGCTGCATAACGGCAAAATTGGATGGTATCGCCCAACCCCTGTTCAGCATACAGCAGAATCGTCCGTCCACTGATATCCTCACCGCGCCACTGAGGCTTGGTTAAGCCACGGGATTTTAGTCTTTTGGTTCCACCGTGCCAACGCCACTCATACTCTCTCCAACCATTCAAGAAATCTCCGGAATGCAGCAGAGCATAGCCCAGATTGGAATGGGCCTTGGCGAAGTCTGGCTGAAGCTCAATCGCCGTGTTGTAAGCTGC
>JAKAEC010000114.1 GCA_021818425.1 Pseudomonadota bacterium
CCTATCCCATTATCGCCATGGTGCCCGCGCAGCCACAAACCTGGCTCTCCTTCACCGCGCCCGTGCTTATGTTTCTGGTGCTGCGCTACCTCACCGGCGTACCACCACTGGAGGCCGCCATGCGCGCACGCCGAGGTGCCAATTATGATGCCTATGTAGCCCGCACCAACGCTATGTGGCCGCGCTGGCGGAGATAACTCAGATCCTCTGGCTCAAGCACAATCTGCTTCTGCGTGACTATGCCCCGTTATGGCATGCTGCCCAGCACACGGGACCGCTGATTGCCCTTCACATTTACGAGTTGGAATTGTGGTGTCAGCCCGATACGAGTCCCCGAGATTACGCTTGTCTCCAGACCGCGTTACGGGATTTGTACGCGAGACTGAGGTGGCGCGCGCGTCCGGCATCCGCCGATTTATTCTCATGACACGGCTCTTTCCCGTGCTGGGTGACCAACTTAGCCACAGCCTTCCCAGCCTGACGCGGGCCGGGAGGGATCGCGGGGTGATCCTCATGATGGAGGTGCGCGAAGAGGCCGTCACGCCCCGGCACCACAAAAAGAAGATTGCCTTCATCTTGTCAGCTATGCGCCATTTCGCCCAGGAGCTACGCACTGCCGGGTGGGACGTGGATTACGTAAAGCTAGACGACCCGGCTAACACCCACAGTTTCGCGGGCGAGATTGAGCGAGCCTGCCACCGGCACGGAACTCGCAGCATAATCGCCACGTGGCCCGGCGAATACCGTGTGATGCGCGTGCTACAGCATTTGGGAGCGGAGCTGGAGGAGGATACGCGTTTTCTGTGCACCCGCGATGATTTTACGGCCTGGGCGGGGGAACGCCAGCAACTGCGCATGGAGTTTTTCTACCGCGCCTTACGCACTCGCCTAGGTGTACTCATGCAAGATGGCAAACCGGTTGGCGGAAAATGGAATTTTGACGCCGATAATCGTAAGCCCCTGCCACGCGACGTCATGGTGCCACCATCATATGCCGAACCGCCCGATGACATCACGCAACAGGTTCTGGCCCTGGTAGAACGAGAATTCGGCGACCACTTCGGCGAACTGGAGCAGTTCGGCTATGCCGTCACGCGGGCTGGCGCGCAGGACGCTCTAAATCGGTTCATTACCCAGCGCCTGGGCCGGTTTGGCGACTACCAGGATGCCATGCGTCAGAACGAGCCCTGGCTGTTTCATGCGCATATCGCTTTGTATCTCAATTGCGGTCTGCTGCTACCAAGCGAGTGTGTGGCCGCCGCCGAGGCCGCCTACCGCCTAGGGGCTGTGCCGCTGAATGCCGCTGAGGGGTTCATCCGCCAGATTCTGGGTTGGCGCGAATATGTGCGCGGCCTCTACTGGCTGAAAATGCCGAACTACGCGGCGCTCAACGCGCTCGGCGCCACACGCAAGTTGCCAAATTTTTATTGGACCGGTGAAACCAACATGAACTGCCTGCGCCACTGCGTGCGGGAAACCAAGGCCAACGCCTATGCTCATCACATCCAGCGCCTGATGGTGCTCGGCAATTACGCGTTGCTGGCGGGTATTGAACCGCGCGCCGTGAATGAGTGGTACCTATTGGTCTATGCCGACGCGTTTGAATGGGTTGAGCTGCCCAATGTTTCGGGCATGGCACTTTACGCCGATGGCGGCATGCTGGCCAGCAAACCCTACGCTGCTGGCGGAGCGTATATCAACCGCATGTCTGATTATTGCCGGACGTGCCGGTTTGACCCCGCCCAGAGGCTGGGGGACCGCGCCTGCCCCTTTAACGCGCTCTACTGGAATTTTCTGGCGGCCAATCGCGCGCGGCTGGAGGGCAACCCGCGTCTGGCGCTGGCGTACAAAACATTGAACAAAATGCCGCATGAATTGGTGACGGCGATGCAAGCGCGCGCTGGGCGGCTGTTGGAGCAACATGAATAACACGTGCGGTCGGATTCTGGCTCGGCCATCAACAATACGTGCGCGACCAGCGCTGTTCGATCGTGCTATCCACAGCAAGCTTCGGGGTTCAAACGGTTTTCTTGAAATCTTTTTGAATATCATACAATCTGATCATAATGGATAGATTGGTTGGCGTTGGTGAGGCGGCGGAGGCGCTGGGCGTTTCGATTCAGACGCTGCGTCGCTGAGAAGCGGCGGGTAAGATCGAGACGATCCATACGTCTGGCGGACATCGCCGTTATGATCTCGCCAAGCTGCGGCCTGAGTTATTCCGGGCCGCGCAAAATGCCAGCCGCAATACGGTGGCTTATGCCCGTGTATCCAGCCACGATCAAAAGGATGATTTGGAACGACAGAAGCAAGTGCTTGAGCTTTATTGCGCTCGGCAAGGCTGGACGTTTGAGGTGGTGGCCGATCTTGGGTCCGGAATGAATGACCGCAAGAAGGGCCTGAAGAAGCTACTGGCGGCGATTATTGACGGTTCCGTTGGGCGGCTAGTGATCACTCACAAAGACCGGCTTTTGCGGTTTGGGGCGGAATTGGTGTTTGCCGTCTGCGAGGCCAAGAATGTCGAGGTGGTGATTCTTAATCAGGGCGAAGATACGAGCTTCGAGGAAAACCTCGCCAAGGACGTTTTAGAGATCATCACGGTGTTCTCAGCGCGGCTCTATGGTTCACGCTCACACAAGAACCAGAAGCTGCTAGATGGCGTGAAGCGTGCCTTGGAAGAATCTATCGTATGCTAATCGCCCACCGCATCGCGCTGGACCCCACGGACAAGCAGCGGACTTATTTCGCAAGGGCGTCCGGCGTGGCGCGTTTCGCCTATAATGGGGCGCTGGCGGAATGGCAGCGGCAATATGTTTTGCGCAAGGATGATCCGTCATTACCTACACCC
>JAKAEC010000006.1 GCA_021818425.1 Pseudomonadota bacterium
CAAAACGACCGCACCTTCCCCATAAATGCCGCACGCCAAGGTCGCCTCCAAAATCCGGGCGGCGGCCTTGGCCGCTTGGTTTTGCGCGCCGCGCCATTCTGTCTATAACCGACGCGGTATTGCGCGGCGCCGTCGCATTCAACAGGGGCAGGACACAAATTGGGAGATATGGAAGATGCGGCGCCGCCGCGTGTGGTGTTTCTCGACCGCGCCACGCTCGGACCTTCGGCGCGGTTGCGCTCGCTCGCAGTAGCTCACGATTTTGTCAGCTTCGATGCAACACCGCCCGCGTTCATTGAGGAGCGTATCGCGGATGCCGATATCGTCATTACCAACAAAACCCCTTTGCGCGCCCCGTCCATTATGGCAGCGCCGCGGCTGCGCCTAATCGCCGTCGCCGCCACGGGAACAGATGTCGTGGATCTTGCCGCCTGCCGTGCGCAGAACGTGGCGGTGTGCAACATCCGAGATTATGCGCTGAACACGGTACCTGAGCATACCTTCGCGCTCATCCTCGCACTGCGTCGCAGCCTTCTGGCATACCGCGCCTCGGTCGCGGAGGGGCGTTGGCAGCGGAGTGGGCAGTTCTGCTATTTTGACTTCCCGATCAAGGACCTTGCGGGTGCCACGTTGGGCGTGTTTGGCCGCGGGGCGCTGGGTTCGGCCGTGGCTAGGCTTGGTAAAGCTTTTGGCATGGAGGTCATTTTCGCCGGGCGCAAGGGCGATGTTCCAACGCGCGCGGGCTATGTGCCGTTTGAGGAGGCACTTCGCCGTTCAGATATTCTCACGCTGCATTGCCCGCTCACCCTCGCCACACGACACCTCATAGGCACGCCGGAATTCGCGCTCATGGCGCGCCGTCCCCTGCTTATCAATACCGCCCGTGGTGGGCTCGTCGATGAGCTCGCATTGGGCAAGGCGTTACGCTCCGGGCAAATTGCTGGGGCAGGATTCGATGTCGCGAGCGAGGAGCCGCCGCCGCCCGATCATCCGCTCTTGGCGCTGAGTGATTTGCCGAATTTCATTCTTACCCCTCACGTCGCTTGGGCCAGTGAAGATGCGATGCAGGTCTTGGCGGATCAGCTTGTTGGAAATATAGAGGCATTTTTGGCTAACGCACCACGGAACCTTGTACAATGACCAATCCTGCTACCCTTCTCCGCGCCGCTTTCGACGAAGCTGTGGCCGCCGCCGACCCGATGCGCTGCCTGGGGCCTTTCTTGCCGGAGCGCCCGCGCGGGCGGTTGGTTGTGCTCGGTGCCGGCAAGGGGGCAGCTTCCATGGCCCGGGCCGTCGAAGCACATTACGGCGCACCGTTGGAAGGGTTGGTTGTCACGCGCTATGGCCACGCCTTGCCTACGCAGTGGATCGAGGTAGTCGAGGCATCGCACCCGGTTCCCGATGCCGCTGGGCTTGAGGCCGCCCAACGCTGCCTTGAGATCGCACAGGGGCTCGGACCGGATGATCTGCTGCTGGCCCTAGTCTCTGGCGGCGGCTCAGCGCTGCTTACTTTGCCGCTGCCAGGCATTGCGCTGACCGAGATCCAGACGCTCTATCGTGCCTTGCTGGGCTCGGGCGCCACCATCAACGAGTTCAACTGCGTACGCCGGCATTTATCGCGGACCCAGGGCGGTCGTCTAGCGGCGGCGGCGTTCCCCGCGCGGGTTGTCGGGCTTTTGATGTCCGACGTGCCGGGCGATGATCCAGCAGCGATCGCCTCAGGGCCTGTTGTCGCTGATCCTTCCACCAGTGCCGAAGCGGCGGCCATTCTCGCGCATTATCGCATCGAGGTGCCGCCCTCGGTTGCAGCCGCGCTGGCCTCGGCCGGGAGTGAGAGCGTCAAGCCCGGAGATTCGCGGCTTGCTACGGCGGAGGTGCATATGACAGTCACTCCACAGGTCTCGCTGGATGCGGCGGCGCGGCTAATTGCTGCTGAGGGCCTGCCTGCCCATATTCTCAGCGACCGGCTCGAGGGCGAAGCCAGAGATGCGGGCGCGGTGCTGGCTTCGATCGCCAGGCAGGTCGCTGCGCGCGGCGAACCGTTCACGGCTCCCTGTGTGCTGCTTTCTGGCGGCGAGACAACTGTAACCTTGCGCGCTAATCAGGAGGCGGGGCGGGGCGGGCGTAATGTCGAATTCCTGCTAGCCTTTGGTCTGGCGGCGCAAGATCACCCCGGCATTTATGCCCTTGCAGCTGATACTGACGGCATTGACGGGGTTGAGGAAATCGCCGGTGCCATCTGGACGCCTGGCACATCTGCGCGTGCCGTGGCACTTGGGCTTGATCCGCGCGCTTACTTGGCTCGGCACGACGGGCATGGCTTCTTTGAAGCCCTTGGACAGTCCATCGTCACCGGGCCAACGCATACGAACGTAAACGATTTCCGGGCGATTTACATCGCGCCACCGGGTTGACGCTGTTGCACCTCGATTGTGAGGTGGGAGAGCGAAGCGAAGCGCGAGAGCCTGTGGCGGTAATAGGCGGCATCGCGGGCCTCAGCCGTAGCAACAGACAAGATAGCACCAAAGTGCCCCGGCCCCAGTCGCCACAAATGCAGATCGGCTAGCTCGTCCCCGTCGTTTTCGATTGTGCCGCGCAGTCGCTCCTGCAAGGCGGTGTCGGGCGTCATGTCAAGCAGAATGCCGGTTGTGTCGCGGATCAGTCTAGCTGCCCAGCTGGCGATTACAATTGCTCCGACGATACCCACTAGGGGATCCATCCATAGCCAGCCGAAGCTGCGGGCCAGCAACAGCCCCGCAATGACCAGAACGGAGACTGCGGCATCGGCGGCAACGTGCATAACGGCGGCACGCATATTGTTGTCTCGTGCTCCTGCGCCATGAGCGTGCTCGTGCCGATGGTCGTGCCGATGGTCGTGGTGATGGTCATGGTCATGGTCGTGGTGATGGTCATGGTCGTGGTGATGGCCATGATCGTGCCCGGCTGAAAGGATGACCGCGCTCGCCAAATTCACCACGAGCCCGACAAAGGCGATAGGAATCGCGGCCGCAAAATGAATCGGGACCGGTGCCAAAAAACGGTTCACCGCCTCGTAAAGGATGAACAGTGAGATCATCGCGAGGACAACGGCGCTGGTGAAACCGGCTAGGTCGCCTAGCTTGCCGGTGCCGAATGAAAACCGCGGATCATCGGCATGGTGGCGGGCATAGCGATAGGCGAATGCAGCCAGCAGTAAGGCGCCGGCATGGGTGCTCATGTGCAGGCCGTCAGCTATGAGTGCCAGCGAGCCAAATAGCCAGCCACCGACAATTTCGGCTACCATCATCGCCCCGCAAAGCCAGATCACCCACCAGACGCGGTGCTCATTGCGTGCATGATCGGAGGCAAGAAAAAAATGGTCATGGCGGACAATTTCCGCGGCTTGGTTAGGCATGGCGACTCGCTTCAACAGGCTTTGTTTGTCCGGTCTTTACCACATCCGCTCCGGATCGTCTCAGGTATCCTGGGCAGGTAAGTCTTCCGGCTTTACGCGGCGGGCGCGGAGCTTGCGGATGCGCCGCGCATCCGCGTCCAACACCATGAACTCCACTCCGGCGGGGTGGCTAATGATTTCGCCTCGCGTCGGCACGCGTTCAGCGAGGTTGAACACCAGGCCGCCCACTGTTTCGATGTCGGCCTCGCGCTCATCCTCCGAGAGAACAGGGCCGATCCTTTCCTCGAACTCTTCCACCGGCATGCGGGCATTGATGTCATAGGATCCATCGGCCCGTTCAACCACCATCGGCCCTTCAATTTCATCATGTTCGTCGGAAATATCGCCGACGATGGTTTCTACCAAATCTTCGATGGTCACCAGCCCGTCGATGCCCCCATACTCATCCACGACCAGGGCCAGATGTGTGTGCATTTGCCGCATCTGCAGTAGCAAATCCAGCACCGCAATCTGCGGTGCCACCATCAGTGGCTTGCGCAGGATTTTTTCCAACGCGAAATCCGAAGGCGCACCGGTGAAGCCGAATACGTCCTTGATGTGCACCATGCCTGCCACGTCATCCAGATGCTCGCGGTAGACCGGCATGCGTGAATGGCCCTCCTTGCGAATAATCGCCAGAGCTTCGTCTAGCGTCACGTCCGCCTTCATCGCCACGATATCCGGGCGGGGGATCATCACGTCATCCGCGGTGATATCACGTAGCCGCAGCACATTGCCGATGAGCGCACGCTCTTGGGCATTGAGGTCGAGCGATTCGCTGTCTGTCTGCTCATCCTCTGGGCCAGCTTCCTGCTGCTGCACCAGTTCCGCGATGCTTTCACGCACCGATTGTTCCTGGTTGCGTAGCCTGCTCAGAAAACGGGAAAGCGCGCTGCTCACCGATTTTTCCAGGGGTTAGGCACGCGTAACCGCGCCAGGATGCGGGCTTCTTCCGCTTCCATCTCCCGTGCCTCGCCCGGGTGGTGATGATCATAGCCCCGCAGATGTAGCGCACCGTGCACGATCAGGTGGGTGAGATGGTTGGCAACACTCTTACGTTCGCGTTTTGCCTCGCGTGCAACTACGCCGAAGGCCAGCAATATTTCCGGCGGCCGTTCGTAGGTGAGTACATTGGTGGGTTTGTACTTGCCCCGGTCGCGGAAGTTCAGTTTTTTTACAACCCGATCATCGGTTAGCGCTACGCTTGCAGAGCAGCCTGAGGCCGCCAGAGCTCGCCCAACCCGTAGCACGGCATTAGGCACGTGGGCGCGCCAGCGCCGGTCCGTGATCACAACTTCAAACCCCCCGGGGGGGGTGGTACTTCCAGGGCCGTCCATTGTTCTTTGGTCTGTCGCAAAGCCAAGGGGGAAGAGTCAACCTTAACGCTTACGCTTGCCGCTCGCGAGCATGCTCCTTCACCGCGTTGTAACGCTGATCATAGGCTTCTACGATTCGCCCCACCAGTGGATGGCGTACCACATCGGTGTTGGTAAACCGCATTACGCCGATGCCCTGCACGCCCTCCAGCGTATCCAGCGCGTCCGCGAGGCCAGAGCGCGTGTTGGGAGGCAGGTCAATTTGCGAAAGGTCCCCCGTGATCACCATTCGCGTGCCTTCACCCATGCGGGTTAAAAACATTTTCATCTGCACGGCAGTGGTATTTTGAGCCTCGTCCAGAATTACGAAGGCATGAGCCAGCGTGCGGCCGCGCATGAAGGCCAGTGGGGCAATCTCAATCTCGCCAGTGGCCATACGCCGTGTCAGTTGGTCGCCGGGCAGCAAATCGTTCAGCGCGTCGTACAGAGGGCGAAGATAAGGGTCTACCTTCTCTTTCATGTCGCCGGGCAGGAAGCCAAGTCGTTCGCCAGCCTCCACTGCGGGGCGGGAGAGCACGATTCGGTCCACCCGGCCGGAGGTGAGCATCGCCACGGCCTGGGCCACCGCCAAATAGGTCTTGCCGGTGCCGGCGGGGCCGAGACCAAAAACCATCTCATGCCGTGCCAGCGTGTCGATATAAGCTGCCTGGCCCTGGCTGCGCGGGCCGACGGCGCCCTTGCGGGTGCGAATGGCCGGCAGATCCGAAAGCGGCAGGCGCGGTTCGTTCGCTGGATCCGTGAGGCGTAGGGCGGCATCCACTTTGGGGCCGTCGATCATTTCGCCGCGTTCCAGCTGCTCATAAAGGGCTGCCAGTGCCGCTTCCGCCGCCACCACCTGTTCGCCCGTGCCTGAGATGGAAACCTTGTTACCTCGGCAGGCCAGGCGCACGCCCAGCCTTTGTTCGATCCGGGCCAGATGCCGGTCATGATCTCCAAGGAGCATCGGCAGTAGCGTGTTGTCGCCGAAGGTCATGGTGAGAGAGCGCGCAAGCGCTGGGGAGTTGCGGGCCGGGGTGGCTATGATCTGGCTCAAGCGGCGATTTGCTCCTTATCCACAAGAGTGCCTAGCAAGGAATTGGGATTGGCATGATGAATTTTCACCATGCGTACCTGCCCGGTGAGGTTCGCGTCATGCTGAACCACTACCGGCTGCAGCCAAAGCGAGCGCCCGGCGATCTGCCCCGGATGGCGCCCGGAACCGGTGAACAGCACAGGTGTCTCCAGCCCCACTATTCGGGCGTTGAACGTGTTTTGCTGTTCGCGCAGCAGGGCCTGCAAATTCTGCAGCCTAGCGTCTGCAACTGCCGCATCCACTTGCGGCTGGCTGGCAGCAGGCGTGCCTGGGCGCGGCGAATAGGTGAACGAATAAGCAAGCGCGAAGCCGGTCTCGCGGATCAGCGCCATTGTGTCGGCGAAATCTGCGTCCGTTTCGCCGGGATGGCCAACGATGAAATCCGAGGAGAATGCGATATCCGGCCGAGCTTGGCGCAGCCGCTCCACGATGCGCCTGAAATCATCAGCCGTGTGCTTACGGTTCATGGCGCGCAGGATTTTGTCGGAACCTGATTGAACGGGCAGATGCAAAAAGGGCATCAGCTTTGCGTTGTCTCGGTGCGCCGAAATCAACTCATCTGACATGTCGTTGGGGTGGGAGGTGGTGTAGCGGATGCGCTCCAGCCCTTCGATCTCCGCAATTCTGTCCAGCAGTCGAGCGAGGCTCCACGGGGCGCCATCCGGCCCCTCGCCATGGTAAGCATTTACATTCTGGCCGAGCAGAGCGATTTCCCGCGCACCTAGCGCCACCATGCGCTTCGCTTCCGCAAGCACGTTTGCTACCGGGCGGGAGGCTTCTGCTCCGCGCGTATAGGGCACCACGCAGAAGGAACAAAATTTGTCGCAGCCTTCCTGAATTGAGAGGAAAGAGATCACGCCTTGAGGTGCCGCATCATCCGGCAAATGGTCGAATTTCTGTTCCACCGGAAAATCCGTGTCGATCACCACGCCATTTTTGCGATGCGCTTGGGCAATCAGTTCCGGCAGGCGATGATAGGCTTGCGGGCCGACCACCAGATCTACGAATGGGGCGCGCTTCGCCAGTACTTCACCCTCCGCCTGTGCCACGCAACCAGTGACGGCGATCATCATGTTGCCGCCTTGCGCTTCCTTCATGACACGTAGCCGGCCAAGCTGAGAGAAGACTTTCTCCTCAGCCCGTTCACGGATATGGCAGGTATTGAGGATAACCATATCCGCCCCTTCCGGTGTATCCACTGTGGTGTAACCGAGCGGGCGAAGCAGGTCGGTCATTCGGGCGCTGTCGTACACATTCATCTGGCAGCCATGGGTTACCACGTGCAGCTTACGGGTTTTGCGGTCGGCCGTACTCATACGCTCACTTCCATCCGGTTCGTCAGGATGGAGAAACGCATGGCGGGCCTACAGGTCAAGCGCAAAGCTTGAGAATCCTCCTGAGCATGATGCCATTCCGCTATGCGGGGACGTGCCGTGTCAAGAAAATTCGGGTGAAACTTTCGCGGCTCCGGCGTTCAAACGGCTTGGGGCTTCGTGATGTCCACCATGAATTCTGCTGTGAGGCCCTCCAGCGCGGCGCTCACATCCTTGGCCGAAAGCCCCGCCGGCAGGCCAAGTCGGGCAATCGCACGGAACATATCTTCACCGGTAAAGGCAGCGCTTTCAATGTAAGACGAGAATTCTTCGATATTAACGCCAAGGCCGCGCAGAGTTTGTGTCACTTCCCGCACAATGCCTGGGCGGTCATTGCCCAGTAACTCCAGTGTCACCTGCTCAGCTGGCGGCGAGGTCTCGCTGCCGACGACGACGTTCATCACCAGCCCGTCTGCCTTCAAAGCAGAAAGGGTGGCGGCCAGAGCCTCCACCCTTTCATTAGGCACGCCGACAAGCACAATCCCCGCGAAGGTTCCAGCCAGATGCGCGAGCCGGCTCTCTAGCCAGCTTCCGCCTCCGGCAGCGATGGCTGCCGAAAGCAAATTAACAAGGCCGGGCCTGTCAGGCCCGACCAAGCTGACGACGAGTGATGCCACGAATCAGCGCTGGCTGCGCTGGCCGAAGATTTGCAGCATGAAAAGGAACAGGTTGATAAAGTTCAAGTAGAGCTGCAACGCATCATAGACCGAGCGCTTGCCCGCCGTTGCCGCACCATAGGCGGAGCCGAGCTGCAGGTAGCTGGTTTTGATCCGCTGGGTGTCATAGGCGGTAAGGCCGAGGAAGATGAACACGCCCAAAATGGAGATTGCGAAAGCCACAGCCGGGGAATGCAGGAAAATATTTACCAACATGGCGACGATGATGCCGATCAACCCCATGAAGAAGAAGCTGCCCCAGCTCGTTAGGTCACGCCCGGTCACATAGCCGTAAAGGCTGGTGGCCGCGAACATCGAGGCGGTAATGAAAAACACCTCTGCGATCGAGGTCTCAGTGTAGACCATGAATATGTTGGTCAGCGATGCGCCCATTGTCGCGCAGAATACCCAGAACAGGGTTTGTGCGGCGGTGGTCGAAAGCTTGTTCACACCGAAACTCAGCACCAGTACGAATGCCAGCGGCGCGAAGATGGCGGCATAGGCAAGGATGGTGGGGTGCAGCATGACTCCGGCGGGCGTCTGGATCGGCTGGTAGAACAGGCTCATCAGCGCGGTATGAGAGATCGCGAACGCGATTAGCCCAGTTAGGACCAAGCCGGACGCCATCCAGTTGTAAACGCGCAGCATATAGGCGCGCAGTCCCGCATCCAGCGCGGCGCTGCCATAGGCGGCATAGCCGGCCTGCACAGTGCGGTAGGATTGGTTCGGGTTGAAGGCCATGAGTTATAAAGCTCCTTTTATGCGCTCCATATGGGCACGCAGTGTCATGATTCACAGTATTTCTGCGGTTTTCAAGTGAAATGGTGACGAAAAGCGCAATCATTTGGATACGAACTGTAATGAGGCTGACGCATCGCCAGGCAGACAGCCGAAAAATAAAAAGGTCCAGTCAACTTATAACTGACTGGACCTTTAGAGCCTAAGCTAATTTCGGCTCTATCTCCTTGCCCGACTGCCTGCCGGGTCGAGATCGGTCAGCGCCGCCACCAGCCTGTTTTTTTTGCCGCAGGAGCGTCTGCGGCGCCGATCAATACCGGCTTCACCGTCGGAGGCGCCGCCGCGAGCGCTGCCAGCTCCATCGAGGTAGGGACGGGTTCAATGACAGCCTCCGGGTTTTGTGTAGCTTCCGCAGGGGTTTTGCGTTTGCGCGGGGCGCGTTTGGCGGGCGTGGCCTTTGTCTTGGTGGGCTTGGCCTTCGTGTCGACGGCTTCGGCGGCTTCGGCGGGTGGCTCGCTTTCGGCTTCCTTGTTCGCGGTCTCCTTGCGTTTCCGAGGCGCGCGGCGGCGCTTGGCTGCCGGGGCGTCTTCTGAAGGTGCTGGCGCCGCGGGTTCGGCGGCAGGCTCATCTACAGTCTCGCCGCCCGGAGCCACCTCCAGGACTAGGTCCAACTCGGGTGGTGGCGCCGCATCCTCCTCCTCTGGCGCGGAGTCAACTCCGCCAGCCGGGCTGTTGTTCTCGCCACGGCGGCGACCGCGGCGGCGGCGGCGGCGCTTGCGTTCGCCACGCTCCTGCAGAGTCTCGCCAGTTGCAGTCTCGTCGGCTTCAACCTCTTCGACTTCCACGGGGGTGGCTTCAATCTGACGATCATGGCGCACGGGCGAAACAGGCTGCGCGGTCTGTGCTTTCAGCCGTTCCAGTCTGAAATGGCTGCCAGTCATAGCTGCATCGGGGTTAAAGATCACCCGCATCGCATAGCGCGCCTCGATCTGCGAGAGCCGCTCGCGCTTGTGGTTGAAGAGATAGAAGGCGATTTCCGGCGCCAGAGTGACAGCGACCTCTGCTGCCCGGAACTTAGCCCCCTCGTCCTCGATAGCGCGCAGAATATGCAGCGCGGCGCTTTCCGGGCTGCGCACATGGCCCATACCGGCGCAATGTGGGCAGGTTATGAGCGACGCTTCGGTGAGCGAGGGGCGCAGACGCTGGCGGGACATTTCCATGAGCCCGAAATGGCTGATGGAGCCCACCTGGATGCGCGCGCGGTCGTGTTTCAGCGCATCTTTTAGCTTGCGCTCCACTGCGGCGTTGTTCCGGCGAGATTCCATGTCTATGAAATCGATCACGATCAACCCAGCCAGGTCGCGCATGCGCAATTGCTTTGCCACCTCTTCCGCCGCTTCCAAATTGGTCCGAAGCGCTGTGTCTTCAATCGAGCGCTCACGGGTGGAGCGGCCGGAATTCACGTCGATGGCTACCAGTGCCTCCGTCTGGTTGATGACGATGTAGCCCCCGGAGCGCAGCTGCACTATTGGGTTCAGCATGGCGTCCAACTGGGTTTCCACCTGGTATTTGGAGAAAAGCGGCTGGCCATCGCGCCAAAGTTGCACTTTGCGGGCATTGGCGGGCATCAACATGCGCATGAAGTCCCGCGCCGCCTTATAGCCGTCCTCGCCGTCCACAAGAATATCCTCAACGTCGCGGGTATAAACGTCGCGGATGGCGCGCTTGATCAGGCTTGCTTCTTCGTAAATCAGCGCTGGTGCAGTGGATTCCATCGTCTTGTCGCGGATATCGTCCCACAAACGGAGCAGATATTCGCAGTCACGCTTGATCTCTGGTTTCGGTCGGTTGGCGCCGGCAGTACGCACGATCAGTCCCATGCCCTGCGGAATGTCCAATTCCGCCATCGTCTCCTTAAGGCGGCGGCGGTCGGCCTGGGAGGTGATCTTGCGAGAAACCCCGCCTCCCGTGGGGGAGTTTGGCATCAGCACTGAGAACCTACCGGCCAAAGAGAGATAGGTGGTAAGCGCAGCGCCTTTATTGCCGCGCTCCTCCTTTACCACCTGAATCAGCATGATCTGGCGGCGGTGGATCACGTCCTGAATCTTATAATTGCGCAAGAAACGCTGGCGCATGCGGCGCTCACGGGCGTCGGCGGCATCATCGCCGTCGCCACCCACCTGCTCGGGTGCCGGAGCTTCGGCGGCTTCGGTTTCGATGGTTTCCTCATCGCCGATCTGCGCAGCGGTTTCATCCTCGTGACCGGCTTCTTCCGGGGCTCCGGGAGGGGCTTCTAAAGCCTCGTCCGGCGGCGGCGCGGCAATAATCTCTATAGGTTTGATCTCAAGCGCCTGGGCAGTTTGTGCTCCGGCGTCAGCGGCAGCCTCGGTGGCGGCTTCGGCCTCGGCGGCGGCCTCGGCCTCGGCCTCGGCGGCAGCTTCAGCCTCGGCGGCAGCTTCGGCCTGCATCTCCAGCAGCTTCTGCCGGTCCGCAACGGGGATCTGATAATAATCCGGATGGATTTCACCAAACGCCAGGAAACCATGGCGGTTGCCGCCATATTCGACAAACGCCGCCTGCAGGCTAGGCTCGACCCGGATGACCTTGGCTAGGTAGATATTGCCTTTGATTTGTTTGCGGCTGACGGTCTCGACGTCAAAATCCTCAAGGCGGTTACCATCCAGCACCACCACGCGGGTTTCTTCCGCATGGCTGGCATCGATCAACATCTTTTTCGACATAAATAGTGCTACTCCGGCGCGCGCCGGGCAGGGCGGCCTTTGGAAGGCGTCCCCGAATCATCGGCGCGTCATAGGGATAAGAGAAAGGAAAAGCGGAGCCGAACCGGGCCTCGGCCTTGAAAAACTGAACTGTTTCAGACGGCTGAGTGGTCATCGGGTCCGTAAATCTGTCAGCGCCGGGGCGCCGACCGTGTGGTTTTTTTGCATTCTGGACGCAACGCTGAAAACCCTTGGGTCTATGCCGGGTTCCGCGCGGCGCGCATCCTAAGGTCGTAGATGACCCAAAACCTTCACTCCTGCAAGGGGGTTGCGAGAAGGTTCGGTTTCCAGTCAAAACGGAATGGGCGTGTGTGGCGTTCGGGGGGATGGGCAGCATGGCGCGGAAATGCCAGTTCGGGATTGCCACCTGCGTCCCTTGGGAGAGACCGTGATGGCGGCTCGGGCGGGTGCACAGTCCTTCCAAAAGCGGCTTGGTATAGCCATCACCACCTTCAACCGGCGGGAACTAGTGCTTGAATTGGTGGCAAAGATCCGGGCTGTGATCGCCTCGCCATTCGATCTAGTGATTTGAGATGATGGCTCTAATGATGGCGCAGTGGAAGCCCTCCGAGCGCAGGGTGAGGTTGTGGTCGGTGGAGCCAACCGGGGGTTGCCTGTAACAAAAACCGGGGCATCTATTACCTGATGCACACATGTCAACGCGATGTCTTGCTGTTACTTGATGACAATGTGGTACCCGTGCGTCACGGCTAGGAGCGGGAATGGGTTGCTGCTGCGGGGATCCATGGTCATCTGAATTTTGTTCACCCGATATTTCATCGCGGGTCATCTTTGGGGAAAATACGGCGGAAAATCCCGGCATGTGTAGCATGCTAAATGGCTGTGCATTGATTTTTGACCGGCTGGTGCTCGCGCAGATCGGTTTTATGGACTCACGCTTTGGGCGTTACGGGCATGAACATACTGAACTGACGCTAAGAACGGTTCGCGCCGGATATGGCGGGGGCGTTTTGAGATCGCCTGAAGGTGACAGCCACTTGTTCAAGGTGATTGAGGGGGGGCTTGAGGCATTGGCTGTCGGCGGCCACGGTTCTCAGGCGGAGGCTGACGCGAATCATAAGGTTATGGTGGTGATTAGAAATGATCCCGTGTAGCGGCATGCTTGGCACGATGACCAAGCAATGGCGACGTTTTTGGCCGAACAGGACGAGGCGCTTTTGGCCAAGGGGCAAACGCGGCCATGAAATAAAAATCTTTTTTCGTCGTTAGAGGCTTGCCAGCGGTTCCGACAAGAGCAGGGCGTCGACCCCGCGAACGCCCCCCCTGCCTTCTTCACTGGCGACTCCAACCCGGAGTTGATCGAGGACATGCTGGCCGCAGGTCAGCGTGTGGTCGTCGTGCAGCCGGACGCACGAATTTATTATGCGCTCTTGGAACATTTCGCTGCCCCCGTCGCCGAGGGGCAGCTGGTGCTGGAAAATTTTGCCCCCGCCCCGCGCGGCGGCGAGATCGCTATGCTAATCCCATCTGACGGTGGCAGGCCCTACCATGTTGTCACCATTTCCTGGGATGAGCTGGTGGTCAAGCATTGTCTCCCCGCCCAGGTGCTTACGGCTGCAGAGGTGCCGGGGTATCCAGCCGCGCCTCATTGATCTTTATTCCGCTTGCATCATCCGTGGATTTTGCGGCAGGCTCGTACCGGGAAGGGGCGCCGAGTACGAGGAGCCTCATTATGCTTGTCCCCAGAACGTCCGTTTCCGGTCTTTCTGTCGCCACCGCTTTATATAATTTCGTGAACCGGGAGGCGCTGCCGGGCGCCGGGCTCGAGCCTGCCGAGTTCTGGCAAGGGTTTTCGGTACTGTTGCGGCATTTCGCAGCCACCAATACCGCTCTGCTGGCCCGGCGCGACGAAATTCAGGCCAAGCTGGACAATTGGCACAGGGCCCATAAAGGCCAGGAGCATGACCAGCGCGCCTATGAGATGTTCCTGCACGAAATTGGCTACGTGCTGCCTGAGCCTGCCCCCTTCAGTATCGATACCGCGAACGTGGATGACGAGATCGCCCGTGTTCCCGGCCCGCAGCTGGTGGTGCCGGTTTCCAACGCCCGTTACGCGCTAAATGCGGCCAATGCCCGTTGGGGTAGTCTGTACGACGCGCTCTACGGCACGGACGCCTTATCAGAGTCGGGGAGCGCTGCGCGCGGCGCGGGCTTCAACCCGGTGCGCGCCGATCAGGTTATAGCCCGCGCCCGCGCCTTCCTGGATGAGTCATTCCCGTTGGAGGATGTGAGCCATGCCGACGTACTGGGCTACCAAGTGAAGGGAAGCCAACTTGTGGCGCTGGTACCCTCTGGCGATGCCGTCTTGAAAAGACCTGAGCAGTTCGCCGGTTATAATGGTGAACCTGCGAGTCCCAATATTGTGTTGTTAAACAACCACAACCTTCACGCTGAAATCGTCATCGACGCTGGCCACCCAATCGGCAAGAACGACACCGCCCACGTTGCCGACGTCATCCTGGAATCTGCTGTCAGTACTATCATGGATGCGGAGGATTCTGTCGCCGCCGTGGATGCCGAGGACAAGGTGGGTGTCTACCGCAACTGGCTGGGTTTGATGCGGGGCACGCTTCGCGCCCGCGTTGAAAAAAATGGCGTGTCGCTCGAACGTAGGCTGAACCCAGACCGTGAGTACACGGCGCCGGACGGCGCCCCCTTCATTCTGCCTGGGCGCTCTTTGCTGCTCATCCGCAATGTCGGCAACCATATGCTGACAGACATCATCACACAGGATGGCGCGCAGGTACCCGAAGCCGTGATCGATGCGGTGCTTAGCTCCCTCATCGCCAAGCACGACCTGGCCAGCCGACGCAATTCCCGTAAGGGTTCGGTTTATATTGTTAAGCCCAAGATGCACGGACCGGACGAAGCCGCTGACGCCAACGCTCTGTTCGGCGCAGTGGAAGTGCTGCTGAAGCTACCTGCCAACACGCTAAAAATGGGCATCATGGATGAGGAGCGCCGTACCAGTGCGAACCTGAAAGCGTGCATCTATGCTGCCAAGTCCCGAGTCGTGTTCATCAATACCGGCTTTCTGGATCGCACAGGCGACGAGATACATACCGCCATGCAGGCCGGGCCCTTCCTCCGCAAGGATGAGATTAAATCCCAGCCCTGGATCAAATCGTATGAGGATAGGAATGTCGATTCCGGGTTGGACTGTGGGCTGCAGGGCAGGGCGCAGATCGGCAAGGGCATGTGGGCGGCACCAGACCAGATGGCGGCAATGCTGGAGCAGAAAATTGTCCACCCCAAGGCGGGTGCCAGCACCGCATGGGTGCCCAGCCCCACCGCTGCTACATTGCATGCCCTGCATTACCACGAGGTGGACGTGTTTGACCGGCAGGATGAGTTGAAAACCCGTCCCGCTGCCCGGCTGTCAGACCTTCTCACAGTGCCGCTGGCCAATGGCGTGAGTTGGAGCCCCGAGGAAATCCGGCAGGAGCTAGAGAACAACGCCCAAGGGCTGCTGGGCTATGTAGTGCGCTGGGTGAACCAAGGGGTGGGCTGCTCCAAGGTTCCGGATATTCATGACGTTGGGCTGATGGAAGACCGCGCCACCTTACGCATCTCCTCCCAGCATATCGCCAACTGGCTGCATCATGGCATCGTTTCTAGGGCGCAGGTGCTCGAAACGCTGAAGCGTATGGCCCGAGTGGTGGACAGGCAGAACGCCGGCGATGCGGCCTATATCCCCATGGCCCCTGGCTATGACGGCCCGGCCTTCAAGGCAGTGATCGATCTGGTGTTCGATGGGTTGGCCCAGCCCAATGGCTATACCGAACTCATCCTCACCCGCCGTCGCCGCGAGGCTAAGGCAGCTGCGGCTCTAGCCGGCGGGTGTGGCTTCGATCGCAGCCCTGTTGCTTCATCCAGTTACTGACCGAAGGCTGGAGCAGGATGAAGTGAGATGGATTCGTTGCACGAACTCGTCTCATTTTAGAGCCTACCTCTATGTAGTTCTGGAGGACGATTCGTGCATCTACCCGTCCGACAAAATGGGTCAATAAGATGTCATTTTACGCTAAGGCAAGCCGCTGGCGCTTGGCTGCCGATCTGAACCCCGGCGACAGGATGCGGTACATAAGGCGCCTCCAGCGCCGCTACTTCCTCTGGCGCCAATGTCAACTCAAGTGCGCCCAGCGCGTCGATGAGATGGCTGGCCTGGGTAACGCCGATGATGGGCGAGGTGATTCCTGGTTTCTGGAGCAGCCATGCCATCGCCACTTGGGCGCGCTTCACGTCCCTGGCGATGGCAACGCGACTAACTTCTTCAATCACCTGCCGGTCCTGCGCTTCCATGCCGGCATAGATGGCTTTTTGCAGCCGGTCGGTTTCTGAGCGCGCGGTTGTTTGTGCCCAGTCACGGGTCAGCCTTCCGCGTGCCAGTGGGCTCCAGGGAATTACCCCAACGCCCATATCTGCGCAGAGCGGTAGCATCTCGCGCTCTTCTTCGCGGTAGATCAGGTTCACTTGGTTCTGCATGGAAATGAATTTGGTCCAACCATGCATCTGCGCGATATACTGTGCCTTGGAAAACTGCCAGGCAGACATTGAAGACGCGCCAATATACCGCACCTTGCCTGATTTAACGATATCGTGCAGTGCCTCCATGGTTTCTTCGATCGGCGTGGCGTCGTCCCAGCGATGGATCTGGTACAGATCAAGATAATCCAGTCCCAGCCGTTCCAGGCTATCATCCACAGCCTGAAAAAGCGCCTTGCGCGAAAGCCCGCCGGTATTGGGCGCGTTGCGCCAAGCAAAAAACCCCTTCGATGCCACCACGATCTCATCTCGGCGGGCAAAATCGCGCAGTGCCCGGCCGATGATTTCCTCCGACGTGCCGTCCGAATAGGCATTGGCAGTATCGAAAAAATTAATGCCGGACTCCAGCGCTTGCCGGATAATCGCACGGCTGTTTTGTTCATCCAGCGTCCATTCGTGGTTGCCGCGCTGGGGGTCGCCAAAGCTCATGCAGCCGAGGCATAGCCGCGAGACTTTAAGCCCGGCCGAACCCAGATTCCGATATTCCATGACGTTGGCTCCTTTCGCTCTGAGCGCAAGATAGGGGGCGGGCCGACGGATGACAGGGGGTGCGCCGACCAAGAGGCTGCGTGGTTATTCCATCGCCCAGGCCAGAATCGCCTTTTGCGCGTGTAACCGGTTTTCCGCCTCGTCAAACACTACGGAGGCCGGGCCGTCAATCACATCGGCGGCGACCTCCTCGCCCCGGTGTGCGGGCAGGCAATGCTGAAAGATCGCCCCCTTTGCGGCTTTTTCCATCAGCGCGGCGGTCACCTGGTAGGGTGCAAACGCCGCTGCGCGCGCGGCGGCTTGGTCCTCTGAATCTGACATTGAGAGCCAGGTATCCGTCACAACGCAGGCGGCGTCCTCCACTGCCCAGTCCGGATCGACGCCTACCTCGACGTCAGCGCCTTCCTGTTTCGCCCAGTCCAGCACCTCGGCGCGTGGCATGTAGCCGGGGGGGCAAGCTAGGCGGAGTTCGAAATTGAACCGCGCGGCAGCTTCGATAAACGAGGCGGCAACATTATTGCCATCCCCGACCCAGGCGATGCGCTGCCCCGCGATGGGGCCCCTATGCTCCTCGAAAGTGAGGATATCGGCCATGATTTGGCAGGGGTGGGAGAGTTCGGTGAGCCCATTGATCACTGGGATGCGGGCGTAGCGAGCTAACTCGTGCAGTTTGGTGGCGCTGTCAGTGCGTAGCATAATGCCGTGCACGAAACGCGAAAGCACATTGGCGGTGTCGGCAATGGTCTCGCCCCTTCCGATCTGCATGTCGCGCGATGAGAGTACCACCGCATCGCCACCAAGTTCCCTCACCGCCACCTCGAAGGAAACGCGTGTCCTGGTGGAGGGCTTTTCAAAGATCATCGCCAGCGTCTTGCCTGCCAGTGGTTTCCTGGGCGGGTTGCGGCGACTGCGTTTCAGGGCAGCGGCGGAAGTCAGTAAAGCCCGCAGTGCCTCGCCCGAAAAATCCTTTAGATCCAGAAAGTGCCGGGGGGCGGCGTCCTGCAAGGACAGCACCGCACTCATTTCGCTGCCTCCATGGCCTTGGTCAGTGCACTGGCGGTTTCATCAAGCAGTGCGATGGCAGTATCGCATTCATCGCGGGTTATGATGAGTGGCGGTAGCAAACGCAGCACGTTCTCACCTGCGGCCACGGTCAGCAGGCCCTGGTTTATAGCCTTGGCCTGCACCTCGCCATTCGGCACCGCGCATTTTAGCCCTAGCAGTAGCCCCTTGCCGCGCAATTCGGTGAACACGCCGACTTGACGCGCCACCAACGCCTCAAGTCCGGCCCTCAGATAGGTTGCCACTTCGTTCATCTGGTCGAAGAACCCATCGGCTAAAATCACATCCAGCAACGCATTACCCGCTGCGCAGGCCAGCGGCCCGCCGCCAAAGGTCGTGCCATGGCTACCGGGCACTAGCGCCCGGGCCACTCGCTCCTTGGCCAGAAGTGCGGCCATCGGGAAGCCGCCACCAATGCCCTTGGCCAGAGAGATGGCATCCGGCTCCACGTCGTCCCACTGATACGCGAACAGCTTGCCGGTGCGACCCATGCCGGTCTGCACCTCGTCAAAGCCCAAGAATAGCCCGAACTCGTCACAGGTTGTGCGCAGGCCGCGTAGGAATGCACTATCCGCGGCGCGGATACCGCCTTCGCCCTGGATTGGCTCCACCAAAATCCCCGCCGTTTCGGCAGTGATGGCGGCGCGCACAGCGTCGAGGTTATTGAAGGGTACATGATCGAACCCGTCCACCGGTTTGCCGAACCCCGCCAAATATTTCGGGTTGCCGGTGGCCGAAATCATCGCCAGCGTACGGCCGTGGAACGCGCCCTCAAAACAGATGATCCGCGTGCGCTCAGGATGTCCGGAATCGGACTGTGCCTTTCGCATAGCTTTGACCAGCCCTTCATTCGCCTCGGCGCCCGAATTGCAGAAAAACACGCTATCCGCGAAGCTGGCCGCCACGAACCGCGCCGCCAGCGCTTCGGCCTGCGGCACGCGGTACAAGTTGGAGACATGGATCACCTTGCCAGCTTGTTCGGTGATCGCCCTCACCAGATGCGGGTGCGCGTGCCCCAGCGCCGAGGTGGCGATGCCCGCGCCGAAATCCAGATATCGCCGCCCATCGGTATCGAACAGCCAGGCGCCCTGGCCGTGGTCAAAGGCGATGTCGGCCCGGGAGAAGTTTGGCATTAGCGCGGAGATCATGAATATGCTTTCAAGGCGGCAGAAAGCCCGGACTAAAGCGCACATGCCCGAAAAAAATCAAGCCTCGGCCCGCTTAAAGCTGGCGCTGATCGTTGCCTTCTGTACTTTGCCCTCGCTGGCGGAAGGCAGTGCAGTGCTTTGGGGCGAGCGTCACGGATACACCGGCAAGGCCCTACGAGACGGGCTGGATTTCTGGGCAGGAGGCTTTCTGCTCCTGCACCATCAACTCTCCGTGCTATTCGACCACGAAGCCTATCAGAGTTTCTTGCAGGGAATGTACGGGCATTTGCCTTATCATCTCTGGAGTTATCCGCCGACCTATGGGCTACTCGCCACTGCCTTTGGCTGGCTTTCCCCGTGGCAAGCAGCTTTAAGCTTCGATGCGCTGTCTTTACTTTTTCTGGCCCTGGTATTGCGGCTGGCGGGGAAAAGCTGGTGGTTTATTGTCGCTGTGCTGCTGGCCCCTGCCGCGCTGGAAAATACGCTGGAATACCAGAACGCCGCGCTGGTGACGGCATTGATCGGCGGTGGGCTGTTGCTGGCGCAAAGCTGCCCGCGTCTGGGTGGTACGCTGATTGGTCTTGCCAGCTTCAAGCCGCAATTGGGGCTAGTGCTGCCGCTGTATCTGCTGTCTCGGTCGCCAGTGGCCTTTTTCTATGCAGCGTTGGCAGTGGTGGTGCTGGCGGCGGCGTCGCTGTTTGCCTTTGGCCCAGCGGCCTGGGTTGGGTTTTGGCATTATACCCGCCCGATGATGAGTAATGTGCTGCTCACCGGCCAGCCCAAAGATTTCGCGGGCGGGCTGATCAGCATGTTCGCCTCCGTCAAGCCGTTGGTCGGGCTACGGGGCGCACTCGTGCTGCAGGGCATGGTTTCCCTGGCCTGCATCGTGGCTGGTTTGTCCACGCGATCTGTCCCGGTCATGCTCATCCTCTCAGCCCTGGCCAGCCCGTACTTGCATGTATACGATCTACTGGGTACCAGCCTCGCCGTTGCTTTGTTGGTGGAACAACGCCTGGCTGCAGGGTGGTTTGGGGTTGGCGAGCCGCTGTTGTTCTTCCTGGCCTGGTTTGTCCCCGGCCTTCTACCTTGGTATCCAGCCTATGCGCATCTGGTACCGATACTTCTGTTTCTGCTCTTGGCAAGCGCGAAGCGGCGTGGTGGTTTTGGTGCATGCGAATCCTCACCGGCTCATCCCGGCTCGCCGGTGTTGCCGGCTGGCCAGTCGCCCATTCCCGCTCCCCCAGAATCCATAACACCTGGCTAAGTCGCTACGGGATCGACGGCGTCTATGTGCCTCTGCCCATACGACCAGAAGATTTCTCTAGTGTGATCCCCACATTGGCCAAGGCGGGATTCGCGGGGGTGAATGTCACCATTCCGCACAAGGAGGCAGCCTTCGCCATCTGTGCCAGGATTGACGATTTCGCCCGCAGGGCAGGGGCGGTGAATACGCTTATTTTTACCCCGCGCGGAATCGAGGGACTCAACACGGACGGGTACGGCTTTGTCGCCAATCTGCGCGCCCACGGCGTTAATCCTGCCGCTGGGCCAGTTTTGGTTTTGGGCGCCGGCGGGGCGGCGCGCGGCATTGGTGCGGCCTTGCAGGATGAGGGGGCCCAAATCACCATCACCAACCGTACGCCAGAGCGCGCGGTGGCCCTGGCGGCAGCGCTGCCGCCAGCTAAGGTTCTGCCCTGGGAGAGCCGCGACGCGGCGCTGGGCGATTACGCGCTGTTGGTCAACACCACTTCGCTCGGCATGGTGCATGAGCCACCGCTACCAATGAGTCTCTCCCGCGCCGCCCCCGGCCTTACGGTGGCGGATATCATCTTTGCGCCGCTGGAAACGCAGCTTCTGGCCGATGCAAGGCTGCAGGGGCTGCAGGCGGTTGGGGGCCTGGGTATGCTGCTGCACCAAGCAGTGCCGGGATTCGAAGCGTGGTTTGGGATACGCCCGGTGGTTGACGACGAATTATACCGGATTGTCGTCGCATGATGCCCCCCATGCTGCGTCTGGGTCTCACCGGCGGCATCGGCATGGGTAAATCCACAGTGGCGGGCATGTTTGCCACGCGCGGCGTGCCAAGCTTTAACGCCGATGAGGAAGTCCATAGGTTGCAGGCGCCAAGTGGCGCTGCCATTCCCGCCATCGCCGCCGCCTTTCCCGGCACGGTGAGCGACGGGGTGCTGAATCGCACACGGCTGCGTGCTATTGTGCTGGCGGACCCGGACCGCATGCGTGAGTTGGAAGAAATTATGCACCCTCTGGTGCGGGTCGCGCAGGCGCAATTTGAGGCGCAGGCCAGGGCAGAAGGCCGTCCAGCCGTGCTGCTGGATATTCCACTTCTATTCGAAACCGGCCGGGCTTCGGCGTTCGACAAGGTGATTGTGGTTTCCTGTCCGCGCGAAACGCAGATTGAACGGGTGAAGAGGCGGGGGCTACCCCATGGCGAGATCGAGGCGATCATTGCTCGGCAGATGCCGGACGCGCAAAAGCGTGCTTTGGCCGATTACGTGGTGGAAACTAGCGGTACGCTGGCGCAAACCGGCTCGCAGGTGGACGCGATCTTCAAGGAGCTGAACTTATGAATCGTTCCGTTTTGTTCGATACCGAGACCACGGGCTTCGAGCCGCTAAGCGGCGACCGCGTGATCGAGATCGCCGCCATCGAGCTAGAAAACGATCTACCTACCGGCAAACAGTTCTATGCGCTGCTCGATCCCGAACGTGACATTCCGGCGGAGAGTACCAGGGTGCACGCTATCACCAACGCGCATGTGCAAGGTAAGCCGAAATTCGTGGACATCGCCGAAGGCATGCTGAACTTCTTTGGAGTTTCCCCACTCATCGCCCATAACGCGCCGTTCGATTTTGGCTTTATCTCGGCCGAACTTGAGCGCATCGGCAGACCCCCTCTCGATAAATCCCGGATGGTCGACACGCTGGTGCTAGCCAAACAACGTTTCCCTGGCATGCCAAACAGTCTGGATGCGCTATGCCGGCGTTTCGAGATCGATCTTTCTGCTCGCACCACCCATAACGCGCTGCTCGATTGCAAGCTGCTGGCGGAGGTGTACGTGGAACTCACTGGTGGGCGGCAACGCGGGCTAACGCTCGAAACCGAAGCCTCGCTTTCCTTCGCGCAATACGAGCCACCTGCGCATCGCGTACCGCGCAGGATTACGCTTACAGATGCCCAGCGCCAAGCCCATGCCGCCTTCATTTCGCAGATCAAGGATCCGGTTTGGCTTAAGGAATAGTGCTGCTCTGCGCTTGAAAAGCGGCCGGCCACCTGATCACGGCCAGCGCCTGATGTTTATCACGGCCAACGCTTTATGTTTGGCACCATACCAAACACTCCAGAGGAGTAACAGACCAAATATACCATAGCCGATAAACGGGCCGAGCAACAGATAGCGGCTGATCGGCCAGATCCAGGCAAGGCCGCATAGCGCCGCGGTTTGTATAATCAGTCCAGCACCCCACACCGCGCTCATCATCCGGAAGGTGCGGCGTACGCCCGGCCTTTGCCACATTGCCTCGAACTGCGCGGCACCCTGAGCAGTATTCCGGGCAGAAGCAGCGCGAGCAAGGTGAAAGATCAAGGGCTTTTCCATGGCTAGCGAGGCTAGGAACAGCATGCCCATGGTACCGGACACCAACGCGCCACGAACCTGGATGAGTTTCGGCGGCCCGCCGAAGGCCGTGGCCGCTACCGTGAGCAGGATACTGGTCACCACCATGACCGAAACGGCGTCCAGCCGTCTGGTTTTCGCCAGCTCATAACAACTCCACAGCAGCGGCGGTAAGGCGGAGGCTATCAGAGCATCCGTATCACCGTACTGCCCCTCAAGTGCTTCGTACACCAGATACGGCGCCAGAAAATTGCTGCCGAGCTCCGTGGCAATGCGCAGGGCAGTTCTCAGCGGATCAGCCCGGTCATTGGCGAGGAGGCGGAAGCATAGGATTTGCGGGGAATCCGTCCGGCCTGGAAAGCCAGTCGTCCGGCGATCACGCCATGCTTCATCGCTACTGCCATCTTCACCGGATCGTTCGCCATGGCGATGGCGGAATTCACCAGCACCGCATCGCAGCCTAACTCCATGGCATACGCGGCATCCCAGGCGGTGCCCACCCCGGCATCCACCAGCACAGGCACCTTGGCGTTTTCGATGATCATCTGGATCATCAGCGGGTTTTGCACCCCAAGCCCGGAGCCTATGGGAGCACCCAGCGGCATAATGGCCACGCAGCCCATATCTTCTAGCCGCTTCGCGGCAACTGGGTCGTCGGAGCAATATACCATCACTTCGAAGCCGTCTTTGATCAACGCTTCAGCCGCCAGCAGCGTGGCGGCCATATCCGGATATAAGGTGGGTGCAGGGCCCAGAACCTCAAGCTTAACCAAGTTCCAGCCGCCTGCCTCGCGGGCTAGGCGCAGCGTGCGTACGGCCTCATCTGCCGTAAAACAGCCTGCAGTGTTAGGTAAATAAGTGTAACGCTCGGGGCTGACAAAATCCTGCAGCATGGGTGCCTTGCGGTCGGACAAATTCACTCTGCGCACCGCCACGGTGACCATTTCTGCACCCGAAGCCTCAATGGCGGCGGCGGTGGTCTCCATATCCTTATATTTGCCAGTGCCAACCACTAGTCGGGAGGCAAAATGCCGCCCCGCCACGCTCCAGCCGTCCGCGGCATGCGTGATGCCATCCATGATCCTAACCGCCTCCCACAAAATGTACGATTTCCAGCGCGTCTCCCGCCTCCAGGACTGTGGCGGCGTACTGGGAGCGGGGTACGATCTCGAGATTCCGCTCCACAGCCAGTTTGCGTGTATCCAACTCCATAAGCTCCACCAGCCCGGCAACGGAGGTACCTGCGGGCACGCGCAGCGATTCGCCGTTCACACGCAGCGTGATCTGTTCGATTGTCTGGCTCATATGCCCATTATCGGCTTCCCGTCCCCCGCCCGCAAGGCACACAGCAGCGCGGCGGCGGAATAGCCACATGCGCGTACCGGGGAGCGGGTGCAACAAGCTGATAATCATGTGATTTTTTGGCAACCACACGATGCAAAAACCTATAATGCGGTCATCGTCAGCAAAGCCCGCGCAAAAAACGATGCGCGGAGATTTGGCGGGGCGCGGGCACTATGCTACCGCAGCCGGCACCATGGCATCACCGCTTATCCTGGTCCTCAACGGTCCAAACCTGAATCTCCTCGGTACGAGGGAGCCTGACATTTACGGTCACGGCACCCTAGACGACCTTGAAACGCTCTGTGCGGAGGTCGCGGAGGGGGCGGGGCTTTCCATCGATTTTCGGCAAAGCAACCATGAGGGTGAATTGATCACCTGGGTGCAGGAAGCGGGTAACACTGCTGCGGGGCTGGTCATCAATCCCGCCGGCTACTCCCATACCTCAGTGGCGCTGATGGATGCACTGAAAACCCTCGATATCCCCATCATCGAGGTGCATCTTTCCAATATTCACCAGCGGGAAAGCTTCCGTCACCGTTCCTATGTTTCTCAGGCGGCCACCGGGGTGATTTGCGGACTTGGATTTGCGGGCTATAGGCTCGCGCTGCTTGCCCTGTCTGAAATCCTGGAAGAAGACGAACAATGAGCCTTTCCTTCGACCCGAAAACGCTCGCGGCGCTCGCGACGCTCTTGAACGAGACCGGCTTGTCCGAGATCGAGCTAGAAGAGGGTGACCGCAAGGTCCGCCTCGCCCGCACGCTGACGCCAGTGAGCGTACCCGTTGCTGCTGCGCCTATGGCGGTTGCCGCTCCCGCTGCTCCGGTTGCCTCAGCCCCAGTTGCAAGCATCGCCGCGGACCCTGCCAAGCATCCTGGCACCGTGAAATCCCCGATGGTCGGCGTGGCCTATCTCTCCGCCGAGCCGGGCGCGCCGCCTTACGTGTCGGTTGGCCAGAAGGTCGAAGCCGGAGCGACGCTCTTGCTGATCGAGGCGATGAAGACCTTCAACCAGATCAAGGCCCCGCGCGCTGGGACCGTTAAACAGATTTTCGTCAGCAGCGGTACGCCGGTTGAGTTTGACGAACCGCTGCTGATCATTGAGTGACCTCAAGGTCGGGGCATGGCGATGCCGCCCCGGGCGACATACTGACAGGACCGGCCAGCTCGCATGTTCAAGAAAATTCTAATCGCCAACCGTGGTGAAATTGCGCTGCGCGTGCTGCGCGCTTGCCGTGAAATGGGCATAGCCTCCGTTGCCGTGCATTCTACAGCCGATGCCGAGGCCATGCATGTGCGTCTCGCGGATGAGAGTGTCTGCATCGGCCCCGCCCTGGCGCGTGACTCCTACCTCAACATGCCCGCCATCATCTCCGCCGCCCTTATCACGGGGGCCGAGGCGATCCATCCCGGCTATGGTTTCCTCTCAGAGAACGCGAAATTTGCCGAGATGGTGGAGGCGCATGGCCTCGTATTCATTGGTCCCACGGCGGAGCATATCCGCATGATGGGCGACAAGATTACCGCCAAAACCACCATGGCCGCCTTGGGCGTGCCTCTGGTGCCAGGCTCGCCGGGAGAGCTTGCCTCACTCGAGGAAGCACACGAGGTTGCAGCGCGGATCAAATACCCGGTGCTCATTAAGGCCGCCGCCGGTGGCGGCGGCCGTGGCATGAAGGTGGCGCACTCTAAAGAGGAATTGGACTCAGCGTGGCGCGAGGCCCGTGCCGAGGCCCTGGCCGCGTTCGGCAATAACGCGGTCTATATGGAAAAGTATCTCGACAAGCCGCGCCATATCGAGCTGCAGGTTCTGGCCGACAACTATGGTGAGGTCGTGCATATCGGTGAGCGTGACTGCTCACTGCAGCGGCGCCACCAGAAGGTGCTGGAAGAGGCAGGTAGCCCCGTCATCACTGCTGCTGCGCGCGATGCTTTGGGCAAAACGGCGACCGATGCCTTGAAGAAATTCGGTTATCGTAACGCCGGTACGCTGGAGTTTTTGTATCAGGACGGCCAGTTCGCCTTCATCGAAATGAACACGCGCCTGCAGGTGGAGCATCCGGTTTCGGAAATGATTTCGGGGTTGGACTTGGTTCGTGAGCAAATACGCATCGCCGCAGGAGAGCCTCTGGGTTACATTCAGGAAGATATCCAGTTCTCCGGCCATGCCATCGAATGTCGCATCACTGCGGAGGACCCCGAACGTTTCACGCCTTCTCCCGGGACTGTGGAGGTGTTTCATCAGCCAGGGGGGCTCGGCGTTCGGGTCGACTCAGCCCTTTACGCCGGTTACCGTGTGCCGCCGCATTACGACAGCTTGATTGCTAAGTTGGTCACCTACGGCAAGACCCGCGACGAGGCCATCGCCCGAATGCGCCGGGCGCTGACTGAATTCGTCATTCTCGGCGTGAAGACAACCATTCCGCTGCACCAGAGAATTATGGAAAACCCGGAATTCCAAGCCGGTGACTACACCATTCATTGGCTGGAGCGTTTCGTCGCCCAGGGGTGAGGCTGCACTGTCTCTGGCGGCATGAAGCCGCCAGGACGCGTTTTTAGGGTTGTGCGTTCGGATGGGCAGCTGCGTAAGCCAGTTGGCCCGGCGTCATCTGGAAGCCGGTCAGAATTTGCAGGTCGGCGCTGGCCGGTACGGCAGGTAGATCAATCTTCACGGGCTTCGAAGTGGCTGCTGCTGTACTCATATTGCCGTCGAATTTGAGCGTGATCTGATATCGCTTCTTCTCGATAATTTGGTTGCCCTTTGTGATGGCCACGAACCAGGGCAGCGTGATGGGGCGGCTATTATTTGCAGGGCCGTTATCCGCCAGGAAATTGTTGGTGAACTTCACTTCAAGTATCTGGGTCTTGTCTTTTTTGTGGGGCACGCAGGCGCCAGAGATGCCGGTGATTTGGGCTGTGGAGATCTGCGAGGCCACATCGCTGCGTCCAGGCAAGAACAAGGTCATGGTCTGCGCTTGTTGCAGCACGGCCACTTGCGGGCAGAAGCTGATGAGAGCGGGGGGGGCGGCGGCCACGGGCGCCGTGCTCTTGGCGACCTTGAACTCGGGGTGGTGGTCGCCGCTACAGGCGGCAAGACTCAGCAGGCAGGCCGCGGCGGCGGCGGCGGAAAGGGCGGACCGGAAATCTTTCATGGTCCCTCCCTTGCCAGAATTTTTGTCCCCGGTCATCTACGGGCATGGCAGTTTATACGGAAGTCACGGACGAGGCGCTGACCGCGTTTCTGGCACTTTACGAGATCGGCACGCTCACCGCCTTCCGCGGCATCGCAGAGGGCGTGGAGAACAGCAACTACGCGCTGAAAACCAGCCAGGGGGATTTCATCCTCACCCTCTATGAAAAGCGGGTGAACAAGGAGGACCTGCCTTATTTCCTGGGGTTAATGGAACATCTGCGCGCGCATGGCCTCTCTTGCCCGCTGCCAGTGCGCACGCGCGATGGCCGCAATTTGCAAGAGCTCGCAGGTAAGATGGCGGCCATCACCACCTTCCTGCCTGGCGTATGGCCCCGGCATATCAAGGTAGCACATTGCGAACCGCTGGGTGCTGCCTTGGCTAAGATGCATTTGGCCGGCGAGGGCTTTACCATGATCCGGCATAACGGCCTCGGCCCCGATGCCTGGGGCTCGCTTCTGGCCAAAAGCCTGCCTCAGGCGGACAGTGTGATGGAGGGGTTGGGGACGGAGCTACAGGCTTGGCTGGCGCAGATCCTTGCCGCTTGGCCGCGGGGTCTGCCGCTGGGCCAGATTCATGCTGACCTTTTCCCTGACAACGTGTTCTTCCTCGATGGCAAGATCTCCGGGTTGATCGATTTCTACTTCGCCTGCACAGATATCTTGGCCTACGACATTGCAGTGTGCCTGAATGCTTGGTGCTTCGAGACGCATGCGGAGCTAAACGTCACCCGCTCGCGGGCTTTGCTGCGCGGCTATCAATCGGTACGGTCGCTTTCCCCGGCGGAAGTCGAGGCGCTGCCGGTGCTGGCGCGCGGTGCGGCTCTGCGCTTCCTGCTGACAAGGCTTTACGACTGGCTAAATCCACCGGCCGGCGCGCTGGTCACGCCAAAGGACCCGTTGGATTATTACCGACGGCTAAGGTTTCATTTCGCCGTTTCGGGGGCAGGCGCCTATGGGCTCTGAGGGTCAGGAGAGCATTGTCGAAATATGGACCGATGGTGGCTGCAAGCCCAATCCGGGCCCCGGCGGCTGGGCGGCCATTCTGAAGTTCAAGGGTGCCGTAAGGGAGCTTTCTGGTGGCGAAAGTGCCACCACGAACAACCGAATGGAGCTGACTGCTGCTGTCGAGGCGCTATCTGTGCTAAAGCGACCCTGCGTGGTGAAGCTGCACACGGATTCGGAATATCTAAAAAATGGTATTACCCGCTGGCATACGGGCTGGGTGCGCAAGAGTTGGCGCAGTTCTACCGGTGATCCAGTGAAGAATATGGATCTCTGGAAGCTCATCTTGGAGGCGGCCAAGCCCCACCAGATCGAATGGGTCTGGGTGAGAGGCCACTCCGGAGACGCAATGAACGATCGGGCGGACGAACTGGCCACTGCGGCGCGGGAAAATCTAAAAGCCCCTTGATCTTTTGCCGTCATGCTACCATTAGAGGAGCGAGGCCATCCGGGTCTTCATGCGCCCGTCCTGGGCTGCCTGTTTTCTCATTTTCTTCCATAATGCCATGGCGTCCTGTCGTGGCGTCCTGCAACTGGATTTCTGGTTCCCCATGCATCTCGCCGAATTGAAGGCAAAGTCCCCCACCGATCTCCTGGCGCTCGCCGAGGAGTTGGAGGTCGAAAACGCTTCCTCCCTGCGCAAGCAGGATATCATGTTCGCCATCCTGAAAGCACATGCTGAAAACGAGCAGGCGATTTACGGCGATGGCACGCTGGAAATACTGCCAGACGGATTTGGCTTCCTGCGCAACCCGGAGGCCAACTTCCTGCCCGGCCCCGAGGACATTTACGTCTCTCCGCAGCAGGTGCGCCGATATGGCCTGCGCACTGGCGACACGGTGGATGGCGAAATTCGTGCCCCTAAGGAGGGTGAGCGTTATTTCGCCCTAGTGAATGTCGAGAAGATCAATTTCGAGTCACCGGAGGCGGTTAAGCACCGTATCAATTTCGACAATCTTACTCCGCTCTACCCCACCTCGCGTTTGCGCATGGAAGTGGAAGTGCCGGAACCCACCGTGAAGGGTCAGGCCAAGGAGGTCACGGGCCGTGTCATTGACCTCGTGGCGCCCATTGGTAAGGGCCAGCGTGCGCTGGTGGTGGCGCCCCCGCGTACGGGTAAGACCGTGATGCTGCAGAACATCGCCTCCTCCATTACCGCCAATCACCCTGAGGTGTTCCTGATGGTGCTGCTCATCGATGAGCGTCCCGAGGAAGTGACCGACATGTCCCGCTCAGTGCGCGGCGAGGTAGTGGCCTCCACCTTCGACGAGCCGGCCTCGCGCCATGTGCAGGTGACCGAGATGGTACTGGAGAAGGCCAAGCGTCTGGTCGAGCATAAGCGTGACGTGGTGATTCTACTGGACAGCATCACCCGCCTCGCGCGCGCCTACAACACGGTTGTACCCTCCTCCGGCAAGGTGCTCACCGGCGGTGTGGACGCCAACGCCCTGCAGCGGCCCAAGCGTTTCTTCGGTGCGGCGCGCAATATCGAGGAAGGCGGCAGCTTGACGATCATCGCCACCGCATTGATCGACACTGGCAGCCGTATGGACGAAGTAATTTTTGAAGAGTTCAAAGGTACAGGCAATGCCGAGCTGATCCTGGACCGTAAGCTCTCCGATAAGCGTACCTTCCCGGCCATCGACATCACTAAGTCCGGTACCCGCAAGGAGGAGCTGCTCGTGGACAAGGCGGTGCTTTCCAAGATGTGGGTCCTACGCCGCATCCTGAACCCAATGGGCACCACGGACGCAATGGAGTTCCTGTTGGACAAGTTAAAATACTCAAAGACCAACAACGATTTCTTCGAGGCGATGAATACTTGATCCGCATCGCGGAGACCGCAAAAAAGGCCGGTGCTCATGCGCCGGCCTTTTTTGTAGAATAGACAGATGCTTGAATCTGTCCTCTATTTCCGAAATCCAGAGGCAGATATTAGATGGAATCATAAGGTCGCAGCGGCCTATCTTACCGGTGTCAAAAATACCAAAATTGGCCGTGAATCAGCCGAGCCTCTTGAGGGCCTGTGGTCGCAAAGCTTTGTTGGGCTGGCGCCGGAAGGCAATCAGGCGCAGCGGCTCAACGTCTCCCGCGCCCGTTCAAGATCTTCTGGCGTATCGACGCCAAACGGTGCTTCCGCAACGCGCGTCGCGCCAATGCGCAAACCCGCCTCCAAGGCGCGCAGCTGCTCCAGCCTCTCGCGCAATTCCAAGGGCGAGGGCGGCAATGAGACGAACTGTGCCAAAGCTGCGCGTCGGTAGGCATAGATGCCGATATGGTGCCAGAATGGCCCTTTGCCGCTGGGAATAAGATGGCGGGAGAAATAGAGCGCAGGTGCAATTTCGGCTCCATCCGCAAACGCGCAGGCGCATTTCACCACGGAAGGGGCTTGGCGCTCGGCCTCGGTGGTGATGGGTGCTACGAGCGTGCCAATGTCGTAACCCTGTGCCAATGGTTTGAGGACCGCTGCAAGATAGAGTGGGTCAATAGAGGGCAGGTCGCCTTGTAAATTCACAATCACGTCGTGATGACCCTCCGGATCCAGGCTTTGCAGCGCTGCAAATATGCGATCCGAGCCCGAGGGCAGGTCGGGGTTCGTCAGCACTGCGGCGCCACCGGATGCCTCCACCTGTTCCGCCACTTGCGTCTCGCAGCAGGCCACCGCCACTGGGCCTAGCCCAGCCTCTTGAGCGCGCTTCAGGACATGCGCAATCATCGGCTGGCCGCCAATTTCGGCCAACACCTTACCCGGTAGGCGGGTGGAGCCGAGGCGGGCGGGAATCAGAACAATGGGGTTCAAAATCGTAGCTTTCATTGCTGCTTGCCGCTCTGCCTAAATCCCTCTACGCCTTAGTGCAACGCGTCCAAATCACGAAGCCGGGAGAAACCATGAGCAAGGCGGGTCGGGATAGTCTGCTGGGAAACAAGATTGCCGCCGGATTGTTGACGGCGGGGCTGGTGCTCTGGGGCGCTAACCGAATTGCGCATATAGTCGTAAAAGACGAGCCGCCGCAGAAGCCCGCCATCCAGATTGCCGCCTTGCCCAGCGCCGAGCCCGCCGCTGTTGCTCCCGCCGGGCCGGAGAGTGTGCTGCCACTTCTGGCCAAGGCAGATGTGCCAAAGGGCCAAGCCTTCGTTCAGCAGCAATGTTCGACCTGCCACACCTTTACGAACGGCGGTGCCAACGGGGTGGGACCCAATCTTTATGGCGTGATGGGCGCTCCAATGTTTGCACACACAGGCTTCACCTACTCTTCGGCAGTGAAGGCCAAGGCTCATGGCCGGTGGGACTATGACGAGATGAATGAATGGCTCTATGACCCGAGCAAGTTCGCTCCTGGCACAGGCATGTCTTATGCTGGGATTCACAATACGCAGGCCCGTGCGGAAGTAATTGCCTATCTGCGCACGCTCTCCACCCGGCCGCTACCTTTGCCGACCGCAGATCAGATCAAGGCGGAGACGGCTGAACATGGGGCCCCTGTTGGCCCAGCTGTGGCAACGACTTCCGTCGCCCCGACAGAAACTTTGTCTGCACGGCTGGCCAAGGCAAGTCCTGCCAAGGGCCAGGCGCTGTTCCAGGAGCAATGCGCGGCCTGTCACACCATTACCAAGGGCGGGGCGAATGGGGTGGGGCCGAATCTCTACGGCGTGGTTGGTGCTAAGGCTTTCTCGGCAGTCGGTTTCACCTATTCCGATGCCGTGAAGTCCAAGGCCGGGCAACTCTGGACCCCGAATGCCCTGGATGCGTGGTTGAAAGCCCCAATGGCCTATGCCCCCGGCACACATATGGCCTATCCTGGCATCAAGAACGACCAAGCCAGGGCGGACATGATTGCCTATCTGAATCAGAATTCATCCAGCCCCGTAAAGCTTCCCTAATTGATGCGGCGCCTTATCGAAGCCGCTAACGTCGCACTGGACGAAAGCGCCGCCGCCATCCGCCCCTACTTCCGCACGGGTGTGGGGGTAGATAACAAATCCGACGAGAGCCCCGTCACGGCGGCGGACCGCAAGGCCGAACAGATTCTACGTGCGGTCCTGGCGGAGGCGACACCGGATTTCGGCATCATTGGTGAGGAGTTTCCCTCCCATAACACAGCTGCCAGACATGTCTGGGTTATTGACCCGATCGATGGCACCCGGGCCTTCATCACAGGCCGCACCAGTTTCACCACGCTCTTAGGGCTATTGGAGGATGGTGTGCCGGTGCTGGGCTTTATTGACCAGCCGGTCACGCGTGAGCGCTGGGCAGGCGGGCGGGGGGTTAGCGCGCAGTTCACTGGCGGGTTCGGTGGTGTGCCTGGTACGCGGCAGACTGTGAGGCTCGCGCAGGCGGAATTCTCTTGCACTTCGCCGGAGATGATCGAGAGCGCGGGGCAGGGGGCAGTGACGCGCTTCAACCGCCTGAAACGGGCGGCCAAGCGCATCTATTGGGGAGGTGATGCCTATGGGTTTGGCCTGCTGGCGCTGGGGCAGATCGACCTTATCGCAGAAAACGATTTGAAGCCTTGGGACTGGGCGGCTCTTGCACCAGTGATAGAGGCTGCCGGCGGCGTTGTTACGGATTGGTCCGGCGCGCCTTTGAGGCTTGGCTGCGACGGTTCGGTTCTGGCCAGCGCCAACCGTGTGCTGCACGATGAGGCGCTGGCGGTTCTCAACAGTTAGGCATTTTCAGCCAGCGACGCGGATACCTGCTTCACGAATTCTGCCGGGTTGTCCGGCAGGTCGCCATCTTGCAGCTTGGCGAGGTTGAGCAGCAGGCTCGCCGCATCCTTTACATCCTCCTTCGCCGCTAAAGCCTCGACTAGCTTGTGGGTGGGGTTGATCTCCAGCTTCGGTGGCAAGCCGAATACAGGTCTTCCGGCGCGGCGCAAAAGGCGCTGCATGGCAAGGTCCGGCCCGCCTTCGGCGGCCACCAGCATGGCCGGGCTGTCTTTCAATCGAGAGGAGGCGGAAACCGCTGACACCTCAGTGCCCAGCGCGTCCTTTAGCTTAGTGCAGAGGTTAGTGATGGCCTCCGGCACATCGTCAGCCGCGAATAAATTGCCGGCCTGGGAGACGGAGACGAGCTTCTTCTCTTTGAAGCTGCCAAGCCGGCCCGGCCAGAACGCGTCGATGGCATCAGGCAGCAGCAGCACTTCAAAGCCCTTCTCGGCAAAGCCTTCGAGCTGCGGTGAGGCTTTCAAATGCGCGGCATCGCCGGCAAGGTAATAGATGTCGTTCTGCCCTTCCGGCATACGGGCGATGTAATCCTCAAGCGTGGTTGCCTCCTCCTTGGTAGAGGCAAAGCGCAGTAGGCCAGCGATTTCGGTTGCGTGGCCCGTGTCCTCGTAAATTCCCTCCTTCATTACCGCGCCGAAATTATCCAGAAAGCTCTTGAATGCCTCGGCGTCCTTGGCCTTAGCTTTCAGCTCGGACAGCACACGGTTGACCAGGGCTTTGCGGATTTTCTCTAGTACCGGAGTGGACTGCAGGATCTCGCGGCTCACATTCAGCGGCAGATCCTCGGTATCCACCACTCCAACGACGAAATTTAGCCAGTTGGGCAGCAGTTTTGCATCGTCAGTGATGAACATGCGTTTCACATGCAGCCGCAATTTGCTTTCGCGGCTTTCTTCCACCGGCATGAACGGCTTCTGCGACGGAATAAACAGCAGAGCGTTGAATTCGACCGTGCCTTCCGCGCGCCAATGGATGGTGGCGAAGGGGTCGTCGAAATGATGGCCGACATGTCGGTAGAAGTCCGCGTAATCCTCTTGCGTGATCTCCGCGCGGTTTTTCCGCCACAATGCTTTGCCCTCAGTGGCGGTCTCAAACTTGCCGTTCTCCTCGACCTCCACCGGTAGGGTGATGTGGTCTGCCCATTTGCGGATGATGGTTTTCAACCGGATCGGTTCCAGAAACTCCTCCGCGTCCGGCTTGATGTGCAGGATGACCGTCGTGCCTGGCGCGCCACGCTCGGCGGATTTCAGCGTGTACTCCCCGCGCCCGTCGGAAATCCACTCCCAGGCTTGCGTGGTGCCAGCCTTGGCGGAAATGACTTCCACCTTTTCGGCCACCATGAATGCGGAATAGAATCCCACGCCGAACTGGCCAATCAGGCTGGGCCGTTCCTCTGGCTTCGCCTGGGCAAGCTGCGCGGTGAAGCTGGCGGTGCCAGAGCGGGCGATGGTGCCCAAATTTTCCGCCAGTTCCTCCTTGCTCATGCCGACGCCGCTATCCTCAATGCGGATGGTCTTGGCCGCCTTATCCGAACTGATGCGGATGGCTGCGTTTTCCGGCAATGCCAGCGCGCCGTCTGAGAGCGCCAGGAAGCGACGCTTGTCCGTGGCGTCGGCGGCGTTGGCCACCAGTTCACGCAGGAAAATCTCACGGTCGGAATAGAGCGAGTGAACTACCAGATCGAGCAGTCGGCCAACCTCGGTGCCGAAGCGCCGTGTTTCTTCAGTCATGCTTGTCCTCCTAACGTTTAACCGGCGCATTTAGCCTTTGTGCGCGGCAGGGCCAAGAGGGTGCTGACAGCCCGTGGTTAGGATTGTTATGAAGGCACCAACAGCAAGGGAAACACCGCATGCCCGCTACCGCCTCCTTCATCCGTTTGCCAAGGGAAGATTTGAAGGAACTGGCCTCCGCTGCTAGCGGAGATGACCCGCAGGGATTAGTGGATTTTCTGGCCGCTAACGGCGTTTCGGTTGTCGAGTTTGAGGAGGACGGAGACATTTTCTCCGTTCTGCTGCCGGTTCTGGCCGATGATTACGACATCGATCTGGAAACCAGCGAGAACGCCATTATTGCCGATCTGGCGGAGGCCAGCGACGCCTTAGTGTTTATCCTCACGCAGGAAGATCAAAAAAAATATTTAGAGCAACTCGACCCAGAAAATTTTTCCGCCGAGGAGCTTGCTAAAGCCCATGCCGATTTCGCGGAGGATGAGGAAGACGGCGCTGGGGAGAAGATGCTGATGGGGATCGCCGCGCTATACCAAGCCATGCAGGAAGTGGATTCCGACCACGTGGTGGTTATAACCGTCTCATAATGGTGCAAAAAAGGCCCCTGGGACACGCCCAGGGGCCTTCAGAAGGGTCTGAAAAAGGAAGTCAGTTGCCGAGGTTAAGCTGGTTAGGCGAGGTGGCTGCCCCGGTGAGCGCGCCTGCGGCACCACCGATCAGTGCGCCCGCACCCGGCCCGAGTCCGGTGGCCGCACCCACAATAGCACCGCCGCCGGCACCGATGGCACCGCCCGTGAGGGCGCGATGGCCGGGGGAATAGCCGCACCCTGCCAGCGCGGTTACAGACGCGGCCAGAACCATGGCGGTCGAGATTTTGCGCAGCATTTCGTGGCTCTCCTTCCTGAATTGTTTTGGATATTTAACCCTAACCTTGGATTTCAAGCGCGGGGACGGCGCCTGACTACTCGTTCATCTGACGTTCAGGAGTTGGCAAGCTGGGCAAGGCGGCCAGACGTATATCTCGTTGATGTGGCGGCCTTCCGGTGAACACGCATGAAATGTAGACAAGATGGGCGGCGAAGCCCGGGATTGAGGCTTGCTCCAAGACCAAACGGGCTGTAAGGCCAGCGGCCATTACGGCTAGTTTTTTGGGCGCTGCCCACCGGAAAGGGTTTTGATGTTTTCCAAACTTCTTGGCTTGATGTCGGCCGACATGGCGATCGATCTTGGCACCGCGAACACGCTGGTTTACGTGAAGGGGCGCGGGATTGTGCTGGCGGAGCCTTCCGTTGTGGCGATGCAGGACGTGAAGGGCCGCAAGCAGGTGCTGGCCGTGGGTGAGGACGCCAAGCTGATGCTGGGACGCACGCCCGGTAATATTCAGGCCATCCGGCCACTGCGCGACGGCGTGATCGCCGATTTCGAGGTGGCCGAGGAGATGATCAAACACTTCATCCGTAAGGTGCATAATCGCCGCGGCTATGCCTCGCCGCTGATCATCATCTGCGTGCCCTCTGGCTCTACCGCCGTGGAGCGCCGCGCTATTCAGGAGTCTGCTGAAAGCGCTGGGGCGCGAAAGGTGCTGCTAATCGAGGAACCAATGGCCGCCGCAATCGGCGCCAACTTGCCGGTGACGGAGCCCGCCGGCTCGATGATCGTTGACATTGGCGGCGGTACCACCGAGGTGGCGGTGATCTCGCTGGGCGGAATCGTGTATGCGCGCTCGGTGCGCGTGGGCGGCGACAAGTTGGATGAGGCAATTATTTCATATATCCGCCGTGCATTTAACCTACTCATCGGCGAGAGTTCCGCCGAGCGTATCAAGATGGAGATCGGTGCCGCCTGGGTGGAGGGCAATACCGACGGACCCAGTCGTTTCGTGAAGGGCCGTGACTTGATCAATGGTGTGCCGCGTGAAGTGGCCGTAACACAGCGACAGATTGCCGAGAGCCTGGCTGAGCCGGTGGGGCAGATCGTTGAGGCGATCAAGGTGGCTCTCGAAAACACTCCGCCTGAGCTGGCAGCGGATATTGTGGACAAGGGCATTATGCTGACCGGCGGGGGCGCGCTCTTGAACCGGTTGGACGAGGTGCTGCGCGTTTCCACGGGCCTGCCGGTGATGGTAGCCGAGAACCCGCTGCAATGCGTGGCGCTTGGCACCGGCCGCGCACTGGAAGAGCGAGCTCTGCGCGCCGTAACCTCCGCGATGTATTGAACGGGGTGGTGCGGCGTTTGCCGCACCGGGCCCCGCAGGGTATTGAGGGGTCATGCTCCCGCTTCCCTTTCTAAAGATGCACGGCGCTGGAAATGATTTCGTGGTGCTGGATGGCCGCGAGACCAAGCTGATGCTAGTGCCCGAGGCCGTGCGCCAAATTGCCGATCGTCACCGCGGCGTGGGCTGTGACCAACTCATCATCATCGAGCGGGATGGGGCGGGCGCGGACGCATTTATGCGTATTCTGAACGCCGATGGTTCCGAAAGCGGCGCTTGCGGCAATGCCACACGCTGTGTGGCGGCCCTGCTTGCGGAAGAGACTGGCTTACAACGCGTGAATATACGCACTATCTCGGGGCTGCTGGGGGCAGAAATTCTTGGACCCGGCTTGGTTGAGGTGGATATGGGTCCGCCGCACTTGGAGTGGGGCGATGTGCCGCTTTCCGGCCCTGCCGATACGCTGCATCTACCGCTTAATCTAGGCCCGGTTTCAGATCCTGCGGCGTGTTCTATGGGCAACCCGCACGCGACGTTCTTCATTGACGATTTCCAGCATCTGCCCATCAATACCATTGGCCCGCTACTGGAAAAGAATCACCTGTTCCCGGAGCGCGCCAATATCGGTTTCGCGCGGATCGACAGCGCGTCGCGCATCCGGTTGCGGGTATGGGAGCGCGGTGCGGGGCTGACGCTGGCCTGCGGCTCTGGCGCCTGTGCGGCGCTGGTGAATGCGCATCGCCGGGGCTTGGCTGCGCGCCAAGCGGTGGTGGAGATGGATGGCGGTGAGCTTCTGATTACCTGGGCGGAAGACGGTCGTGTGCTGATGCGCGGCCAGGCAGAGACTGCCTTTGCCGGCGAGTGGCCTGGAATTCTGTAGAGTATGGCTGTGTCCTCTTTTTTTTCTCGGCTTAAATCCGGCCTCTCCCGCTCTGCGGCTAAGCTTACCGGTGGCATCACCGGCGTGTTCACCAAGCGCAAATTGGATGACGAGGCGCTGGAGGAGCTGGAGGAGCAGCTGATCGCTGCCGATCTTGGCCCCGCAGTGGCAGCACGCATCATCAAAAGCTTTCGGTCCACTCGTTTTGGCAAGGAGGTCACTGATGAGGAGGTGCGCGAGACGCTGGCGGCGGAAATTACCCGGGTGCTGATACCCGTGGCCAAGCCGTTGGAATTGGATGCCAGCCACAAGCCTTATGTCATTCTGATGGTGGGGGTGAACGGTGCTGGCAAGACAACCACTATCGGTAAGCTGGCCTTGGCATACCGCGAGCAGGGGCTAATACCTATGTTGGCGGCGGGCGACACCTTTCGTGCCGCCGCTGTGGAACAATTGCAGGTTTGGGGCAGTCGTGCCGGGTGCGAGGTTGTAACTGCGCCGGCAAACACCGACCCGGCTTCGCTCGCGCATGATGCGTTGAGCAGGGCGCGGAGGGACGGTGCGGATGTGCTATTGGTCGACACCGCCGGAAGGTTGCACAATAAGACCGCGCTGATGGAGGAACTGCGTAAGTTGATCCGCGTAATCCGCAAGTTGGACCCGAGCGCCCCGCATGCCACGCTGCTGACGTTGGACGCTACCACCGGGCAGAATGCGGTGGCGCAGGTTGGAATTTTCAAGGAAATGGTGGAGCTTTCTGGCCTGATCGTGACCAAGCTGGATGGCTCAGCGCGCGGCGGCATTGTGGTGGCGCTGGCGGAAAAATATGGTCTGCCAATTCATGCGGTGGGCACCGGCGAGCAGATTGCGGATTTGCGGCCTTTCGATGCGGCGGAGTTTGCCAGGGCGCTGGTGGGAGCGTGATGGATATTAGGAGCCGGACGGAAAGGCGGGCTCCAGTGCCGTGCCGTCCAGTGCCAGGATGGGCCTCAGCGCTAGCACATTGCTGACGCAGAGGGACGTGGCTTTTTGTAGAGTATCCTCGCTGATGGGCGCTTCTTTCGCTAGTCCGGCGGCGAGCAACTTGGCGCGGCGAATGCCAGGTAGCGCGCCGTCCGATAGTGGTGGGGTGAGCCAGAGGGCGCCGGCGCGGACAAGCAGATTGCCGATCGTGGCGCCGGCCACGCGTCCCGCGCGGTTGAGGAGGATGGCCTCTTCTGCTCCGCGCTCCTGCGCTTCCAACCGAGCCAGGATGTTGGGTAGGTAATTCAGGGTCTTTAGGCGGCAGAGGGGGGAAGCTTCATCGTGCGCAATGATGCGGGCGATGATGGCGCGCACACCTTGCGCAGGGGCTGTGGCAAAGGCGGTGATGAGAACGGTCGGGTTGGTTGGCCTTGGCGGCAGTAGGCCACGCGGACCGGAGCCGCGCGTGAGGGTAAGGCGAAGTCCGCCGTCGGTTAGCCCATTGGCGGCCGCCGTTTTGGCCAGAATTTCACCCATACCCGCCGCGTTGAAAGGCAGAGGCAGGCGTAGCACCGCCGCTCCTGTCGCTAGGCGGTCGAAATGCGCAGGAACGTCTTGTGGGGCACCTCCTTGTAGGTTCAATGTCTCGAACAGCCCGTCACCCAGAGTGAACCCCCGATCCTTGACGGGAATACTGGCTTGCTCCGCGGGTTGTAACCGGTCGTTCAGCCAAACGAATTCAGTCATGGGCTAAGAGAGGTGAGAGTTTCAGCATCATTTCATCATACTCCGACTCCGGGTTGCTGTCCCAGGTAATGCCGCCGCCGGCTTGGGCGTAGAGCATATCTGGAGTGGCTGTAATTGTGCGAATGATGATGGCGCTGTCCATCGCGCCGTCGAGCCCAATCCACGCGAGGTTACCACAATAGGCGCCGCGGGCGGTTTCCTCCAGTTCGTCGATGACCTGCATGGCTCGACGCTTGGGCGCACCTGTGATGGAGCCGCCGGGAGAGCATGTGAGCAGCAACTCTGCCGCGCTCACGCCGGGGCGCAGCTGACCGGAGACGGCGGAGACGAGATGATGCGTCTGGGCGAAGCTCTCTACGGTGAAGAGCTCTGGTACTTGCACCGAGCCGATTTCGCAGAGCTGGCCGAGATCGTTGCGGAGCAGGTCGGTGATCATAAGATTCTCTGCGCGCTCCTTGGGGTTTTCATGTAGCGCGGCGGCACTGACCTTGTCGCGCGCTGGGTCTGGATGGCGGGGGGCGGTACCCTTGATGGGGCGGGTTTCGACACGGCCGGTGGGGCCAAGGCGCAGGAAGCGCTCCGGCGAGGCACCGCAGAGCGTAACGCCTTCGCCTGTTTCGATAAAGGCGGCAAACGGGGCGGGGCTGCGGATGCGCAGGGCAGCATGGCAGGAGGCGGCGTTGAAGCCCGGCGGGCGCGGCGAGATGAACCGGGTGGTGAAATTGGCCTGATACACGTCTCCGGAGGCAATATAGCCGCGCAGCCGTTGTACCTTGGCCTCGTAGACGGCGCGGGAGAGTTCTGGTTGCCAGTCCAGCCTGGGTAAGACGGGAAAGGGCTTTGCGGGGATGGTGAGACGATCGGCCAGGGCGACAAGGCGGGCTTCAGCGCTCTGGCCCGGCCTGCTGGCCGCGAGGGCGAGGCAGCGCCGCGAGGCATGGTCAAAGCCCAGAACTAGGTCGAACATGCCAAACCAGCCGGGCGGCAGGCCGGGAACGGGGCTGTGGCGGGAGCGAACGCCAGCCTGTGTCATGCCCGCCTCGTAGCCCAGCCAGCCGATGGCGCCGCCTTTGAATGGGAATGGCCAATCCGCGGGGCAAGTATCGTCAGTGGGGCGGGCGGTGTTGAGCCACAGGGAAAGATCGGCGGCTTGGTTCAGCCGCAGGACGGCCCGCGGCTCCAACGCCAGATAACTTGTGGTTGCACGAGGGTCGCCAGTGGCGGCGCTGTCGAGAAACACCAAGGGGGCGTGCGCCGCAAGGACTTGGAATGCCGTTGCCGGTTCAATCCAAGCGAATTCACGGCATAGCATGTAGCTGCTTTAAGCCGCGCAGCTCTCAAATCCGCGACGCAGGGCCGGGCGATTGAGGTCGCGTCCGATGAACACGATGCGGCTGATGCGTTTTTCCTCCGGCTTCCATGGGGCCAGGAAATCGCCGTCGGCCATCATGTGTACGGCCTGGAAGGCGAAGCGTCTGTCTTCGCCCGCGTAAGAAAGGATGCCCTTTGTGCGCAGGATAGCCGGGCCTTGAGATTGGAGAATATGGCCAATCCAGGCGTTGAATTTTTCGACGGAAAGCGGTTTGTCTGTGGAAAGGCTGATAGAGGTAAGGTGCTCATTGTGAGTGTGGCTATCTTCCTCCAGGAAGTCGGGTACGTTCGCGAGTACGCGTTTGAGGTCGAAAGCGCCCAGCCCGAGCAGCTGCTCCGCCGGGACATTGCCCTTGGTAGCGGTTTTGATCTCGGCATAGGGGTTGATGCTCTTGATCTTCGCCTCAACGGTGGCAAGTTCCTCCTGCGTGACAAGGTCGAGCTTGTTCAGCACGATCACGTCCGCGAAGGCCGCCTGTTCGGCGGCTTCGGGGCTGTCTTCCAGGCGAGTAAGGAAATGCTTGGCATCCACCACGGTCACGATGGCATCCAGCCGGGTTTTGGCCTTCACGTCCTCGTCCACGAAGAAGGTCTGGGCCACCGGGGCGGGGTTGGCGAGGCCGGTGGTCTCGACGATGATGCCATCGAATTTTTGGGACCGCTTCATTAGCCCACCAACGATGCGGATTAGATCGCCCCGCACGGTGCAGCAGATGCAGCCATTATTCATCTCAAACACTTCCTCGTCTGAATCCACCACGAGGTCGTTGTCCACGCCCAGCTCCCCGAACTCGTTAATGACGACAGCGTATTTCTTGCCGTGCGTGCCGGTAAGGATGTTGTTGAGCAGTGTGGTCTTACCCGCACCCAGATAGCCGGTGAGGACGGTGACAGGAACGAGATCGGACATTTTGCAAAAACTCACAAATCTGAATTCGGGGACAGGATGTAATGCTTAAACCCCAACCCGCAAGGCTTGGGCCGCTTCAGGATGGATAGGGCCAGGAATTCTCAGGCCGGATGGTCCGGCCAGGGATAGGTGGTTTCGTTGGTGCCGTTGAAGGCGGCGTCTAGGATGTAGGCAGCCACGCGGCGTTCATTGAACAAATCCGCGTAGCGGCGGCGGCCCGCACCGGCCACGCGCATGCGGGCGGCGGGATCGGCCCGGTAGCGAGCGATCAGCTCGGCCAGCTCGTCCAGGCTGGAAAAAAATCCCATCTCATCATCGCCGAAAAAGCGACTATAGCCAGTGGTGCGCTCAATTATGGCCAGCATGCCATTGCCGGTGAGATGGGCCAGGCGGTCCGAGCTATAAAGGAAATCATCAGCGCGGCGGCTGATATTGAGGCCGATGCCGGCCTGCTCCAGAGCCTCCTGATAGGCGGCACCGGTCAGTAAGGGCTGGCCGAACAGGCCGGGGGTGAGGGTGCTCAGGCCGGGCTGGCGGGCCACGACATCGCGCATGAACTCCTCCATGTTCCAGGGGTGACCGCAGACTACGCGTTTAGGCCGGTCCGGGTTGCCGCACGCATAGAAAAGATCGAAAGGCGGGTTTTGCATCTCGTCCACGCGGCCGCGCTCGATGGAATGATCGACCGGGTTGGGCATGAAGCCCACCCGTGCGCCGGTGCGGCGGAGTTTCTCCATGGAGGCGCCAGCGGTGGTGACGAGGGTTAGGTCTACCACGCCCTGTTTGCCCTTGATCCGGCGGATATTATCCGGCTCAAACAGCGGGTCCACATTCCATTGTACCACGCGCAGGCCGGGCAGGTCTTCTCTTATGGCGGCGATGGTGGTCGCATCCAGCATGTCTGCATGGCCCAGTACCATCAGCTCCGGCTTATGGGCGCGGCAATAATCACGGATCATTTTGTTGAAGCGGATGCGGCCCAGGCGGCGGTGGCCGAAGCCAAAGGAGCGGGCGAGGTCACGGTCAGACAGCGCTAGAACTTGGTGACCGTTGCGGATGAAGCCGTTGCAGAGCTTGATGCCGGTGGCGTGCTGGTTGAGGCTTTTAAGCGATACCGGCGCGTAACCGATATGCACGATCCGGACCATGTATGCCTGAATTCCTGCCGCTGAGATGTGCCGCGTTACTAAAAGCCCCAGGTCAAGTCAACGAACCGGTACGGTTGGGTAGAACTGCACACAGATGGGCACCATCAGGTTGACGTATCGGGCAGCAGATTTGGTGCTTTGGTCTGACCTGACATCCGGGCGGCGTTGCGTGCCGCCCATCGAAATAGGGATTGTGCAATCGCGGGTCGGTGGAACCCATCCCACCGGATCTGGTGCTGAACACCCTTCGTTTGCTGAACCGGCGTACCAGTTCAACGAGGACTGTCGCTTTCGACTGGAACACAGAATCGATAGACAACGCACGGCGCCGTCCGATGTTTCGTGCCGCATTGCCGTCGGCATGCATGGTTGAGCCGCGGAGCGCCTTCAGCCAGCTCGTCCCAAGCAGGGAACCGTCGTCTCCTGCACAAAGAGTGGAAAGACCGAAATCCAGCGCCATGAACTCTCGCTCGGGCCGGTAGGTGGCTCGGCTGGCCTCACATTCGCGCCGATGTCTGAAACGACGCCGAGCATCAAAGCGCCTGTGTCGCGATCCTCCGTGCCATCAGGTCGCTTTGCCGTGCGTGGGAGTCATCCCCGCAACCACACCACCACCGCGCTTCGCCGTCACGACCACCAGCGGGCGCTTCGTCCCCCTCCTTTTGGGTGTGCCGGAGGCGCATCGTCATTATCGTGATCCCAAGGTGACTTGGCCCGCTTCCGGGGCGGGGCACCTGCAGACATCGCGTCAATTTCGACCAAGCCGGACAGGATCGGGTTCGCTCCGGCCATCATGGCGCGCACTCGATGACCGAGATGCCACGCCGCCGGATGCGAGATGCCAAGCATCTCGCTCAGCTTCATCGCCGAAATGCCCTTCGACGGGGACACGACCAGGTAAATCGCGTGTGCCCACGTCAACAATGGCAGATGCGTCCGATGCATCCGCGTCCCCGCTGTGACGGAGAACTGATGGTGACAGGCGATGCAGTTCCGACGACGCGGCGTCTTGAGCCAAGAAGAATGATCGACCGAACCACATTTCGGGCATTCAGGACCATGCGGCCAGCGCGTCTTCTCGAATCAAGCCCTAGCCGAGTCCTCATCAGGAAGCATCTCGTTGAACGCGCGCACAGTCATAGATGAACGGCTCATAGATCGCTAACTACATTTATTTATCATCTACGTAATCATGATAGTACTGACAAAGATTATCTTGACAGTACAAAGTTGGCGGGGCCAACGCTGGCCCTATGAAGTCTTCAGCTTTGACTTGGCCTACGATCAACCTGCTGGTGATGCGGCGGTGGAAAGTTCCGGCCAGGTTTACCGCCAGAGTCGTCATGCCTCTCAGCTTCGCGGGAGGGCTGTTGCTGCCCAGCAACGCGGCATGGGGCTTGCTGTGCTATGTTCTGCTGCTGCCGGTGGTGCTGGCTAGGCTGGCCCGTGGCTGGCGACCGGATTGGCGGGATTATAATTTCTCCGCCATGCTGGTGCTTTGCGTGTGGTCCAGCCTAGCCATATTATGGGACCATAATATTTCTGGCCAGGGGAATGGCCACGGCTATTGGGCGCTGAATGCGGCCTGCACCTTCGCCTTCCTGCTTTGTTTTAAGATGGCGGAGACCGACGCGCCGGGCAGTCGCGAGCGCGCCATTACCGTGATGATCAGCGCCGGCGCAGTGAATGCTCTGATGTCGCTGGGGATGTTTTTGCTGAGCGGCGACTTAGATAGCCGAATGAAGGGCTGGGGGGCCGCGCAGAACCCGGTGCTAGGGGCGGCGATTATGGATATCTGCCTGTTGCTGGCGCTCGAGCGTGTGGTCCAACGGGGGCGAGCCCGGCGCTATTACCTGGTCGCGATGGTGCCGATGCTGCTCTATCTTCTGTTTAGCTATAGCCGCATGCCGCTGCTGGCTTTGGGCTGCGCGCTCTCCATCATCGCCTTTAGCAACTGGGCCGTGTTCCGCCGGGTGGCGGTCGCGGGGCTCTGCGTGCTGCTGGCGGCCGGGGTGGTGTGGCTGCTGAAGCCAGGGTTGGCGGAGATGTTTGTGCAGAATCTGCTGGCGCGAGGCACGGATTGCCATCTAACCATTTGGGGAACAGCCTGGCAGTTGATCGTGTCCAATCCGATTGTCGGCTATGGACCGTCGGCGCGTTTGCCAATTCTGCCGCACGGGTTCTGCCCGGCCTATCCCAGCCCGCATAACCTTTATCTCTCGCTGCTGCTCTATAGCGGGGTGATCGGGTTCCTGCTGTTCTGGGTATGCGAGTTACAGCTGTTCTGGCATCTGCGCCGCAACGCGCGAGGGTTCAGCGCGCGGCTATGGTTGGCGGTGATGGTGATTCCGCTGGTGGGCGGGTTGTCCGACCTTACCCAGGTCATCAAGGGGCCGTCGCCCTTGTGGTATATCATCTGGGTGCCGATGTTGCTGGTGATGAGCATGCGCCCGAAACGGAAAACCTAACTCCTTTTTGTCTGGGCAAGAATGGTCTCGTAGGTTTCCAGCATCTTGCGTGTCACCGCCGTGCGGGTGAAATGCGACAGATAGACCCTGTGTCCGGTCTGGGCGATGCGGTTGCGCAGCTCGGGGTTATCCAGCACCGCGCGCACGGCCTCGGCTAGGGCGGGGGCGTTGTCGGCCGGCACCAGCATGCCGTTCTCGCCATTGTGGATAGTGGCCTTGGGGCCGTCCGACTCGCAGGCGATGAGGGGGGTGGCGGTGGACCAGGCATCCAGGATGACAGTGCCGAAGGGCTCGTAGCGCGAGGGCAGTAGGCAGACGTCCGCCGCCCGCAGCAAAGCCCCGCGATCCGTCCGCCAGCCCAGGAATTGGGCGCGGTCCGCGACCCTAAGTTCTTTGGCCAGGGCTTTCAGCGACGCCGCCTCGGGGCCGTCGCCGGCGATCCAGAGATGGCAGTCTGGCAGCTGGGCTAGAGCGTACAGGGCGGTGTCGATTCCCTTCACTTTGTGTAGTCGGGAGAGGATGAGCAGCACCTTCTTAGTTTTTGGCGTGCCAAGGTCGGCGCGGTCGATGGGCGGCGTGTCTTCCACCGATGGGAAGGTAGGCACGTAGAAGGCCGTACCGGGTTTCGCGCCGCTTGCGCAGGCGTGTCGCACGAGGTCTTGTGTAACACCGATGAAGTGGGAGCAGGCGCTGAAATGCTTCTGCTGTTCTTCATAATCGCCATACCAGCCGATGATGGCGGGGGCAGCGCCAGGGCGCACGAGGCTGACGGCTCGGCGCATCCAGCAATGAATGATGTCCGGCTTATAATCTTGGATGAGCCGGCGAAGGCGAAAGCTCTGCAGCAGCTGGGGCCGGGAGCGCAGCACCTCCGGTGCCATAACAAGGCCCGCCGCAGTCAGCTCGGCGAAGCGCGGAGCGGTCGGGCGAAGGACGATGCGCTGGTTTAGCCCCGTTTCGTGCAGGCTGAGCATAACGTCCGTGGAATAAAGCTCGGCACCGCCGTTCTTATTCCCGGCCATGATTTGTAAGACACGCATCTTAGCTTCCGGCGATGAGTTACATCCGGGGCTGTTATCTTGTTCAGGGCACGCGGGCAAACTTCCGTCCCGTAAGTTTGAAGTGCCACATAGGAGCTTGGCGCATTTCAACGCCCAAATTTAGTCTTGGGCGTTGAATGATTTGCCGCTGCTTGGTGCGGCTAGCCGGGAGGATTTAAGGGATTGTTAGGCGCGCGTGGTCCATAGCTTGGCCTTGAGCAGGGCCTGAAATCGTATGTTTTATCTGATTTTGCTTCTTGAAGCGGGCGTTTTGACTGTTTTGGGTTGGTCATGGTTCGGGCGGCGCCAGCGCGCCATGCTGGTGGGCCTCGCGGGCGTTATACGAGAGGCCGAGCGGGAAGAGATTGCACTGCGTGCCCAGTTGGGGCTGGACCGTAATGTTGATCTGCTGCGTGCCAGATTAGCACGGCTTGGCCTGCCGCGGCTTGAAGGCGACAAGCTGTTTTTTGGCGAAACCTGTTTGAATGGCGATACCGCGATTGTTGATGAGGTCCGCGCCGCCCACGGTGGGGTGGCGACCATCTTTATGCGCGACCAGCGCGTGGCTACCAGCATTGTGGCCGAAAACGGCGCGAGAGCCGTTGGTACCAAGCTGGCGCCCGGTCCGGTTTACGAAGCGCTATTTACGGCCAAAACCTCTTACCGTGGGGAAGCGCAAATTCTAGGTGAAGCCTATTATGTGTTCTACGAGCCGGTGTTGGCTGATGGCAGCGTTATCTGCATTCTATTCGCTGGCGTAAAGAAAAGTGCGGTGCAAGCTGCCACCGCGCATCCGCCGGATTTCCCGGCTGCGCTCGCAGCCTTGCGCCGGGCGAATGAGGCCGCCAACGCTACTACATTGGAGGCGCTGCGCCAAAGGCAGACTTATGAGGATGCTCGGCGTTTTGAGGAGGACAAGCGCCGGACCGAGGCCGAAGCGCAGCGCGTGGCGATGCAGGCCCTTTCCACCGCGCTGGCTGAACTCGCCCAAGGGCGTCTTGGATATCGCCTGACCGCGCCACTTGCCGGCGCCTATGAGGGTTTGCGGGCAGATCTAAATCAAGTGTTCGATAAGCTCTCGACCGCGATGTGCGCGATTGGGCAGACAGCGGGTGGGGTGACCAGCAGTGCGCAGGAAATCCGGCAGGCGTCTGATGATCTCTCGCGTCGGACCGAGCAGCAGGCCGCGACGCTGGAGCAAACCGCTGCGGCGCTGAGCCAGATTAGCGGCTCGGTGCGGGCAACGGCGGAGGATATAAAACAGGCGCAGGCACTGGCCGAGGGCGCGCGCAGTCGAGCGGACCATTCTGGTGCCGTGCTTCAGGACGCCACGCAGGCGATGCAGCGGATTGAGGAAGCGTCTGGACGGATTGGTGAAATCATTGGTGTGATCGACGAAATCGCCTTCCAGACCAGTCTACTCGCGCTGAATGCCGGAGTGGAAGCCGCGCGCGCGGGCGAGGCGGGGCGCGGCTTTGCGGTGGTTGCGACGGAAATTCGTAGCCTTGCCCAACGTTCGGCGGAAGCATCCAAGGAGATCAGAACCTTGATCACCAATGCCAGCGCGCAGGTGGGTAGCGGCGTCAAATTGGTGCAGGGTGTAGCGGTACTTGTGGCAGAAATTGTTGCGCAGGTGCAGAAAATTGACCAGGAAGTACACGGTATTGCCGAGAAAACGGCGCAGCAATCCGCTGGTCTAGCGGAGATTAGCGGTGCGGTGAATCAGATGGACCAGGTGACCCAGCAGAATGCCGCGATGGTGGAGGAAGCGACGGCCGTCAGCCATGCGCTGGAGGAACAGGCGCAGGATCTGACAGGCAGGATGCAACAATTCAGCTTCGAGGGGGATCCTTCCACCCGTCGCCAGCAAATTATTCGAAGCTTGGTTCAGGGCGTATCTTGAACTAAGGGCAGGTTAGCTCTTTACCTGCACGTAGCTTCCTGGCGCATCCTCGATCGGCTTGAAACCTCTGGCAGAGCCGGGGATGCGCGCTGGAACCCTCTCGTTATTCTGCGCCGTCGTCCAACGCTGCCAGTCTGGCCACCAGGAGCCGCTGATCTCACTTGCATGCTCGAACCATTCATCTGGGCTTTCCGGCATGTCATGGTTGATGAAATGATTGTATTTGCCGCCTTCGGGCGGGTTGACCACGCCTGCGATATGGCCTGAGGAAGCTAGCACGAAACGCACAGGCCCGCCGAATTGTCGTGCCCCCTTATAGGTGCTCGTCCACGGGGCGATGTGGTCTTCCCGACAGGAGAGGAAATAGCACGGCACTTTCACTTGACCGAGGTCGACGGGTACATTCTTCATCGAAATGCCGCCCGGTACGCTGAGTAAATTTCTCTGATACATATTGCGCAGGTAGAAAGAGTGCATAGCGGCAGGCATGCGGGTGGAATCAGAGTTCCAGTATAGCAGGTCAAATGGGAATGGCTCTTGCCCCAGCAAATAGTTGTTGACCACGAAGCTCCAGATGAGGTCGTTGGCGCGGAGCATGTTAAAGGTGGTGGCCATTTCCATGCCCTCCAGATACCCTCGCTTGCTCATCTTTTCCTCGAGGGAGGAAAGCTGCTCTTCGTCAATAAACACGCCTAGCTCTCCGGCATCGGAGAAATCGGTCAACGTGGCGAGGAATGTGGAGGAGGCGATGCGCTCATCCCCTTTTGCGGCCATGTAGCCTAACGTGGCGGCCAGCAGCGTGCCGCCCAGGCAATAGCCAATGGCGTTTATCTGCTGCTGCTTGGTGATTTTCCCGATCACCTCCAGTGCCGTCAACACGCCTTCGGTCATGTAATCGTCGAAATTCTTGTCTGCTAGCCGCTCGTTCGGGTTGACCCAACTGACCATGAACACCGTGTGGCCCTGGGAGACCAGCCAGCGTACCAGTGAGTTCTTGGGCCGCAAATCGAGAATATAAAATTTGTTAATCCAGGGCGGCAGGATAAGCAGTGGTCGGGCCAGCACTTGGTCCGTTGTTGGATTGTACTGGATAAGCTGCATCAGTTCGTTCTGGTACACGACCTTGCCGGGCGAAACGGCGATGTTCTCGCCCACATGGAAGGCGTCCGTGTCGGTCATCTTGATTCGCAGATTGCCGCGTCCGTGCTCCAGGTCTTGCAGCAGGTTGTTCAGACCGCGCACCAGGTTCTCGCCGCCAGTTTCGCGGGTTTTGCGCAGAACTTCGGGATTGGTTAGGGCAAAATTGCTGGGGCTGAGCGCGTTAATGAACTGTCGGGCATAGAAATCTACCTTCTGGGCTGTTTTCGGGTTTAGCCCGTCCACCTGCGTTACCACGTCGTTGATGTAGCGGGCTGAGAGCAGATAGCTCTGCTTGATGAAGTCGAAAATCTCGTTCTGCCGCCAAGCGGGGTCGGCGAAGCGCTTGTCTCGTGGGTCGTGACTGATCACTGGCGCCGGATCCTCGCCAGTGATGATGCGCCGCGCCGTGTTGCTCCACAGCATCATATAGTCCCGCCAAAGCCCAGCATGCGCTTCCACTAGCTGCGTAGGATTGGACAATAGTTTGGCGGTCATCTCCATGAAGGCGCTGCTGACGTTCAGTGGGTCCATCCGCATGCCTTCTGCCAGTTGGCGTTTCATCCATTCCGCCACCAGCTTTTGGCTCCGTGCTGCTATATCGGTCATTGATCGGCCGATCGCCCCAGCATCGGGCAGCTTGATATCGGGTTCCTTGGGCGGCATGGGCGCGTTCATGGCGACGATCCTTTTCGATGCGGCTATTCTCAGGCAAATAGGCCACATTGCCGAGCCGAACGTTTGGCCGGCAAGTGGTTTCAGAGAGGGAATAGATGGTCAGGCGGCTTTTAGCGGCTTCATGGGTGATCTTGGCGGCGACCTCTCTTGGTGGTTGTTCTCAGGCAGTGGGATTATACCACAGTGCCGAAGGTGGCGCGATTGCGCAGAGCCGGCAACCCCCGCCTGGTGCCAATCTGCCTTACCCCAATCTCGCGGATGTGCCCCCCCCTCAGCCTCCCGCAGCACAAGGTGCACAGGCAGCCATTACTGCACAGGCGCGAGGTGGAGTTTTTGCGTCTGCGCCCGGCGAGTTGGCGGGGTTGAGCTTGCCAACCACAGCACCGCCAGTGCCTAATGTACCGGGTGTGAGCATCACCAACCCACCTGTCGATGCTGTTGCTGCCCCGGTGCCGGTGATGACGCCACTTACCAAACCGGCCTCGGCCAAGCCGCCGACGCTGCCACCCGTTGCGGTGGCGTTCGCTCCTGGCTCGGCCCTACTAACCCACCAACAAGGCTTGCTGGTGCGGGGGGCAGCGGCGCGGCGCGGGGACGCGCATGTTCGCGTGGTGGGTTTCGGTGATGGCTCGATGGATTTGGCGCTGGCCCGTGCCAGGCGTCTCGCCGATGCGCTCACCGCCGCCGGTGTGCCCGGGGCCGATATTGAAATTAGCGCGCTGGCGGACGGTTCTGGCGGCATCGTGCAACCATAACGCTCGGGGTATCTGGGCGGCCGAGTGCCAATTAAAAATCCGAATGTCGGCGGTCCGTCTTTATGGAAGCGGACATTAGTGTATTGAGCAACCCCATCGACCACCTTCAATCGAGTTCGAATATGTCTGAAGAGTTTCATCGTATACGCCGCTTGCCCCCTTACGTGTTCGCGGAAGTGAACGCCGCTAAGGCCAAGGCGCGAGCCGCGGCCGCAGACATTATCGATCTTGGCATGGGCAACCCGGACAGCCCGACGCCCGCCCACATTGTGGCGAAATTGGTGGAAACGGTGGCTGACCCGCGCAGCCACCGCTATTCCACGTCCAAGGGCATTCCCGGCCTCCGCCGGGCCCAGGCGGCATATTATCAGCGCCGGTTCGGGGTCAAACTGGACCCGGAGACCGAGGTGATCGCGACACTTGGTTCCAAGGAGGGGTTGGCGAATTTGGCTGCCGCCATAACTAGCCCGGGCGATACTATCTTGGTGCCTAACCCGTCTTATCCCATCCATCAGTTCGGCTTCATCATTGCGGGCGCCTCGGTGCGGTCTATTCCCGCCACGCCAGATGAGGAGATGCTTGTCGCGATTGATCGCGCGGTGCGCCATTCGGTGCCGAAGCCGACGGCGGTGATCGTGAATTTCCCCTCCAACCCCACCGCGTACATGGCAACATTGGACTTCTATAAACAGCTGGTTAGACTGGCGAAGCAGCATGAGCTGTTCATCATCTCCGACCTCGCCTATTCGGAGATTTATTTTGACGGTAATCCGCCGCCTTCTGTTTTGCAGGTTGAGGGGGCGAAGGATATCACCATTGAGTTCACCTCAATGTCCAAGACCTATTCGATGCCTGGCTGGCGGATGGGGTTTGGTGTGGGTAATCCGCGGCTTATCACTGCACTGACGCGGATGAAGTCTTATCTGGATTATGGCGCATTCACGCCGATTCAGGTAGCGGCGACGGCGGCGCTGAACGGCCCGCAGGATTGCGTGGAGGAGATGCGCAACCTCTACCGCGAGCGGAGAGATATTCTTATCAAGGGGTTGCAGGCCGCCGGATGGAATGTGCCGAGCCCAGATGGCTCTATGTTCGCCTGGGCACCAATTCCTCCGAAATACGCTCATATGGGCAGCTTGGAATTTTCTAAGCTGTTGATGGCCAAGGCCAGGGTGGCCGTGGCGCCGGGTATTGGCTTCGGCGAATATGGCGACGGTCACGTGCGAATTGCGGTGGTGGAGAATGCCCAGCGCCTGCGCCAAGCGGTGCGCAACATTAAACAATTCCTGGCCACCGATAATGGCGCGCCGGTTGAGACGCTGGTTGAGGTGAAGTCTTGAAACCGCTTAAAGTTGGAATTGCCGGCCTTGGGACGGTGGGAGTCGGAGTGGTGAGACTGCTGGCGGCGCAAAAGGCGCTGATTGCGGCCCGCGCCGGCCGGCCGGTGATGGTGACGGCGGTTTCAGCGCGCGACCGTGTCCGCGACCGAGGCGTGCAGCTTGATAGGCTGACTTGGCATGAGGATGCGGTGACCTTGGCCCAGGATCCGGATGTGGATGTGGTGGTGGAGCTAATCGGCGGCGCGGAGGGGAAGGCAAAAGCCGTGGCCGAGGCCGCCATTGCAGCGGGTAAGAATTTCGTGACCGCCAATAAGGCGCTGCTCGCCGTGCATGGCGCGGCCTTAGCCAAGGCGGCTGAGGCGAATAACGTTACCATCGCCTATGAGGCCGCGGTGGCCGGGGGCATTCCGGTTATCAAGGCCCTACGCGAGGGACTGGCGGCGAATCAGGTTTCCCGCGTGGCTGGCATTCTCAATGGCACTTGCAATTACATTCTCACTGTGATGCGCGAGGAAGGGCGGGATTTTAGCGACGTTCTGGAAGACGCGCAGCGCCTTGGTTATGCCGAGGCGGACCCCAGCTTCGATGTTGATGGTGTGGATGCGGCGCACAAGCTCGCTATTTTAGCCGGGCTGGCCTTTGGTGCACGCATTCCGTTTGAGCGACTGCATGTCGAAGGGATTCGCCGGATTTCGGCGATTGATATCGCCTTTGCTCAAGAGCTGGGCTACCGGATTAAGCTTCTGGGCATAGCTGAGCGGACCGGAGCGGGGGTAAGTCTGCGCGTGCATCCCGCCATGGTGCCGGAACAGAAGCCGATCGCGACGGTGGATGGCGTATTCAATGCTGTGTTGCTGGAAGGGGATTTCTCGGGCCCGGTGTTCCTGCGCGGGCGCGGCGCTGGTGAAGGCCCGACGGCGAGTGCTGTGGTGGCGGATCTGATCGACCTTGCGCGCAACATCCGCGTGCCGGTCTGGGGCATGGAGGAGAGCGCCCTTGAAGAAGCGCCGATTGTGCCCATGTCCGACCTTGGCGGCGCCTATTTCCTGCGTCTTTCCGTGGTTGACCAACCTGGTGTACTGGCGGATGTAACCGCGATTTTGCGTGACCACGGCATTTCGCTTGAAAGCATGCTGCAGCACGGGCGTGCCCCCGGCGAGGCAGTGCCGATTGTGTTGGTGACTCATGAAACGCGCGAGGCGGCGGTTAATGCGGCGCTGGCGGATATTGCCAAGCTGCCCGCCGTATTGGAGCCGCCGGCGCTGATCCGCATAGAGCCGCAGTAAAATAACAGGAGTGCCATGAATGTCTGAAACCCGCCGCCTTGAAGACGTCTCGGACCGTAACTTGGCGCTTGAGCTGGTGCGGGTAACCGAAGCAGCAGCGATTGCCGCCTCGCGCTGGATTGGACGTGGCAAGAAGAACGAGGCTGACGGCGCCGCCGTGGAAGCGATGCGCAAGGCGTTCGACACGGTGGCCATTGATGGGACCGTGGTTATTGGCGAAGGAGAGATGGACGAGGCGCCGATGCTCTATATCGGCGAGAAGGTGGGCTGCGGTGGCCCGGCCATGGATATCGCTGTGGATCCGCTGGAGGGCACTACTATCACTGCCAAGGGCGGGCCCAACGCTATCGCCACCGTGGCGTTGGCCGAACGGGGCAATTTCTTGCATGCGCCAGATATTTACATGGACAAGATCGCCGTGGGCGGGGGACTGCCAGATGGGGTGATCTCGCTGGATGCGCCGGTGAAGGAGAATCTGAAGAACTTGGCGTTGGCCAAGGGGATTGAGGTCTCGGAGCTGATGGTGTGTATGCTGGATCGTGATCGCCACGCTGAGACCATCGCCAAGATCCGCGAGGCGGGGGCGCGTATCTTGCTGTTAGGCGATGGCGATGTAGCCGGGGTGATCGCCGCCTCTCTCCCAGGGGGCGGGGTAGACATGTATCTGGGCTCCGGAGGTGCGCCGGAGGGCGTGTTGGCGGCGGCTGCATTGCGCTGCACCGGCGGGCAGATGCAGGGGCGGTTAATGTTCGAGGACGACGCGCAGATTGAGCGCGCCCGTGGAATGGGGATCGTCGACCCGCACCGGATTTACATGCTGGAAGAAATGGCCAAGGGTGATGTGATGTTCGCTGCCACTGGTGTGACCTCTGGTGCTATGTTGGTGGGGGTGCGGCGCGTAGGGTTGGGGGCGGTGACGCATTCAATTGTCATGCGCTCCAAATCAGGCACGGTCCGCTACGTGGAAGGGCATCATAATTTCGCGAAGAAGACTTTCGGGGTTTAACTCCGGCCCTTCAATCTCTGCATCAGCTTCACGAACTCCTCGACTCGTAGCGTTTCTGCTCGGCGGGAGGAGTCGATTCCGGCCTCGTTGCAGAGTGCTTCGCCGCCCAAAGGTTTTAATGCGCTGCGCAACATCTTTCGGCGTTGACCGAAGGCGGTGGCGGTGAGGCGCTCCATAAGTTTCAGATCTTCCAGTGGCGGCTGTTCGGGGAGGGGGGTCAGTTGGATAAGTGCCGATTCTACCTTGGGCGGAGGAGCGAAGGCGCCGGCTGGAATGCGCATGAGCATTGCGACCTTGCATAGCCATTGGGCCAGTACCGAAATGCGGCCATAGGCGCCGGTGTTGGGTTCGGCGCAGATGCGTTCCGCCACCTCGAGCTGGAACATCAACGTCATGGATTGGAACGCTGCCGCTTGCTGCAGCCAGCGCACAAGCAGCAGCGTACCGATATTATAAGGCAAGTTGGCAACGATCGTGCGCGGGGAGGCTACCAGAGAGGCAAGATCGACCTTCATGGCGTCGGCCTCAATGATGGTGAGCCGATTTGTGGTGGTCGCGAGTGCCGATATGGCGGCGACTGCGCGCCTGTCGAATTCGATTGCAGTAACGCTGGCCGCCTTGGTTTCCAGCAACGCACGGGTAAGACCGCCGGGGCCGGGGCCGACTTCGATGACATTCAGCCCTTCCAGATTTCCCGCTGAGGCGGCGATGCGCGCAAGCAGGCTGGGGTCTAGCAGGAAATGCTGGCCGAGCGATTTGTTGGCATGGAGATCGAAACGACGAATCACCTCTGCCAAAGAAGGTAATAAAAATTCAGCCATGACCGCTTGTTAGCTGATGCCAGACCGTGGCAACAGGGATACGTGGACAAAGTAAGCGGCCACGCTGGTGTTTTGCGCATACCCCCACTGCTTCGCGCTCTGGTGCGGGCGGATGAGGTTTGGCTTGCCTTGCTGGCGGCGGGGGTGGGAGTTTGCGCCGGTTTGGGTGTGGCGCTTATCAACGAAGCTTCATTTTTGATGCACCAACATTTGTTCAAGTTGGCGCCGGGGATGGAGCTTTCCGAGACGCCGAGGCTTGTTCCCCTGCGCGCTTTTGCCGTGCCGACACTGGGCGGATTGCTGTTTGGCATCACATTATGGATTTTGGCGCGGTTCAGGCCGAGGCCATTGGTCGATCCGATCGAGGCCAATGCGCTCTACGGCGGGCGCATGTCGCTCATAGATTCATTAATTGTCGTAGCGCAAACGGCATGGTCGAATGGCGTCGGCGCCTCCGTGGGCATGGAGGCGGGTTACGCGCAGTTGGGCGCAGGTGTGGCCTCGTGGCTGGGGCGGAATTTTCGACTTAGGCGGAATGATTTGCGGACCTTGGTGGGGTGCGGCGCCGGGGCGGCTATCGCCGGGGCATTTAATGCTCCGCTTTGCGGCGCATTCTACGGAATTGAGCTGATCATCGGCGTTTATTCTGTGATGACCTTGCCGTTTGTTGTCATCGCTTCACTGGCCGGAACTTTGACAGTGCAGATAATGGGGTTTGGCGCCCCGCCGCTCAGTGTCGTGCTGCCTGTTGTTGTGCCTCACGATGCTTACGGGATCGTTTTGATCGAGGGTGCTGCCTGCGGGATTGCGGGGATTCTGATCATGCGGGGGGTGACGCTGATTGAGTTTGGGTTCCGGCGTAGCGGCATTCCGCTATGGTTGCGCCCCTTGATCGGCGGGGGCGTGGTGGGGTTACTCGGATGCCTGACGCCGCAGGCGATGTCTTCAGGTCACTCCGCTTTGCATGCCTACATCGATGTACGATTCCCGTTTTTGATGGTCACCGGGCTGTTCTTAGCCAAGGCAGTAGCCTCGGCATTTTCCATCGGTTCCGGGTTTCGGGGCGGTCTGTTTTTTACGTCGTTGTTTCTAGGTGCGCTGTTCGGAAAAGTGTTCGCCGGCGTTGTTGGCGTTATGCCCTTTGTGGCGCCGATGCCAGTGGGGCTTTATGCGGTTGTTGGGATGAGCGGGTTAGCGGCTGCCGTCATTGGTGGCCCGATGACCATGACCTTTCTGGCCCTGGAGAGTACACAAAATTTTGCAGTGACGATGGCGGTGTTGGCTGCCTCGATTGCTGCCACTATCACCGTACGCCGGCTGTTTGGCTACTCCTTCGCGACCTGGAGGTTCCATTTGCGTGGCGAGCAGATTCGCTCGGCCGTGGATGTTGGCTGGATTCACGCATTGACGGTCGGGCGCATGATGCGCGCTGTGCCGGTGACGGCGAGGCCAGAAACCAGCCTGGAGGTGTTCCGCGAGGAAGTGCCGCTGGGTGCGGTGCAGCGCGTCGTCGTGGTCGATGCAAACGGGCAATATGCCGGGATCGCCTACCCCGCCGAGGCCGCGACCGTCACCGGCGAGAACCGGCGTGTTCAGGATATTCTGCACCATCAGGAGCATTTTTTGTTGCCCGGTATGACCGTGAAGGAGGGGCTGGCCGTTTTCGAAGCTGCGGAGGCAGATGCCCTGGCAGTGCTGAGCGGGCCGGATACGCGCCAAGTGCTGGGATTGTTGACCGAGCAATACGCGCTGCGACGTTACAACGAAGAACTTGATCGCCGGCGCCGGGAGGTTTCGGGCGAATAGAATATTGCGACGCGGCATAATACAAAAGATTACAGTTTATTTATATTAATTCGTATAAATAAGAAAAAAAATATAATATTTTATAATAAACAGAAAATCATATCTTTTATATGCATTATAATAATTTATTTTGGCATTAAAAATCGGGATTGCAAAATCTCCGTACAGGAACTTTGGTAGATAAAAAAATATTTTTACCAAGTTTTATATAAATGAGTATTTTTTTATACAAAAATAAAACGATTAAGGCGTTCTATCGAGAATGAAGCCCTAATTTAACAATTTTTAAGTGCATATTTCTTGATTTTACCGCATCGCACCGGTAACTAATCGTCTGCAGGTCGAAATGAGAGTGTAAAATGAGCAGTACGTCATATTTAACAGTTGCTGGCGGTGGATCCGCGAATATCCACTCAGGCATTCTGAGCGTTCCTTCTGCGCTGCCATCGACCATCAATTCTCTGCTCCAGACTTATCTTGACGGTGTGTCGGCGGCCGTCGGCGGCACCCAGGGCTTCATTAATTACAATGCCGTGAATAGCGCGGTTGATTCCGCAGCCGGCAGCGGTTCAAATAATTTTGAAGAGATTACCAACACCGATAGCGTCGGTGCCTCCGTTTCCGGTTCGCCCGCGGCCGGCTTGGTTAGTGTTAATCCCGCCGTGAGCGACTTGGTTGTTCAGGCGCCGGGTAGCCTCACCGTAAGCGGTAGTTCGGTGACGGGCATGGCTGTGTTCGGCGCAAGCAGCAATGTTACCTACTCCGTCAATGGTGGAGCAGGAACGATCGTCGCGGCCGGCGGTGTCGATTCCATCTATGCTACGAACGCGTCTGATTCGGTGATTTCCGGCGGGAACGACACGATTTCCTTCTCCGCGGTCTCTGCCGGGAACGAGACGGTGGACGCCGTGGGCAATGCCACGACCCGAGTATATCTGGGAGGGGCAGATGCCGCGACCGTTATCGCTTCGGATAGTGCTCAGGCGTCTGTCATCTTCCAGCAGCGCGCGGGTGGGAATCTGGATTTCATCAATAATTCCAGTTCTTCTCAGACTATTTACTCGGGAACCTACACCGTGGCTGGCGCCCACGGTGTTGTGCAAGAATTCACCGCCAATTCGATCACGGCTTTTGGTGGTGCGGGTGGCGGGTTCTTCGTCGGCGGCAGTGCTGGCTTCAACTCGCTCAATGGCGGCACCGGCAATGCCACGCTGATTGGAGGAGGGCAAGGTGATATTCTAAGCACAGGCGGCGCGAGTAATGTGCTGTTCGTGGGCAATGGTGCGGAGACCATGCTCGGCGGTGGCGGCGCCAACAGCTTCTTCCTTGGTACGGAAGACGTCGGCATCGGCACGATCCGTGCGGTTGGCGATTTGGCCTCCGCCGGCGGCTCCGGTGCCCAGAGCTTTGTCCTAGGTCAGCTGGCGGCCACAACTCTGACTGGCTCAACGGTTACTGGTGCGTCCAACGTTTATGACGTTTTGGGGACGTATACTACGCTGGGTGGCCAGGGTGTGACGTTCAGTGGCAGTGATTTTACGATCACTGATTTTGGTGCGCACGACACTATCAACCTCCTCAATGGATCTTATAAAACAGGAACAGGCGCGCCATCGGTTGAGAGCGTCCAGGCGGCTCTTGGCGGCGGTTCGCAGATACTGTTGACGGACGGCACGGTCATCACGCTTAAGGGAGTCTCGGCATCGAATGTCCACGTGGGCGTCAGCGGCCACCAGATCACCCTGCAGTAATTCCAGTTAAAATTCTCAACCCAAAAAAACACCTGCCTTACTTTGCAAGGCAGGTGTTTTTTTGCTGCGGCATCGGGTTAGATCATGCCAGGGGCGGAGTGTGGTTCATGTCGCCGGACAAAAGTCCAGAACCAGCCCGTTGATGCAATAACGCAGACCAGTGGGCGGCGGGCCGTCTTCGAACACGTGCCCGAGATGGCCGCCGCAATTACTGCAATGCGCTTCGATACGGATCATGCCATAGCTTCGGTCTACGCTGGTGCCGACGGCGCCATCGATGGGGTCATTGAAACTTGGCCAGCCAGTGCCACTTTCAAACTTGGTAGAGGTAACGAATAGGAGCTGTCCGCATCCGGCGCAGCTGAAGCTGCCGGGACGTTTCTCATGGTTCAAGGCGCAGGTGCCAGGCGCTTCAGTGGCGTGCTCCCGTAGAATGGCGAACTGGTCAGGCGTCAGACGTTGGCGCCACTCCGCGTCGCTCAGGGTAAACGGAAAGGATGTTTCGTTGAAGGTAGTCATGAAAGTCTCCGGTCTGGCTCCCCAATCAAGGTCTAAGAGCCGAATGAGATAAGATGGTCCGCTGTGCGCATTCACCTTATGTCTGAATCCACCTCTGAATTATAGATTGAGGTGGCGACTCAGAGATCTGTTTGCCCGCAAAGTTGGTTAAGCAGATGTCATTGCACTCTTATAGCCGAACGACTCTCCGTCGAGAGGGGGCATGGATCCTAAATCGCACTCTAAAGCCAGAGCCAATATAGGGTGTGCGCAGTCCAGACCAAGACGCAATTGTCAAATGCAGTGAAATTGTTCAGGGCGCCACGGCCACCGGATACCTACTGCCTATGTTCGCTCGAGCTGGGTAAGTTAAGTGTTCGCCACCATGTACACGCCTGCGGCCTGCACGGTGGAGCTGAACTACGGATTTTCAGATCATTATTCACTGGGCCAACCAAAGCTGTGCTTTCTGTCCCGCGGCTTTAGAGCATGGCGACCGCATTTGACGGCTGGCCAGTTTAAGCTCGCGGGTTGGCGGGCAGGGCAATTGCCTCTAGTTTTTAGGCGACGCCATTGCTGGTCGTTGAGCTACCCGGCTTCGTGCTCAACGCGCGCCAGCGCTGCAGCGTCTCCTCGCGGGCGGGCTTGCCATCGTCTAACGAGGCGGCGATCAGGCGGTCGATAACGGCGGTTCGAAGCTCAGCTTCGGTTTTCAGCGCATTCGCGGGCATGTCGTTAATCCTTCCCCCTTCATGGTCTGGACGCCTTGTCCGTTCACTGCACAATGTCGGGAAACAAAGGCGTGAATAAGGCATCATGCTGAAAGAAATGTGATGTGACACCGTTCTCCAGAACTTGCTCAAAGTTACCCCTAGCTGACTAAAGCTATGCGGCGGCCTTGATATCTGGTTCCTGCTTCACCGAGGCTCGTTTCACGCGGGGCTTGTGCCCCACGCCAGAGCGTTCCTCTCCACAAGCTGACACCGCGAAGCTCTCGGCCAAGTTTTCAAGATTCCGTGCGGCGTTATAATCCCGCCCGGCCTCATCTCCACATTCATCGCAATGGAACAGTCGCTGCGACAGCGCCAGTTCAGCCTTGACCGAACCGCAGCAAGAACAGGTCTTGCTTGATGGAACCCACCGATCCGCGACCACAACAGTCGCGCCATAAAACCGTGCCTTGTACTCAAGCTGGCGGCGAAACTCGAAGAAGCCGCCATCCATGATCGAACGGGCGAGGCGGCGGTTGCTGGCCATGCCGCGCACGTTCAGATCCTCGATTCCGATGCGGCGATAGGTCTTGGCCAGCATGGTGGTGGCTTTATGGGTGGCATCACGCCGGATATTGGCGATACGGGCGTGCAGCCGGGCCAGTTTGGCCCTGACCTTGCGCCGGTTGGATGAGCCCTTGCGCTTGCGCGATAGCGCCCGGCTGGTACGGCGCAGGCGCTGGAGCAGGGCCTTATGCGCCTTCGGGCCAGGAATGGCCTCACCGCTGCTCAGCGTGGCCAGGGTGGTGACGCCCAGATCGATGCCGACAGCGGCCAGGGGCTGCACCACGGACTTGATGTCGTCTGTCTCAACCATGATTGAGGCAAACCAGCGGTCTGCCTCACGGCTGACGGTCACGCGCTTGAGTTTGCCGGTAAACCGCACAGCCTCGCGCAGCCTGACCCAGCCCACTACCGGCAGCTCGATCTTCTCGCCATCCGTGCGGAATGTGCCGGCCTCATTGGCGGCGCAGAAGCTGTCACGAACGCCCTTCTTCTTGAACCTGGGATAGCGGCCCCGCTTCTCGAAGAAGGCCCGGAATGCGCCGCCAAGGTCGATGATGGCCTCCTGCGCGGCGCACTTGGTCACGTCAAACATCCACGGGAACTGTTCGCGCTTGAGGCCGTTCAATTGCCGCCGCAGGCTAGCATCCGATGGAGCAGGCAGACTTGAGTCGTCTTTGCGGGCTGTGTATTGTCGCTGCCACTCCGCCCGCGCCCAGTTCCACGCAAAGCGCGCCGTACCGGACGCACGAGCAAAATAGGTCCGCTGCGCGTTCGTCGGGTCCAAAGCGATGCGATGGGCAATCAGCATGCCGCGGATTCTTCCACGGCACGCTTCACGCCATCTAGCAGCTTCTGGTTCTTGTGTGAGCGTGAACCATAGAGCCGCGCTGAGAACACCGTGATGATCTCTAAAACGTCCTTGGCGAGGTCTTCCTCAAAGCTCGTATCTTCGCCCTGATTAAGAATCACCACCTCGACATTCTTGGCCTCGCAGACGGCAAACACCAATTCCGCCCCAAACCGCAAAAGCCGGTCTTTGTGAGCAATCACTAGCCGCCCAACGGAACCGTCAATAATCGCCGCCAGTAGCTTCTTCAGGCCCTTCTTGCGGTCATTCATGCCCGAGCCAAGATCGGACACCACCTCAAACGTCCAGCCTTGCCGAGCGCAATAAAGCTCAAGCACCTGCTTCTGGCGCTCCAAATCGTCCTTCTGGTCGTGACTGGACACGCGGGCATAG
>JAKAEC010000046.1 GCA_021818425.1 Pseudomonadota bacterium
AAGCTACCGGTTACGACGAATGCGATGGTGTGGTCTTGCTGGGCAGCTGTTCAGGTCCGTCTCACCGCCATCGCTTATAACCTCAAACGCACTCTTAACCTCGACACTCAACCGCCTTGATACCATCAAGGGCAGCCTCAAGCTCTCCTAAAAAATAAGAAAAGCTCAGATCTTATTACTCAAAGTCATGAAAGCCATACCCGCGAACAGGTCTTATATTTGAATTTGCTTGGAAATTTCTGGTAGCGGCGGAAGGATTTGAACCTCCGACCAAGGGATTATGATTCCCCTGCTCTACCACTGAGCTACGCCGCCGCCGAGGTGAGGCTGCGGGTACTTCGCCTTGTCCCAGATGTCAATGCCCGTAAGAAGCCCAGGCATTTGTCTGGGGTTGGCTAAGGGAGGCTGTTGGTCAGCCTTCCAAGTCGCAGGTGATTCCCGCGAGTACCTGTGGTGATTTTACCTTTAGCATCAGGAACCACACGAGGCCGATCGCCATATAAGCGGTGAAGACCGGTGGCAGGATATTGAATGGTATTGCCGGATATGGGTTGACGCTGGAATAAATGACAAAGCCCATCATGCCCGTGCCGACCAGCGTGCAGAGCACATTAAGCGGCCTCAGGCAGCCGGCCTTGTAGAGATCCACGGCTGATGCCGGGCTGACGCCGAAGTACACCACTATAAACCCATAGGTGGCTATAGTTCCGGCCAAGCCGAACCCATTCAAGAAGCCTTCTGGCAGCAGCAGGATGCACAGCAAGGTGAGTGCGCCGGACGTATATACGGCTAGGTGTGGTGTCTTGTGTTTGCTGTGCACTAGCCTCATTGAACCGTGCAGGAACTGGTAACGGCCCATGGAATAGAGCATGCGCGCGCTTGCGTTTAGGCACGCTAGTACGTAGGCGAAGGCGGAGATAATGACGGCGAAATATACAACGCCTGCCGCCCATGGCATGCCGGCCTTGTTGGTCATGTCGGCGGACGGTGAGGCAGAGCCGCCGATGGCAGCGGCGTTGTCGCCCATACCCATCACCATGAGATAGGACATGACGGTGAAGAAAATGCCGACGATGAGCGGCGAGCCGATAACGGCATAGGGGATGTTCTTCTGCGGATCACTGGATTCTTTTACCAAAGTGGCGGAGCTTTCAAACCCCACCCAGGAGAATACTGCGAAGGCCATGGCGCTCATCACTGCGCCAAAGGGAATCTTGCTGATATTAAGCTGGGTGGTGTTCACCACGATGCCGTGTTTGCCCACCACGAGGCCGGTAATGATGACGATGATGCCGACGGAGGCCGCTTCCAAGATTAGGCCCATGCGTGAGGAGAACTGGATGTTACGGTAGGCGGCCATAACTACCAGCGTCGTGACGAAAAGGGAAATAAATAGCTCCGCGTCAAAACCTAGCGTGACATGGAATACGCCAAGCACGTTATTGACGAAAAGCGGTTCACTCATGAGTACGGCAACGGTGGTCGTAACATAAGCGAGCACCATTGCCCAGCCGGCCAGGGCGCCAGGCACGGCGCCGAAATTACGACCGATATAGACGAAATATGATCCTGCCTCGGGATGCCGTTTGGCAAGGCTGGCGATCATGCCGCCCACGAACACGCAGCCGATCGTGGCGAGCAGGTAAGCGACCCATGAGCCGACCCCTGCCAGCCCCGCCACCACCGATATCTTCAGCGCCGGGGTCATTGTGGGGGCGATATTGGCGATAGACTGGCCCAGCGTCTCGAGGCGGTTGAGCGTGCCACGTTTGAGCTGTGGCGCCGCATGGGCGGTAATGTCTGTGGTGGCGCCATACGAATGCCTCCTGATGGAATTGCGCTAGATTGACCACGCCTAGCCAGCGACAGAACCTACGCAATTAAACCGGCGCACGCATCGTGCCGTTTTTTTGTCGACGTGGCGGCGATCCCTACGGCGTTTTTGCTCTCGACCACACAACTCAACAGCAGTGCTGCGTAAACTTTGCGCCATTTGTTGGCGCGCGGTAGAGGCGGCCATGCCGCCAACCAAATCCCGCCTTATCCTCGCCAGCAATTCCGCCAGCCGCAAAGCCATGCTGGAGAGCGTGGGGATTGCCTTTGAGGCGATGCCCTCGGGGGTCGATGAAGCAGCGATAAAATCCGGGTTTTCGGGCCCGCCCGCCGCCCTTGCCACTGCCCTGGCGAAGGCGAAGGCAGGTGCCATTGCCACTCGCCATCCCGATGCCCTGGTGATCGGCTCCGATCAGCTCCTGGTTTGCGGCGGCGATATTTATGATAAGCCGCGCAACCTTGCAGAGGCTGCGCAGCATTTGCAGGCGCTTTCAGGTCGGACGCACGAGCTGGTCACGGCGGTCTGCCTCATGCAAGCGGGCGAGACCGCCTGGCTCCACGTGGCGCGCGTTACGCTTTCCATGCGCAACCTTAGCGACGCATTTTTGCAGCAATATCTCACGGCCGAGGGCGACGCGCTTCTCCATTGCGTCGGCGCTTACCGACTGGAGGGGCTGGGCGCGCAGCTATTCACCAGCATTGAGGGCGACTACTTTACCGTTCTCGGCTTGCCGCTCCTGGCCTTGCTAGGCGCTTTGCGGGCGCGAGGCGTGCTGCTGGTGTAGCAGCAGGCCCTGCCGCGTCCAACAGTGTCTGGATGGCGGCTACCGTTTCTGGAGTCAGATTGCGCAATTCCTTGGCCAGCCGGTTGGCCAGTGCCGTCTGTTGCGCGGTTAGCCCGGCACTGTTCAACTTCAGGCGCGGCCGGGATTGCTTCGCCAATGTCATCAGCTCATCCGCATCGTCCCAGATTAACCCGAAATACTGGCAGATTTGATGGATCAGGCCGGTGGACGGCGTGCCGCGTCGTCCATGTTCAAGGGCTGAAAGATAGGCGGAGGAGACTTGTAGCCCTGCCGCCATGTCCTTCAGCAATATGCCCCGCGCTCGGCGCAACGCCCGCAGCTTTTCTCCAAACGGCGTCATGCACGTCGGCGCCGCAACAGTAGCCGGATGGCGCCGCTATTGCGCGCATGCGGGTGGGCGAGGCCCAGAATGAGGGGCCGAACACTGGGCGCGTTAAGCCAATGCGGCAGCTCCCGTGCCAAAATTTCGCCGTTTCCAGTAATAATCTCCACGCAGCGCAGTCCTGCGGTATGTGCCATCTCCACGAACTGAATTACCTCCCGGTGCGCCTTGGCCGCGGTGTGGCCGTGTAGGTCCAGCTTGGCTTGGGCGCGGATCTTCAGTGCGCGGAATTTGTCCCAGGTGGACTTATCCACCCCCGCAGGGGCGGCATTCACTCCCAGCGCGGCGAGCTCCCCCCTGCGCTTAAAAGGGGGGGGGAATGCATCCAACCCGAGTGGCTTCAGGGGCGGGGGAGGCAGTTCCGGTGGCCCCGGAAACTTTGGTCTTCCAGGCATGAGCCGCGTTAAAGTCCGGCTGTACGCCGCCCACAGCTCCATGTCTTCCGGTGTCAAACCCCGTCGTCGCGCCATGGCGGCCATCAATCCTTACGCCCCGGCGGGCGGTTTGAAGAACAATGCGGCCGCCGCCGCATGAGCCTGCTTGGCTTTCATTGCCTCGCGGACACGGATGATCTCAGCTTCTAGCTCTGTGATGTAGAGTGTCAGCTCCTCCACGCCGAAACTGTCCAAAACTGGTGGTTCCAGCAACTTTTTCTTTCGAGGTGGAAGATCTTCTTCTGAAAATGTCATGGATTGGTCTTGACCTGAGGGTGGTGGGGGTTCGATAAGCCGCGCCAGTTGTACTTGCGCGGCCGAAGCGAGTAACTATGTCCGTTCCGGGCGCCTCGGCCCGAAACGAGAGAAGGTATTCGATCCATGTCCTTGCCCTTGATGCCCAAAGCTACCGCAGTCTGGCTGATTGACAAGACCGGCCTGACCTTTGAGCAGATCGCTGATTTCTGCGGCATGCACCCGCTTGAAGTCCAGGCCATCGCGGACGGCGAAGTGGCGCAGGGCATTAATGGCTATGATCCGGTGGCGAATAAGCAGATCACTATGGAGGATATTCACCGCTGTGAGGCCGATTCGTCCCTCCGCCTCAAGTTGTTGCCGCAGCCCGAATTGCACAAGAAACAGAAGGGCGGGCGCTACACGCCCGTTGCGAAGCGCAACGATCGGCCTGATGCCATTGCCTTTCTGCTCCGTTCGTATCCGCACCTTACCGATACGCAGATCGTCAAGCTTCTAGGTACTACCAAGGACACCATTCAGAAAATCCGCGATCGTTCGCATTGGAATAGCGCTAACATTAAGCCGCGGGACCCGGTGATTCTGGGTTTATGTAAGCAGGCAGACTTGAACGATGCCGTTTCCGCAGCGAACGAACGTCTGACCCGTGAGGGGCTGACCCCGCCGCCCCTGCCCGGCCCGGGCACAGAAGCCGCCTGAGTCATATGCCCGAAAGGCAAAGACATAATGAAAAGGGGGCCCATTAGGCCCCCTTCGCGCTTGTGCAGTACAAACGCTTATTGTGTTCTTATCCGTTCCATCTCTTCCTTGAGCCGCAATTTTTCCAGCTTCAGGCGGGAAAGCGCAGCCATATCCGGCTGAGGACGTCGGTCTTCGGCGGTGATCTGGCTTTCTAAGCTGGCGTGACGCCCTTTCAGGGCCTCGAGACGCGATTGCAGGTTCATGGTGTCTCCTCATGGCTGTTGCCAACGAAAACCGAGCACCCCGCCCTCTGGGCGGGCTTTGCCCGGATTGTCAGGCTACCCCCATTGCCCTTGAACTGTCACCTTAAATTGAGATGTAATCGATAAATTGAAGTGTGATCGACACACCTGCCCATCAATTTTGAGGGTAACCAAATTTCTCCATCACCTGACCATGCGCGGCCCAGATTTTTCCAGCCTGGACCTGTGTTAGTCCGTCCCGCCAGCCGCCCGCCTTGCCCACGCGGAAGAAATTCTTGCCGCTTGGGCTGCCGGCCCGATAGCCTTCCTTTGCTTCCTGGCCAGAGAGGACGGAGAAGCTGCTGAATTCAATGGCCCGCCGTAGGCGGTCAGGCTCAGGCGCCGTGTTTGCCGCGCCCAGAAACCTAATGATTCGTCCGAACCCGCGTTCAGGTGCCGCCAGCAGGTCCTCGTAGCGCACTAGCAGTCGGCGTGGTGCACCCACCCAGGAAAGCGCATGGCTAGACCATGAGGAAAGTAACTCGAACACCTGCACCCCGTCACTGGCGTTGGCGGCTCCTTCTTCGGCCATGAAATCGATGATCTCGTCTACACTCTTGCCGGTGAAAGCGGCATAGGAGAGCGCCACATCCCTTGGGTCGCGGATAATATAAACGGCTCCCGCCGTGACCGTCGGTGTGCACAGCGGCACGCCATGAAGATTGAGATAGGCGTTATGGGTCTTCACGAACACCAGATCCTCATGCAGTCGGGTCAATTCCTCATGCACTGCCGGCCGTTTGGCTTGTACCTCGCACGGTTCTAGCGTTTCGCCCGGCATGCCAAAAAACGCCATCGCGCATTCGGATACGGAAAAATCGACCAAACGGTTGATGCTGTGCGGGGTTTGTGCGTTAGCGATATAATTGTGTAGAAACGCTCTTACCCATGTGTTTCCAGACTTTGGATAGGAAGCGAGCCAGACCAGCTTGCCCATGGCCGTGATCCTCCGAGAATTTAGAGCACGTGATTTCAGGCTGCTTCGGCAGCTTCTTCGGTCGGTTGATCCTGACCAAACAGAAAATCAATGTCGGCGGCATTGAATGTCATGCCGCCTTGCTCCTGGAAGGCGATGCTCGCCAGCTCGGCCTTGCGCTGTTGTAACTCCAAAATCCGCTCTTCCACTGTCTCTGCGGCGATCAACTTGTACACGAATACCGACTTCGTTTGGCCGATGCGGTGCGCGCGGTCCGATGCCTGGGCTTCCACCGCTGGGTTCCACCACGGGTCATAATGAATCACCGTATCCGCCGATGTCAGGTTCAAACCGCGTCCGCCGGCCTTGAGCGAGATGAGGAACAGCGGCACCTCCCCTGCCTCGAAGCGCTGTACGGGGGTGGCGCGGTCGCGTGTGTCACCGCGCAGTTCCACGAAGGGGATGTCCGCCTCGTCCAGCCGTGGCTTAATAAGGTCCAGCATGGAAGTGAACTGCGAGAACACCAGGATTCGCCGCCCCTCCGGGATCAGTTCCTGTACCATCTCCATCAGATCGTCCAGCTTCGCCGAGCTCTCCATGCCGCGCGAATTGCCGAGCTTCACGAGCCGCGGGTCGCAGCAGGCTTGGCGTAGCTTCAGCAGCGCATCCAGCACAATCACTCTGCTCTGCGCCAAAGTGCGCTCGGCCATCTGCTCTTTCACGGTTTCATACAATGTACCGCGAATGGTCTCGTAAAGCTCGCGCTGGTCCGGCGCCAGGGTAATACGGCGCAGGATGGTGTGCTTGGGCGGCAACTCCGTCGCCACTTCCTGCTTGGTCCGCCGCAAGATGAAGGGCTGAATGCGGTTGACGAGTTGAGAGCGTACCTCTGGGTCGCCATTTTTTTCGATCGGCGTACGGAAGCGCTTGGTAAAGCCGCGCCTGTCGCCCAATAGGCCGGGCATCAGGAAGGCGAATTGTGACCACAACTCATCGAGATTGTTCTCAATAGGTGTGCCGGAAAGACATATCTTGTTCTCGGCCTTGAGTTGACACACCGCTCGGGTGGCCCGTGCCTCGGGAGATTTGATCGCCTGCGCCTCATCCAGCACTACGAGATGCCAAGGCAGGGGCTTCATAAACTCAATGTCGCGCGTCAGCACGGTGTATGTGGTCACCACCACGTTCACATCGTCCAGATTATCACGCTTCTCGTGCCGCTCCATGCCGTGCAGCACTTCGGTTCTCAGATGCGGCGCGAATTTGCGCAGCTCGGCTGTCCAGTTCGCCACGAGCGACGTCGGCACCACGATCAGTGCGGGGGCGGTTAGCCGTCCTTCGGCATGCTCTACACAGATATGGGCGATAGTCTGGGCCGTTTTGCCCAAGCCCATGTCGTCAGCCAGAAATGCGCCCAGCCCGTTGCCGGCCAAATGTTGCAGCCAATCCACGCCATGCTGCTGATAGGGGCGCAGCGCGCCCTTAAACGTCTTCGGGACCTCAACTGGAATGATCTCGGGTTCGCCTCGGAAACGCTCAACATAAGCTTCGATATCCGCCGCGTTCTGCCAGGATGTGGTCAGCACGTCCTCCAGGTCCAGCACCGTGGCGGCAGCACCCACTGGCAGTACCAGATTTTTCTCCGCCGTGCGCCCCGCCGCCTCGATCAGGTCGCCCATCACGTTCAGCAGGCGCTTGATGCGCTCGGCCGGCAGCTTGATCACCCGTCCGTCATCGAGAGAGGTGATGATCTCCCCATCCACGATCTGCGCGGCCTCATACCCGCCCCGTGCCAGAAGGTGCTCCAGGATTGGCAGCAGTGCATGCCGCTCACCATCGATCTCGATGCCGAATTCCAAGCTGAAGCTACCCTTCTCGCCATCCTGCACCACCATATCCAGATTGCCTACATTATCGGCGAGTTGCGGGCCGAAATTGGCGTCGATATGGGTTTGCCAGCCAAGCGAGGTCAGTTCGGGCACGCGCACCGCAACGAAGCGGTGCCATTTGGCAGCCGCCTCCTCACCTCTGAATACCATCACGCGTTGCCCCCGGGCGGATTTGCCATCCGCCACGCGCATTTGTACGAAATCATCTGAGCGGAGCTGGTCCAGAGCTTCTGCCTCGGCGGCCGGGTCTCGGCGGATGAACACGATCTGTCCGCCCGAGCGCACACGCACGAAGGGACTTTCCTCGGAGCCATCCACCCGCACGCCGCCATAATCGAAATCCAGCGTCAGCACGTCGATCATGCGGGGGCGGTTGAACTCGTCTGGTCCGTGCACGCGGCGCAACCGCAGTACTGGAATTGCCTTGCGCTCGAGTACCGTGGCGCCAGGCTCTGGCGCTTCCAGCGCAACGGGCAGCAGGGTGGCGGCTGGGCGGGCGCGCCGCCCGGTAGGGCGTGGGCGTATTGGGGCCGGTGCATAGGTCCGCTCCTGCGCCGGCACGATGGTATCGATCATCCCTTTCGGTTCAGGCTTGCGTAGCTGCGGAAATCTCGCCAGTGCGGCCAGCGCCGTGGCAGCCAGATGCCGACAGCCGCGCTCCCCGCAGGAACACTCCCGCTCGGCGAAGGAAATCCGACTACCTTTTTTCTCCGGGGTGATGGAGGTCATACGGCGCGTGCCGTCCATGTCTTCGACGACGCCGTCGATCGTATCGCCCGACAGTGTAACATCTTTCACGAAGCCCAGCGCGATGACGCTCTGAGCTCGGCGAAGGATGGCGGAATCGAAGACGCGGTCAAAATCCTCGGCGGAAAACGGCACCGGCATAAGCGTAATCTACCCCCACTCGTCTTTGCCCAAACCGTTGGGCGAAAGAGTGTAATACCGGCTTCGCCGGAAAAGGCCAGAGGAATGTCAGCGAATATTGCGGGACGCAGACCCGAGTTATTTGATAAGGCTGGTAAACCCATTGGTTAGCGGGTAGCGTCTGTCCCGCCCGAAGGCTTTCGCGGTAATCTTCACCCCGGGCGGAGCTTGGCGGCGTTTATATTCGGCGCGGTCCAACAATTTGATTACCCGTAGCACTGTTGCCCGGTCAAACCCTTGCGCCACGATCTCGTCGGCTGAACGCTCACCCTCGATGAGATGCTCCAAAATCACATCCAGCACCTCATATGGCGGCAGACTATCCTGATCCGTCTGGTTCTCCCGAAGCTCGGCGGAGGGCGGTTTAGTGATGATCCGCTCCGGCATAACTGGGCCGGGTTTGGTCAACGCGCCATTGGGATGGTTCGCATTGCGCCAGTGCGAAAGCTCGAACACGGTGGTCTTGTAGATATCCTTTAGTACCGAGTACCCGCCGCACATATCGCCATAGAGCGTAGCATAACCCACTGACATTTCTGATTTATTGCCGGTGGTCAGTAGCATCGGCCCAAATTTGTTGGAAATCGCCATTAGGATAAGCCCGCGCGAGCGGGACTGGATGTTCTCCTCGGTGATATCCGTTTGGCACCCCGCGAAGGCCGGGGCCAGGGCGGTGCTAAACGCCGCCATTGCACCGGAAATGGAGATGGTCTCATAGGGAATTCCCAGCATCTTCGCGCAGGCGGCGGCATCCTCCAGGCTGTGGGCGGACGTATAGGGGCTAGGCAGCATGACCGCACGTACGCGTTTGGGCCCCAGTGCGTCGGCGGCCACGGCGGCGGAAATCGCGGAATCAATGCCGCCTGAAAGCCCCAACACCACGCCAGGGAAGCCGTTCTTGTTCACATAATCTCGCAGGCCCCACATCATCGCCTGGTATATCAGCGCGAGCCGCTCCGGCTCTGGAGCCAAAGGTTGTGCCTCGCAGACGAGGCCGTGATTGCTGCGTGTCCAACGTGTCAGGGTGATCGCTTGCTCGAAATATGGCATCTGCACGGCAAGCCGGCGGTCGGCGTTCAGTATGAAGGAGGCACCGTCGAATACAACCTCATCCTGTCCGCAAACCTGTGCCACGAAAATAAACGGCAGCCCGGTTTCCACTACCCGCTCCACCGCCAGCGTCACCCGCACGTTCTGCTTGCCATCCTCATAGGGCGAGCCGTTGATTGACAGCAGCATCTCCGCGCCCGTCTCGGCCAGAGTTTCAGAGACATGTGGCAGCCACCAATCCTCGCAGATCAGTAGCCCGATGCGGAATCCTCGGAACGGCACAGGCCCGGCGGGCCGACCCTGTTCGAACACGCGTTTTTCGTCAAAAACGCCGTAATTGGGTAACTCCACCTTGGTGCGCCGCGCGGCGATGCGCCCGCCCTCCAAAAGGAAGGCGGCATTGTAAAGCTTCTCTCCATCCCGCCAGGGCAGGCCCACGATCAGCCCGGGCCCGCCATCAGCGGTATCCTTCGCCAGCGTTTCGGCCGCCGCCTCGCAAGCCGCCACGAAGGCTGGTTTCAGTACCAGGTCCTCGGGAGGGTAACCGGCGATGGAAAGTTCCGGTGTCACCACTAGGTCTGCGCCGAGTCTTGCTCCCTCTGCCCTCGCTTCGCGGATCGTAGTGAGGTTCTTGTCGATGGCTCCAAGATGCAGATTGATCTGCGCGATGGCGATGTTCAGCGTATCGCTCATGTCTTCAGTCTCGCGCCTCCATTAGCCCCTCGCATCGTGCAACAGGAATTCGCGCCCGATTTTTACCCTCGCAACACCGTCATAAGCCACGATGTCCGCTGTAGCGTAGGTTTCGTTCCAGCTTTCGGGTATGAAGCTGCCCGTCCCCACCACGTCGATCGGAGCCTTGGCATCTGCCATCACGGAGCACTTTTCTACGCCGAACCCAGAAGAGGCGACGATTTGCACTTTCGTAAATCCAGCCTCATTCAGCGCTTCGCGCATCTTCCAGATTGCGGCGGCGGAAACTCCGGTACCAATTAGATAACCCAGCTCCCGCTGGCTGCGGTAACGCCGTAATGCGCCTGGCGCATTACGTTCCAGCACAGCATAGCTGTGCTGCGGGTCTAGCCCTTCCAGATAACGTCCGCCATGCGTATCCAGCCGCACGGAAAGCTTTCCCGCCTCAATCATCTCGGGAAAGCGACGGCACACTTCCAGAGTATCTGTCACCTCCCGTCCGAAATAATCGGCAAGCACGGTCAGTTGCTCATTTGGGAAAGTCTCCACGAACATCTCGGCGGCACGCAGGGTGGAGCCGGCATAGCCGATCAACGCATGCGGCATCGTTCCGTAGCCTTTTGGCGCGCCAAAATAGTGCGCGGTCCAGTCATTGGCGTTACCGATGAAGCCTTTGGCTCCCTCTGCCTGTGCGGCGCGGGAACCAACAGCGCAGGCATAGGCCATGATCTCCTGCATCTCTGCCCCGGCGCAATGCCGTGCTTCCATTGCCAGGAACGAAGATTTCGGCAAAGCCGCTGCCATTTGGAAAGCGTTATGCGCCGCCACACAGGCAGCACCTATCTTTTGCAAGGCTAGCGTCTCCAGGTCCGAGAGCGCTACAAAGCTGCCGGTCACATAGGCCAGCGGTTCGCCCGCCCCAACCCATTCGCCTTCTTTGTGCGGCAGTTCGATCTTGAACTCCTGCCCACGCGCCCTGCCCACGGCCCGCAGCCATTCAACCATAATCGAGGGTGCACACACGACCGGCCGCCGCAGGAAGATGGCGTAGGTAACGGTGGCATCTCCGAACTTGGCGACAATTTCCCGGGTGCGGTTGAAATAGGCGTCGGTCCGCGCGGCGATCTCGCCGTCCGACAATGGCGTCGGGTTCACGCAGCGGCCCGGGACGCGCGGCGGGACTTCAATTCCTCGGCCAAATAGAACGCCACCTCCAGCGCCTGTTCGGCGTTCAGCCGCGGGTCGCAGAAGGTTTCATAACGGACGCCGAGCCCATCCTCGGAAAGACCGCGTGCACCGCCGATGCATTCCGTCACGTTCTGCCCAGTCATTTCCAGATGCGCGCCTCCGGCGATGGTGCCTTCCGCTTCATGTACATCGAAGAAGCTGCGTAGCTCAGCCACGATATCGTCGAACCTACGGGTCTTTACCTTGGCGGCGGTGGTAATGCCGTTGCCATGCATGGCATCGCTCAGCCAAACCGGGGTGCGCCCCGCCGCCTTCACGGCGCGCAGTAAAGGCGGCAGCGTCTGTGTTACTTTGGACGCCCCCATGCGGGTGATCAGCGTAAGGCGCCCCGGTTCGTTCTCAGGGTCAAGAACATCCATGATTCGCAGCAGATCGTCCGCCTCCATGCTCGGACCAACTTTCATGCCGATCGGGTTCTTGATACCGCGCATGAACTCCACATGTGCACCGTCCAGTTGGCGGGTGCGGTCGCCGATCCAGAGGAAGTGCGCCGAGCAGGCATAATGCTCGCCCGTGGCGGAATCCACGCGGGTGAGTGCCTGCTCGTAAGGCAGAAGCAGCGCCTCATGGCTGGTGTAGAAATCTGTCTCACGCACTTGTGGGGTATCCGCGCTGGTCATGCCACACGCGGCCATGAAGTTCAGCGTCTCGTCGATGCGTGACGCCAAGTCCTGATACTTTGTCGCCAATGGCGAATTCTGTACAAAATCCAGATTCCAGCGATGCACCTCATGCAGGTCCGCATAACCGCCGGATGAAAAGGCGCGCAGCAAGTTCAGTGTGCCGGCGGACTGAAAATAGCCGAATTCCATCCGGCTCGGGTCGGGTGCCCGCGCCGCAGCTGAGAAAGCAGGGCCGTTGATGATATCGCCCCGGTAGGAAGGCAGGGTTTCAGTCCCCACGGTCTCGGTATCGGACGAGCGTGGCTTGGCGAACTGCCCGGCCATGCGGCCCAATTTTACTACCGGCATGGCGCCACCGAAGGTCAGCACCACTGCCATCTGCAACAGTACACGGAAGGTGTCGCGGATGATATTGGCCCTGAAATCCCCGAAGCTCTCAGCGCAATCGCCACCCTGCAATACAAAAGCCTGGCCTTTGGACGCGCGAGCAAGTTGCGCCTTCAGGTTAAGCACCTCGCCGGCAAATACCAGCGGTGGAAACTTCGCTAAGCGCGTTTCCATCGCGGCCAGATGGTCGGGGTTGGGGTAGCTCGGCACCTGCCGGATCGGGCGGGTGCGCCAGCTGCTTGGGGTCCAGCCGGATTTAATTTCGGCTGGGGTCATCGTATCCATGGTCTCTCCAGGAGGCGTTCCATCCCCCTTTATAAGCGGGATTTGTGAACCATGGCTACACGGGGCCGGTCATAGGTCCAACAACCCTGCTCTGTGTACGCATCGTCACGAATTCCTCTGCCGCCGTTGGGTGAATCCCAATGGTGCGATCGAAATCGGCCTTCGTCGCTCCGGCGATAATAGCCACGGCCAGACCCTGCATGATCTCCGGCGCATCCTCGCCTATCATATGCGCTCCTAGTACCTTGTCGGTCTTGGCGTCGACGATCAGCTTCATCAGCGTCTTGCGGCTGCGGCCGGTGATGGTGTGGCGCATCGGCGTGAATTTGGAGACGAAGATCTTCGCGCCGTTTGGCCGTTGCGCCGCCTCTTCCTCGGTAAGTCCCACTGTGGCGATGGGCGGGATGGAGAATACCGCAGTCGGTACATTTTCCAGGCTCACCATGCGCGGGCGGCTGCCGAAGAGAGTATCGGCCAGCGCATGGCCTTCTGCGGTGGCCACAGGGGTCAGATTCAGCCGGTCCGTCACATCGCCTAGCGC
>JAKAEC010000115.1 GCA_021818425.1 Pseudomonadota bacterium
AATGCGTCAATGGATGGTTGATCCGCGCATCATGTGCTGGGGGCATCTTCTCGGTGAGCATGTGGAACATCATATGTTCGTCGGAGCAGCCTTGAGATATAGACCGATCGAGTGCCAGCGCGCCGGGTCAAGCGCCTCGATGCCACCCGGGCTTTCCTCCAGGCGGATCAGATCGGCAATCGGCTCCCACGGTAGCCCGGGCAGCGTCACGGGCACCTCCGGCACCGGATCAGGGCCGTTGCGGTATGCGAGCACCTTCCCGACATGCCCTTGGACGAGATCCCGCAGCGTCGCGTAACCAGGGCGCGGTGGCGCAAACAGCGTGAGCTGATCCACTGGGATGCCATTGACGGCGCACAGGCCGGCCAGGATCGCCGCGTGAGCGCAGCCGAGCGAGTGCCCCTGTATCGCTATCTGTCCGGACAACTTGGGGCGCAACGCCTCGAATGCGGCCTCCATGCCCTGCCAGAAGCCGGCATGGATAGTCCCGAGCTCCGGATGGGCAAAGGGGACCGCTTCAAAGTCGCGCAGCCAGTCTAGGCCCGACTCGCTGCCTGCGAAAGTGACGCATGTCATGCTGTTGGCTGTCGAGACCCCCATCGTCACCGCATCAAAGCTTTGAACATCCGAGAAAACGCCAGGCGTGACCGGGCTGTAGATCGCATTGCACAACCACGCGGCATAGGCTGGGGAGATCATTTCGCCGGCGGCGCTTGCAGCGTCGTGGTCTGGACCGTCAGGCTGCCATTCGGCAGATTGGACGTGACGCCGACGCCCGGAACCGGGCAGGCAGTGAAGACTGCGGTGATGGCGTTCCCGTTGCCCGATGTGCTCGCCGCCCGCTGCAAAGCGCCCACGTTCATGGCACAAGCCGAGTCGATCCAGGCTTGGAGCTTCATGTCATCCGTTTTCTGGAGGTTGATCTTCGCAGCGGTGTAGTCCCCTGCGCCCTTGGTCAGCATGCCGGCGTTCCACGCGTTCAACGTGCCGCAGCCGCCCATCAGCAGCATCGTCCCGATAGCCACGGTTAGCAGCAGGAGGGGAGTCGCACGCCCGGCTTGCTTGTCGCTGGGGGATGCCGGCGGAGCACTCGGTGCGCGCGGGTTGATCATCGTCAGGATGTGGCCCGTCAGCGCGCCCAGGGTCGCCTGGATGAATTCGACGAGGGTATCGGCCCCCGGCGTCTTTGCGAGGACCAGCGCGAGCCAACCGCCGAACAGCGTGAGGTAGCCGACAGCGTAGAGAGCAATAGGGAGATTCGGATTCATTTCGATGGCTCCTGTTCGTGGTGAATTATCTCGACGTCCGAGAACTTGTAGCCTTCCTTGCCATACCGCTGCGCTATCCAGATAGGGAAAGGAAGGTCATGGATTCCCTCATCCTTGTGAATGTGATGGTCTGCGCAGAGCAGCAGACCGTTGTATCGCATATCATCCACGAAGAGGTACGGGTCGACGGGTACGAGTACAGTGGCGGTGAATGCCGGCACGTCGCCCTCGGCCGGCACTGTGTAAGTCTCACGCTTCGCGCCGGCAAAGAACTTCTTCCAATCGAACGTTGGGAAGTCCAATGCAACGCGCTCCCAATCTATCATATTGGCGAAGCAACGCTCGATAGGATGGTGGTGCGCCTGCAATGGACCAGCTTCCGCCGATGTCCTGCCGCAGATGTAGCACCGACCTCCTACGCGAGCTTCCAGTTCTTTCTTGCTATGCTCGAAAAGAGACGTTGTCTTTCTTGGATCATGACCGGGAAGCTCCACATCCACGGCCAGCGTTTCTTTCTCTTCGTGGGTTTCAGTGACGGCACTCATGCTATCTCCTTATCGAGTGCGGAGAGATTGTGAGTGTGGATTATGCCGATGAGCTTATCGGCATAATCAGGATCGGTGGCATAACCCGCCGCAGCAACTGCCCGTGCGAACCCCTCCCCGTCCTTGTGTGCAAAGGCCAACCTATAGCGGGGATTGTCCTGAAGAAACAATGCGTGATCTTCAATGCTTCCTAGCCAGTCAGTGTATGCGCGGAACTTGGCATTGATAACGATGGGCTTGCCCTGCACAATTTCACGGGTGCGGCGCACGGTGACAGGTCCATGCCAAGACGAGTCAGCCTTGACGCCGAACAGGTTCATACCCGGGCAATGCGCACCCCATCCAGATTCAAGCGCCGCTTCGGCAACGGTGAAGCTGGCGGGGATGCCAGTATTGCCGGCAGAAATACGTGCGGCCGGCGAAACGGCAGCAATGAATTCGTCAGGAGTCATTTCGTTTTGTCCTCTAACAGGTCATCGGCGAGCACCATGCAGGTGTCCTCCGGATCGGTGATGGCGTGCAGAATCGGGCAACGGCCGGCTTCGTGGTCATCGCCGAAGTGCATCCAGTCTGGGCAGTTCTCGCAGCGCTTTATTAACGTGCCACCCGAACGGTGCTGGGGGTTCATTTGCGCGTCCCCGCTGCTGGACGGCTTACTCCGTACTGGACCTCATGCAATACGGATAGGCCGACGAAGCCCATAAGCGCGACGATGACCCCAACGGCAACACCACCCTTGATGTAATTCTTGATTGATCCCAGTGCCTTCGCATCATTCATCATTGAGATGTGAGCGGTACGGTGCCCGTCAAAGTCCGGCATACCGTCGTCGTCTTTTACGAAGGCGCGCTTGATCGAGTCATGAAACATATCCGCCTTTGCTGAAAGGTCACGGATCGAAGATGCTAAGTTTTCGATCCGCTCGAATGTTTCATGGTGGCGTTTCTCACTCGCCTCCCGCGTGGCCGCGATGCCGTCGATTATTTCTTTGTACCGCTCCATTTCTTCTCTGGTGTGAGT
>JAKAEC010000047.1 GCA_021818425.1 Pseudomonadota bacterium
CGCCTAGCAAAGCGTTTCAGTTCGACTGGAGCAAGATTTTCGTGGCCACTGGACCCAGCCGCCGCCGAACCAATGAGCATCCCAGCACCCGGACGCTCATCGAGGCGGGGGCGAAGCGATATAATCTCGATCCAACGCACCTTAGCGCGATGCGCCTTGACCGCAAGGGCACCGTAAGCACCGCAATGATGCCAAACACGATGGCGAAGACCTTCGTGGCGCTCCATACGATCCCGAGCCAGTCGATCGCGGAGCCGGCAAAGCTCCACTGATCGAATATCATGTAGAACATAGCGAAGATGAATCGGCAATTGAGGCTACGCTAAACGTTACCGTTTATCACAGCCATAATCTGAATCCATAACGATTAGCGCGGCTTTACGGAAATGCAAGAATCGATTTGTTGACGGAAGCGGGCACGTTTAACCGGAAGAAATATCTCGTTTTATGTCCCTAGACACCAATACGCCGCTTTCCGCCTATCATAACAAAGCCTCCTCCGTCATGCTGGCATAAAAATCCAACAAGTCGACCCATATTTAAAATTCATTTCAATTGCCGGCGGCAACCATTTTGAGCGCTGGCTTTTGGCGCTTTCTGGTGCTGGCAGTTGGGACCGGATCGCGTATCGCTAGCTTCACACGCGGCTCATCTTCCTGTGATTTACCCGTGTTAAATTGTCCCATAAGACGCAACAGCTCGGTTGCTTCGTGAGCCAAACCGCGGCTGGCGGCAGTAGCTTGCTCAACCATCGCAGCATTCTGCTGGGTGACCTGATCCATCTGGTTCACAGCCGTATTTACCTCGGCCAGCCCGCTAGCCTGCTCACGAGCAGAGTCAGCAATATGGGACACCAGCGTGTTGATGCGCGACACCTGATTGATAATTCGCTGCAAAGCATTGCCGGTCTCCGCGACAAGCTTCACGCCAATGTCAACCTGCTGGCTGGATGCCGAAATGAGTTGTTTGATCTCCTTTGCTGCATCTGCGGATCGTTGAGCCAACGCGCGCACTTCGGTTGCAACCACCGCGAAGCCGCGACCAGCGTCTCCTGCTCTGGCAGCTTCAACCCCGGCATTCAAAGCCAGTAGGTTGGTTTGAAATGCGATCTCGTCTATCACGCCGACAATATTATAGATCTGTTTTGATGATTCTTCGATTCCAGTTACAGCAGCAACAGTCTTGTGTAGAATTTTGTCAGACTGCTCTACGTCGATCTGAGCCGCGATTACCACTTCTTGCGCTGCCGCCGCGCCTTCCGCCGTCTGATGGACCGTAGTGGTGATCTGATCCAGCGCCGCTGCCGTTTCCTCAAGTGTGGCCGCCTGTTGCTCGGTCCGGCGCGAAAGATCATCGACAGCAGTGGCAATCTCGTTGGCTCCGGACTGCACATCTTTGGTGTTAATAACAATCGTATTAATGATGTCGCGGAGTTTCGTCTGCACCGAATTGAAGTCGTGACGCAACTGGACAAACTGCTCTGGTATCTCCTCACCAATGTGGGCAGTCAAATCGCCGCCGGCGAGTGCGCCGAGAGCGCACCCGACGGTCTGGCTGACCTTTCCGCTAATCTCAGCCTTGGTCTTCTCGACATCCCGGTTTCGCTCAGCCTCTAAGGCGATCATATACACATCAATCGCACAACCTATATCGAGGAACGTCGCTTTAGTTAAGGCGCTCACCTCATCGGCAATCTGCCTGGTATCGTCATTCGTTGGAAATCGCCTAAACCATGACCAAAAACTCTTCTTCTGCTGGAGCCGCAAATCCAAGACACCGCGGACCAAATGATCGAGAATCATTGCATAGCCGATGATGTACCAATGAGGTTTCAGTCCAACTTTTGCGTGGGTTTCACCGACTTTAGTCACGAGATTTATATATTGCTCATCAAAACGACCGTTTAAAATCATGCCCCAATGGACGATTTGGCGTTCCTTCGCGTGAGCGACAGCTGCAGGGCCAGAAAACAGCTTACTGAACTGCGGCTCGGCACCCATCTTTTCATAGAAGGCCGTCAGGATGCTAGGCAGGATTTTAGCCATAGGTTGTTTTAGTTTCCGAAGCTCTTCGGTAGCGTTATGATCAAGGCCGAGGAGTCGTAAGCGATCAGAAAGCTGATGATCATCGACTGGGTGGCTATCGCTGTTTTTCATAGATGCAAAATCTTTCACATCAAATAAATGTTGCCATGACGGTGCCTTCTGATACGTGTCACTTCGTTAAATATGTGTAGATACATTTTTTATATTTAGCTGATTTATTTCTCGTTTTTTGATCTATATCATGGACATCGTCATATGCGGCAGATCGCCAGGCCAACGCGAAATACGTCTGCGCTCAACTCACTTCGTAAAGCGCCGTACTGTTCTTTATCCTGCCTGTGGATTTCTTGAGTCGGTTAAACTTAAATAAATCGGTTTAGAAAGATGGATTTTTATTCTAAACAAAAAGTTGTGGCTGGAGGATACAAAACATTGTCAAAGCAAACTGGGATCTGGAGGGGCTACTTCAGTCGGCATTAGCCGGCCCAAGCTACTTATATTTATCAGCCAGTTCTGATACCGACACGGGCAGTATCCAAGTGTCGCTGCCGTGATGGCATTCGTAGCACGCTTAATAGGAGCGACCGGCACGAATTCCGGCAGTTTTAATTTCAACCGCAAATGTCGTTGGGGCCAGGCTGCGGAAATTTGCACTATCCATATGGTCTAATGGCACCTGCCATCATAGTGCGGTGGCTATGTGTCTCTGCACAAACATGCATTCAGCAGAGCACTATTCACCGCCATACGGTTGACCTTGGTAAGCGGCGATCGTTTTGGGCATCAATGGCATTGCTGTTGCCGGGCAATTGCTCACGGTGCCATTGGGTAAGGCAGACGTGACAGCAGCAGCGCTTCGAAGGAGGAGGATACGACGGGTGGGCATGGCATAGACTCTGTATAACGATAAGGCGGAGATTACCGATAGCTATGATGTACTCCGCAAGGCGGGAGACCTTCGCCAGTGAACGGGGGGGGACATTGTATACGAAGCGATTGCTATTTTGAACGCGACCAATACGCACTCTCATCGTGTTTATCGCGCGGCATTGCTGCGTGTCTCACCCTGAAAATTGCGCTCCGCGTTGCGCCCAGGTCCCGCCGGCGGCTCATCCGCACCGTCGTTGCGACGAAGACTCTTTATCGAGGCCCAGGCATCGATCAACGTGCCATCCACCGAAAAATGCTCAATGGGAAGCAAGCCCGAAACCGCCAGATCGCCCATCACGGCCAACAAAAAGCCAACCGCACATCGCCTTTCAGCAGGCGTTCACGATTCTTGGTAATACCGTCAATCCCATACCGGCGCGTCCATCGACAGTCCGATAAACCAGCGGAGCAGCATGTTGTAGCTCACCTGCTCCATCAGTTGCCGCTCCGAACGCACACCAAAAAAAGTGCTTGCAATAACAGCGCCCGCAGTAGTTTCTCCGGCGCAATCGAAGCGCGGCCGCTGGCCGGGTAGAGCTTGTCAAAAGTCGGCGAAAGCCGCGCCAAAGCTTGGTTCACCAGAACCCGGATCGGGCGCAAGGGATGATCCGCCGGCACCAGCGCTTCTGGGCTCAGATAGCTGAATAAGGCACCCGTTTGGTCATCAATACCACGCATCCGCTCACGTCAGTTTCCCTCAAGTGAGCGAATCACATTCGCCAATAAGACGAAAGACAAATTTCCGCAGCCCACTAGGTTTGAAGAAAAGGCCGTGGAATTTAGGCGTGTTTCCTGCTCTTCGCCTTCGAAGCCGACATCGGCCTTCGCATATGCTGTACGGAATCCGCCGTGCTCTCCTCTCTTAACATAGGGCGGATTTTGTGCCACAGCCGATATGCGGAAACAGGATTTCCTCCGGCCTCTTCCCACATTACGAAAATCCGCTCCCGCATGCGCGAGTCTGCAGAATTTACAATGGCCATGCTCTCCTCCTCTATAAGCAAAACAAGCCTCATGCGACACTGGCCAATTTGGGCCACCTTGACCCTGAACTTAGCCCACTGCGAGTGGAATATGGCTTGTCGATACATGTATCCGGGGTCATGAAACCTGTGGCACCTGCTACGTCGTTCACCTCCCACGGGTAACCGCGGCGACGGCTGTGAACCGTCCCTGCTTTCCCGGAGGCTGTTTGGTTTGAGTCACGCTGCGATTTGCTGCGCTGTGAGCGCGGCGTAGTAGCGTTCCTCGGCCTCTGCCGGGGGCATGTTGCCGATGGGCTCCATGATCCGGCGGTTGTTGAACCAGTCGACCCATCCCAGCGTGGCGTATTCGACCTCCTCAACGGATTTCCAGGCGCTGCGTCTGTGGATGAGTTCGGCCTCGTACAGGCCGTTAATGGTCTCGGCCAGGGCATTGTCGTAGCTGTCGCCCACACTGCCGACGGAGGGTTCCACACCGGCCTCGGCGAGGCGCTCTGTGTACCTGATGGACACGTATTGGGCGGAATGGTGCACCAACCCGCGTCCTGGGCGGCGCTGGTGCAGGGCTTGCTCCAGGGCGTCGAGTACGAAGCTGGCATGTGCCGTGCGGCTGACGCGCCAGCCGACAATGCGCCGGGCAAAGACGTCAACGACAAAGCCCACATAGGCAAAGCCCTGCCAGGTTGAGACATAGGTGAAGTCGGCGACCCACAGCCGGTTGGGGCAAGAGGCGCGGAACTGCCGGTTCACCCGGTCCAGCGGGCACGGCGCCGCCTTGTCGCTGAGTGTGGTTTTGAGCGCCTTGCCCCGGATAACCCCTTGCAGCCCAAGGGACCGCATCAGCCGCGCCACCGTGCAGCGGGCAACGTCGCGGCCTTCGCGCCGCAACTGGTGCCACACTTTGCGCACGCCATAGACGGCGTAATTGTTCCGATGCACGCGCCGGATCTCCGCCTTCAAAACCTCATCTTGCCGTGACCGCGCCGAGCACCGGGACGGATCAGCCCGCTGAGCCACGCGTGCATGGTAGGTGGAGGGGGCAATCGGCAACAACTTACAGATCGGCTCGACCCCGTATGTCAAACGGCATTCAAACGGGACCCCTGATCGGCGTGCAAAAAGGACCCCTCAACGGCATGGTGTTGCTTGTCCAGGTAGCGAACAGGAGGGCCCCGCGCGCCCGCGTAGCGCGTTTCACGAGCGCTGGCGGAGCGGGCGCGTGGGAGGTACCTGTTTGCCCACCTGGGCAAGCTGGGCGCCGGAATGTTTTCAGTGGTTTGATCAGGCGCGGTTTTTGAATCGCCAGCTTTCGTTGCCGGTTTCGATGATGTCGCAATGATGCGTCAGCCGGTCGAGTAAGGCGGTGGTCATTTTTGCATCACCGAACACGCTCGGCCATTCGCCGAAGGCGAGGTTGGTGGTGACGATGACCGAGGTTTTTTCATAGAGCCGGCTGATCAGGTGGAACAAGAGCTGTCCGCCGGCCTGGGCGAACGGCAGATAGCCGAGCTCGTCAAGCACCAGAAAATCCAGCCGCATGGCAAAGTCGGCAAGCCGCCCCTGCCGGCTGGAGCGGGCTTCGGCTTCCAGCCGGTTGACCAGGTCGACGACGGTGAAGAAGCGGCCGCGGGCACCGCCACGGATGCAGGCGCGCGCAATGGCAATCGCCAGATGGCTCTTGCCGGTACCGGTGCCGCCCACCAGCACGGCGTTGCGCTGAGCGGCGATAAACCCGCCGCCGGCGAGGTCGCGCACGAGCGCCTCGTTGATCGGCGTACCATCGAATTCAAAATCCTCGATATCCTTGGCGAGCGGCAATTTGGCCGTGGTGATCTGGTATTTGATCGATCGTGCCTGCTTCTCCGCGATCTCCGCCTGCAGCAGGTCACCGACGATGCGCGGCGGCTCGTGCTGGCGCTTGATGCCGGTCGCCATCACCTCGTCATAGCCGGCGCGCATGCCGTAAAGTTTAAGCTGCGCCATCATGTCAAAAATCTGGGTACGTTCCATCAGATATTCCTCCGCAAGCTGTCGTAACGGGCGCAATCAGCAATCGGCGCGTGACGCAATTTGAGCGCGTCCGGCGTGAGGATGGTCACCGGCGGTCCAGGGTCTTTGCTGCGCGCCAGGATGTTCAAAATGACATCGGCGGAATGTACGTTTTGGCCCAGCGCCTCGGCGCAAGCCGCATCCACACTGGCTAGCCCGTCGGTCAACACCGCAGACAGCACCTTCACCATCTGCCGGTCACCATCATCCGAACCGTGCAATTTGCGCCGGATGCGTTCCAGATTCGACGGCAGCAACCAGTCCCTGAACGGTGCGCCATTGCGCAATGCGCCAGGCTTGCGCGCCAGCACCGGCACATAGTGCCAGGGATCGTAGATCGTCTCGCCGCGCCCCATGCAGCGGGCATGTTCGGCGACCACCGCGCCATCCTGACGCAACACGATACGATCAGCATAAGCCTGGATCTCGACCGGCCGGCCGACAGCACGCGAGGCCACGGAGTATTTGTTGTTGTCGAACCGTACCAGGCAGGTTTTTGAAACCGCCGCCGTCGTGGCATGGAAGCCATCGAACCGGCCCGCGACCGGCACCAGATGCGCCCGCTCGGCCTCAAAAACCTGCCAGACTGGCTGCTCAGCCAGCTCGGGATGCTTGTGCGCCTTGGCATAAGCGATGCAGCGGTCCAGCAGCCAGGCGTTCAGCTCCTCATAGCTCGCCATCTTCAGCCGCGGTGTGAAAAACCGCTCGCGCACCAAGCCAACCTGGTTCTCAACCTGTCCCTTCTCCCAGCCTGACGCCGGCGTGCAGGCCGTCGGCTCCACCAGATAATGCCCGCACATCTGCAGGAAGCGCCGGTTGAAGGTGCGGTCCTTGCCGATGAACACAGCCTCCACCGCCGTCTTCATATTGTCGTAGATGCCGCGCTGACAGGTGCCCTTAAAGAAGGCGAAGGCGCGGTCATGCGCGTCGAACACCATCTCCTGCGTCTCGCGCGGATAGGCCCGGACGAAAAACATCCGGCTGTGGCAAAGACGGACATGTGCCACCTTCACCGTTGTCGTCGCGCCACCGATCACAACGATCTCATGGCTCCAGTCGAACTGGTATGCTTCGCCGGGAGCAAAGCTCAGCGGCACGAAGGCTTGTGTCGGCACGGCACCACGGTTCTTCGCCCAGGACCGCGCATAGCGGCGCACCGCATCATAGCTGCCCTCATAGCCTTGACCACGCAGCTCCTCGAAAATCCGGATCAGCGTCAACCGCTCGCGCGCCGCCTTGGCCTCATTGGCCAGCAATAAACCATCCAATGCCGCCACCCAGGCGCCCAGCTTGGGCAAGGGCTGCGCCGTCCGTTCATAGCGGAACTCAGTCGCCTCCGAGCGGATCACCTTGCGAACCACTTTGCGGGAGACATGCAGCTCCCGGCAAATCACCTTGATAGGCTTCTTCTGGACAAAATAAGCCCGGCGTATCTTCGCGATACTCTCCACAATCAGCATCCCAAATAGGCCCCCAAAACCAGGAGGCCACTCTGAACCCCAGTCTCAGGGGGTCACTATTGGACGCCGATCACCCCTAAAACGGGGTCCTTATTCCATGCCGATTCACACCCGTAGACACCGCGATGATCGTCAATGAACGCAATCATGGCTTGAACCGGCGGTCGAGCTCCGCCTGGGCAAAATATGCACTGGCCTTGCGCAGTATCTCGTTGGCTTGGCGCAGCTCGCGGTTCTCACGCTCCAGCGCCTTGATCCGCTCTCGGTCTTCGTTCGCCGGGCCAGGCCGCAGCCCCTGGTCCCGCTCCGCACGCCGCACCCAGTGCCGGAGCGTCTCCCCCGTGCAGCCAATCTTCGCCGCAATCGATACCATCGCCGCCCATTCCGATGGATACTCGCCCTTGTGCTCCAGAAGCAGGCGGACAGCCCGGTCCCGGACCTCAGGCGAAAATTTGTTGCTCGTATTGCTCGTCATGACACCATCCTCTCAAGAGTTGGTGCCTCCAGCAAACCCGGAGCGGTTCACTGTCACCCACGACAATGGCCAAGGGCGGTAAGCTCTTTGACGCTGAAAGGTCCCCCTTCAAGCTTGAGAGGAAGTCCCCACGCCCGCTTCCACCCAATCTGCCCCGGTGACCGTCAGCCAGTTGCTGCCAGCGGATACTCGAAGACATGGCAACGCGCGGTCTGCGTTTTATAATCGAACCGACGCCGTGCGCGGCTCAAAATATGGCGCAATTGCAGCTCAGATGGCCAAATATCGGGAGCAACCCGGCACAAAGCCCCTTACCGTACCACACCGTAGATGCCGTACGGCCATCTACCAGCTACTCAAAAACAAAAAATTTGTAGCAAAATCAATGGCGTGCCGTAAGGGACGAAACTGAGAGCTGGAAGTTATTGATTTCTTATGGATCAATGGATCGCGCTTAGGACAAGATGTCCACATTAAGGGCATAATTTGTTCCGACCGCCTCCGCATGCCGACCTCGAACGACCTGGTGCGATCCGCCAGAATTGTCAGGCCGGGAGCGGATCGGTGCCACGATCAAGCAGGGCCAAATATTCCGAGTAAACATAAACCCGACCCCGCTGCCGCCCCGTGGTCTCACGCACGACGCCAATCCCGGACAGGTTTTCCAGCGCCGCGCTGGCGGTGGGGAAAGAGATGCTAAGCTTCTCCGAGACAGTCTGGATGGTGACGACCGGGCTGGCCTGCATCAGCTCATGGACTCTGAGCGCAGACGTAGCCGCACGACCAATGCCAGCGATCTCCTGCCGGTGCGCGTCGAACATAACGATCAGGTCGCGGGCGGTCGAGGTCGCCTGCTCCGCAGTCTCCGCGATGCCGGTCAGGAAGAACTCCATCCACGTCTCCCATGTCCCGGCCTGTCGGACCTCCTGCAAGAGCCGGTAATAGTCGTCGCGGCGGGATTTCAGGAACAGGCTGAGGTAGAGGGTTGGCTCGCGTAGAACGCCTGCCTCACACAGGATCAGCGTGATGAGCAGTCGGCCCAGGCGCCCATTCCCGTCGAGAAAGGGGTGGATCGTCTCAAACTGGACATGAGCCAAGCCCGCGCGGATGAGCGGAGGAAGCGCCGTATCCTCGCTGTGGAGAAAGCGCTCCAGCGCATCGAGGCATTCGTCCAGGCGGTTCGGCGGCGGCGGCACGAACAAAGCGTTGCCGGGCCGCGTCCCGCCGATCCAATTCTGCGAGCGGCGGAACTCGCCCGGTTGCTTCGCGGCACCCCGCCCCGATGTCAGCAGGATGGTGTGCATCTCGCGGATCAGCCGGAGCGACAGGGGGAAGCCCTGCCGCAGGCGGGAAACACCATGTTCAATCGCCGCGACGTAATTAGAGACCTCGGTCACGTCGTCTAGCTCGATGCCGGGCGCCTCATGGTTCTCGAACAGCAGCAGGTCGGAAAGCGAGGATTGCGTGCCCTCGATCTGCGAGGACAACAAAGCCTCTTTGCGGACATACATATAAAGGAACAAGGGTGTTGAAGGTAGGATCGTTGTCACGCCGTCCAGGCGCCCGACAGCGGCTATGGCGCGTTCGTAGACGTGCATGAACCGCCCCAGCTCGAGCGGCGGATTCGGCGGCAGCGGGGAAGGCACATAAGCGCGCACGCGCTCGCCGCCTGCGCTTGTTTCAACGTAGGTGCCAAGCCTTTGATTTTCACTGTCCGCCACGCACGATCCTTTAATTAGCCCGCCTTCTATTAAAGCATGGCACCTTATAGTTTAATAGATGCCCGCGCTAATTCAAGTTTGCCGGTATGGCCGACGGCATTGCCTGTGGCCTGCACCGTATTGAGCGGCTGATGCGGACCCGGGCCCTGCGCGCTCGTCCCGGGCCTAGACGGTTGGATCGCCGTCACCTTGATATGACAAAATCTTTGGGTCTGTCCCAGATCCTGAATGGATCTAGGATGGATTTATGGGCCTAAGACGTTGTTGTTTAACGGAAAAACAACGGGATCGTCTGGCTGAATTTTTTGTTGCCGGCGTGACGGCTCGAACGGCGGCGGATTTGCTTGGTGTGAACCGTAAAACCGCCGCCTATTTCCACCATCGGCTTCGGCAAATTATTGCTCAGGAGGTGGATCGTGCCTCTCCCCTTGCCGGGCTCATTGAAGTCGATGAAAGCTATTTCGGCGGCCATCGAAAAGGTAAACGAGGGCACGGTGCCGCAGGAGAAGTACCGGCCTTTGGCCTACTCAAGCGCGGCGGACGCGTCTACACGGCCATGATCCCCAGCGCCAAATCAACGGTACTCATGGGCATCATTCGTGAGAAAGTCAGGCCAGATAGCCTGATCTATACCGATTCACTCAATGCCTATGACGTGCTCGACGTGTCGGAGTTTCACCACCAGCGCATCAATCACTCAGAGCAGTTCGTCGAAGCCGGAAAAGTCCACATCAACGGTATCGAAAACTTCCGGAACCAGGCCAAAAGGCACCTGCGCAGGTACAACGGCATCCCCAAAGCAAATTTCCACCTGTTCCTCAAAGAATGTGAGTGGAGATTCAACGACGGCTCGCCAGCCCAGCTCTTGAAGCAACTCAAGAGCTGGGTCAGAAAATACTCAACCTGATATCTGGGACAGCCCCCGGAATTTTATGCGCGGCGCTGACCACCCTCCATAAAAACAGTACGCGGCGACCAAACTTTCGTACGCATCAGCTTCAACAACCGAGGCTGATGCCATCTAATATTTGATGACGACGCCCCAGATCGAGAAGTCGGCGCAGCCGCCGCTATCCCGCACGGCCTGATCACCATCAGCCAGGCGACAACGCTGTTTCACCGTACCCCGCGTACCCTGCGCAATTGGCGAAAGCGCGGCTGGCTGCAGGCGGTGCGGATCGCTGGCGGCCTGTATTTCCGCGCTGCAGATATCAAAACCTTGTTGGTGGGCGGCGAGGCTGAAGGCATCATAGCCGACAACATAGCCGGAGCCCCGGCACACACGATGGCGGCACCCGATGCAGCGCCCTGCCCGACTTCAGCCGCAGAGGCTGACGATGCACCCTGACCAGCACGCAGAATCAACGGCTTGCCTCAAAGTCTGGACAACGGTGCCACCCGAACGCGTTCTGTTTGGCGTCCCCCTTCATCCCGATTTTCCGCCTTAGCGAAACCATAGTTGCGTTTATAGGCCATTTTTTGCGCTGACAGTTGATTTTTGCGTCTAAGGCACTAAAGTTGCGCCTATAGCCTAGACGCAGGATAAAGAACTTGGCAGGCCGAACCCCCGAAGAGGCATTAACAGCCATAGAAGACGCTGTGCGCACTCACCCGGCAGGCGTCTCGGCGCCGGACATTATGCAGGCCCTGGCGACGCCTGTACCGCTGCGCACACTTCAATATCGTTTGAAGCATCTCGTGACCCATAAGCGTCTTATCAAGGACGGAGAAGGGCGATGGGCGAGGTACAGGCTACCAGCCCTAGCCACCGGAAGGGAAGCTCACGAAGCGGCCCAAGAAGCGGTCCTTCCTCTTTCCAAAGAGGGCGTTCTGGTGCGCGATTATATCCGTCAATCCCCTGCGATCCGAACGCCGGTTGGATATAATCGCAAATTCCTCGATCAGTATCGGCCCAATGTCTCCTTCTACTTGACCGATGAGGAGCGCGCGCATCTGGCAGTTATCGGCCGCCCTCAGATTGCAGAGCAGCCAGCGGGTACCTATGCTAAACAGATACTGCACCGGCTACTGGTTGACCTTGCCTGGAATTCGAGCCGTCTCGAAGGCAACACCTATTCTCTTCTCGACACCAAACGACTCATTGAGCTTGGTGATGCAGCAGAGGGGCACGGGTATCTCGAGGCGCAGATGATCCTGAACCACAAGGACGCGATCGAGTTCCTGGTGAGTGCCGCCGATGAGATCGGGTTCAACCGCTATACAATCCTCAACCTCCATGCGCTCCTTGCAAACAACCTCCTGGCGGACCCAAGCGCAGCCGGCCGCCTGCGATACATCGCTGTCGGCATCGAGCGTTCTGCTTATCACCCCCTGGAAGTGCCTCAGCTTATCGAAGAAGCTTTCGATCAAATTCTGGCGACGGCAACGGCAATCCGCGACCCGTTCGAGCAGGCTTTTTTCGTGATGGTGCAACTTCCCTATCTTCAGCCATTCGATGATGTAAATAAACGCGTCTCGCGCCTAGCTGCCAACATCTCTCTGATCCGTTCGAATTTGTCACCATTGTCATTCACTGACGTGCCCAGGCAGACTTACACAGAGGCCATACTGGGTGTGTATGAGTTGACTAAAATCGATCTCCTCAAGGATGTTTTCATTTGGGCATATGAGCGCTCGGCGGCGCGTTATGCTGCGGTTCGCCAATCCATTGGAGAACCCGACCCGTTCCGGCTGCGCTATCGGGAACAACTCGGCGAACTGATCGCGGACCTCGTCCGGTCATGCGCGTCGAGAAGAGATGCGGTGGCTCGTATAGCCTCCTGGTCGCAAAAAGGAATCGTTTCCAAGGATCGGGCTCGCTTTGTACAGCTTGCGGAGGAGGAGCTTACAAGCTTGCACGAAGGCAATTTCGCACGTTATCGAATCCGCCCCTCTGAGTTCGCGGCCTGGCAGCGAGCTTGGAAGTCAGGATAAAGAATTGTTCCGCTGCCCGCGGCGGCCGGGATTACGTTGATCCGGTAGGCTACACCAATGTAGTGTTTCCTCGGTCTCATCTATCCGCTCTCCAGAACTTGCTCAAAGTTACCGATAGCTGACTAAAGCTATGCGGCGGCCTCGATATCTGGTTCCTGCTTCACCGAGGCTCGTTTCACGCGGGGCTTTCGCACCGCGCCAGAGCGGTTCCTCTCCACAGGCTGACACCGCGAAGCTCGCGGCCAGTTTTTCGAGGTTCCGGGCGGCGTTGTAATCCCGCCCGGCCTCATATCCACATTCATCGCAATGAAACAGTCGCTGCGACAGCGCCAATTCAGCCTTGACCGAACCGCAGCAAGAACAGGTCTTGCTTGAAGGAAACCATCTGTCCGCGACCACAACGGTCGCGCCATAAAACCGTGCCTTGTACTCGAGCTGGCGGCGAAACTCGAAGAAGCCG
>JAKAEC010000048.1 GCA_021818425.1 Pseudomonadota bacterium
TTCTCAAACCATGCCCGTGCGGCATCCTCGTCGGGGAACATCTCGTTGAAGGCGCGCAGCGACAGGTTCATGATTTGTTCTGCATGTTGTGGCCCGCTTAGTCAATTCGAGAGTTCCGCGTTGTATTATGCTTTTCGTAATAGAAGCCGTTAGCGGCAACCTCTTTGGTGGTTCTGTTCATTCGACCAACCTAACCGGTGGTTCACGTGTGCTTCACACCAGTTGGGCGTTGTTGGTTTTGAGTTTCTATGCTGTTTTCATAGCGAATGTGGTCAAAGGTACGCCGCAACCAAGTCACGCTTCTTCCACTTGGCAACTGTCGCCTGGTTGATCCTGCAGTGCACAACAAGATTCCTAGGCTCTCTTGACCATTTTGTATCATCGGACGAACCCACCGCTGTCATTGTGTCGCGTCTGTTAACGCCTAGGCCAGAGGGCTCTCTTCCATTCAAAAGAAAACAACGCGCCATCAAACCGGGTATCAAACGCCTGAAGCACGACGACATCTGATTGGCCCATTCACGGGACAACGGCCCCGTAGATAAGGCTCGATTAAATGAATCGACTCGCCAGCCATCCTGCAGGTGTTTATAATCTTAAACGAACCGCAGCGGCGGCGATTGTTTCACACGATGGAGATACGACCAAAATGAGCACGAACAGCGAGATGATGGCCCGCCGCGTGGCAGCCGTGCCACGTGGCGTCGGCAATGCCCATGAAGTGTTCACGGCAAGGGCCGAGAATGCCGAGCTGTGGGATGTCGAAGGCAAGCGTTATATTGATTTCGCCGGCGGCATTGCGGTACTCAACACAGGCCACCGCCATCCGAAAGTGATCGCGGCCGTGCAGAGACAACTGGACGCCTTCACCCATACCTGTTTCCAGGTCACGCCGTATGAAGGCTATATTGAGTTGGCAGAGAAACTGAACGCCCTCGCCCCCATCGAAGGTCCGGCAAAAACCATCTTCTTCACCACTGGCGCCGAGGCGGTGGAAAATGCAATCAAGATCGCCCGCGCCGCCACCGGCCGCTCTGGCGTGATCACCTTCGCCGGAGGCTATCATGGCCGCACCATGCTGACCATGGCGATGACCGGTAAGGTTTTGCCCTACAAGAGGAAATTCGCCCCCATGCCAGCGGAAATTTATCATGCACCCTTCCCGCATGAACAGTTCGCCGTGACCGTGGAAGACTCTCTAAAATATATCGAGATGCTGTTCCGCGCCGATATTGAACCCTCGCGCGTAGCTGCCATTACGATCGAGCCCGTGCAGGGCGAAGGCGGCTTCCTACCGGCGCCAGAGGATCTACTGGTCGGCCTGCGCAAACTCTGCGACCAGCACGGTATTTTGCTGGTGGTAGACGAAGTGCAGACCGGCTTTGCCCGCACCGGCAAAATGTTCGCAATCGAGCACAGCGCGATCCGGCCGGACATCATGACCATCGCCAAATCTCTGGCGGGCGGCTTTCCGCTCTCCGGTGTTATCGGCAAAGCCAACATTATGGATGCCGCCGAGCCTGGAGGCTTGGGCGGCACTTATGCCGGTTCGCCCTTGGGCTGCGCCGCCGCCTTGGCGGTGCTGGAGGTCATCCATGAGGAAAATCTCATCGAACGCGCCAACGTTATCGGTGCCAAAATGAAAGTACGGCTTGAAGCCATTGCCCAGCGCAACGACACGCATCCCATCTCCGGAATTCGTGGCCCAGGCGCCATGGTGGCCTTTGACGTCGTGACGACAAGCGGCGCGCCAGACCCGGACGCCACCAAGAAAATTCTTGCCACCGCAAAGGAAAAAGGGCTGATTTTGCTGTCCTGCGGCGTATTCGGCAACGCCATTCGTCTGTTAATGCCGCTCACCATTTCCGATGCCCTTCTGAAGGAAGGACTGGATATTCTGGAAGCCTCGCTGGCCGAAGTTTAAAAATTCAAGCTGTTTTTTGAATCCTGCCATTGAGTCTTCAAGGCACGGCCGCCGTACGAGAGACCACCTTGGTCCGGCAGAGACAAGGTGGTGTCTGAACTCTATGATGCCGAAAAAACCTCCCCCTCACCTCTTTGCGCGAGGGGCTCTCCCATGGTCACCGCACCATTTTCCACTTTGTACGGAAGAAAGACTACAACAGAATAGTTTTCGCGATGATCGAGCGCCACGGCAATCGCGTCGGATTTTGTTCCGTCAGACGGAAGGATTATCCTGACGTCGTATACAAGAGCGGTTGCAATGTAATCTCCGCTTTCTCCGCCTTCAATGAATGCCTTTTTAAGGCCCGCAATAACATCGCCCGATTGAGGACGCTCTTGATCATGATGATTTGTAACCGAAACAACACTCTTGTTTGCGCGCATGGCAGTGCCATAAGGATAAAATTCCCCGCTTGTTTTCAGCATCTTCTGCGCGAATGGCAGAGCTGCGTTCATCAGGGCTTCGCAGTCGACTTCCGGCGATTCCATGACGTATCTCCCGTTTCTGCCATCCACTTATACCGATTGGTTAAAATGCAAGTCAAATCCGCAAGCGATTAAAAAGAAAAGATTAAATCTCCGACCCACGCCTCAACCTCTCATGCGCGCATAGAGGGTTGGGATGTTAGACAAAATCGTATCACGATTCTATCTAATGTCCTCCAGTTCTGGCCGAGCGTCTTATCACTAAAACTACTTTATTCGTGCGCTGCGATATGCGTTATGAATCTTGCAACGACGTCCACTAGTTCATCGGCCACCGTTTTGCCGAGCGCCGCACTGCCCTCAGCCCAAGCAACCCCAATGGCTGGCGTAGGTACTTCGTTAAATTCTACCGGCGCGTCGACACTCAGTCCTTCGAAATCCAGCGTGCCAAAATCGCGCACGCGCAGTCCAAACAGCGTCTCTCCCTTTGCCTCCGCGGCACCCGGCCGCACACAGTCCGGTCGCAGCGCTAGGTTGAGAGATAGGAGCGGCTCCGCACCGTGGCCAAACCGTGCCGTCCCCGGTACGCGCCGCTCCATTAGTTGTCGAGCCACCCTCCATAGATAGAATGAAGGCACCACTATCTTTTCGCGCCGGCGCAAGCCCAACGTTACCTCATGGATAACCGGCACATTGCCGCCATGAGCATTTAGAATGACGATCCGGCTTAGCCCGTGGCGCAGCAGCCCACCCAACAAATCCGTCAGGAGGCGGGCAAAGTTCTCCGGCGCCAGTGCCAACCCGCCAGGGCTAGAACCGAAATAATCCGCCACGCCAAAAGGCAAAACCGGCGCCAAGAAGCAAACCACGCCCTGTTCACGCACCCGCCGCGCGATGCGCCCGGCCAGCATGTCAGCCAGCACGAAATCCCCCATGGGCTGATGCGGGCCGTGGTCCTCATGGCTACCCAGAGGCAACAAAATCACCGGGCGTGAGGCCAAGACGGCGGCAAAATCAGGCGCAGTTAGGTCTTGCAAGCGGATCGGGGAAGGAGAACGGGTCATACCTACATCCTGCCAGCCTTGCTGGACAGATTCTAGCCACCAGGGTTAACTCGCCCCTGTATAAGGGGGTACAATGCCAAATCAGGCGCCTACGGAAAAACTGGTTCCGGTCATTCTATGCGGCGGCTCGGGCACGAGGCTTTGGCCCGTGTCGCGCAAGAGCTTCCCCAAGCAGTTCTGGCCGCTGATCTCTGAAACCCCTATGCTGGCTGAAACAGCCCTGCGTGCCGCGGGGGCGAGCTTCGCCCCACCCATCGTCGTCGCCAACCAGGACCATCGCTTCATTGTCGCCGAACAACTGCGTGATGCAGAAGTCAAATCGCCGCAAGTCCTGCTGGAACCGGTGGGCCGCAACTCGGCCCCAGCCATCGCTGCCGCTACGCTGCTGGCTGCGGAAACTAATCCTCAAGCCGTGCTCTGGATCATGGCCGCGGACGCCGCTATTCAAGACCTGCCCGCCCTGAACGCGGCATTGACCCGCGCCGCCGCTGCTGCGCGGGCCGGGTATTTCGTCACCTTCGGCATGCAGCCCACCACACCCGAAACCGGCTATGGCTATATTGCCCAAGGTGCTGCGCTGGAGGGCCTGCCCGGCGTGCACCGGGTAACGCGCTTCATCGAAAAGCCCGAAGCCGCCCACGCCGCCGCGATGCTGCAGGAAGGTGGCCATCTATGGAATTCCGGCATGTTCATGTTCAGGGCAGATGTGCTGATCGAGGAGATGCGCGCTCTAGCACCAGAAGTGCTGGAAGCTGTTCTCCCCGCGGTGGCCGCACGCAAGGTGGATCTGGATTTCATTCGACTCAACGAAACCGCCTTCGCTGCGGCACCGGATATTTCGATCGACTACGCCATTGCCGAGAAAACCCAGAAAGCCGCCGTGGTACCAGCCTCACTTGGCTGGTCGGACGTCGGCTCATGGGCGGCGTTGGCGGAGATCGCGCCGCGGGATGCCGCCAGCAACCATACCCAGGGCGATGTGGTGTTAGAAAATTCAAGCAATTGTTACGCTCGCTCCGACGGTATTTTAACGGCATTGCTTGGGGTGCAGGACTTGGTTGTCGTCACCACTCAGGATGCGGTGTTGGTGGCGCATAAAAGCGAGGCGCAAAACGTCAAGAAAATCGTCGACAAGTTGAAGGCTCAGAAACGCCCCGAGGCCGAAAACCATTGCCGCACTTACCGGCCCTGGGGGTTCTACGAAGGGTTGATCCAAGGCGAGCGTTTCCAGGTAAAGCGCATCGTAGTGTGGCCAGGGCGCAGACTATCCTTGCAGAAGCATTTCCACCGCGCCGAGCACTGGGTGGTGGTAGCGGGCTCCGCCCTAGTCACCCGCGATGAGGAGCAGCTTCTCATCCGCGAGAACGAGAGCATCTACCTGCCGCTGGGCTGCGTCCACCGGCTGGATAATCCGGGCCGCATCCCACTCACGCTGATCGAGGTGCAGTCTGGCGCCTATCTCGGCGAGGATGACATCGTGCGACTCGAAGATCATTACGGTCGGAAGTAAAGTACGATGACACCTAATTGTCCTGCTTAGCTGGGCAATTAGGTGTCTAAATCACGCTCTAAGTTTAACAATTCAGTACCTTCAACTCTGAGCTGCCCGACACGGCCGTCCATCTCCATCTCGATCTCTTCCAAAGACCGCCCCTTGGTCTCGGGAACTAGATACCAGGTGAACAGCCCCGCCAAGGCCGTCAGCGCGGCGTAAAAAAGGAAAGTTGTACTCTGGCCAACGCTAGAGAGCAGATCCAAGAAGGTGAGCGAAACCAGCATATTAAACGCCCAGTTGGTAACGGTGGCAATGCTCATGCCGCGCCCGCGAATGGCGAGCGGAAAAATCTCGGCTATCAGCAGCCAGAAGACTGGCCCCAGCCCAATCGCGAAGAACGAGACATACGCGGCAATGGAAACCACTATGAGGAGCGCCACTTCATGCCCACCGTTCCCGTGCAGCCCTATGCCAAAACAGGCACTCAGAACCAGCAATGAGACGAACATGCCGGCTAGCCCCGCGAGCAACAGGACGCGACGCCCGACATGGTCCAACAGCCGCATAGCAACGATGGTCAGGATAACGTTGATCAGCCCGATCCCCGCCGTCACCAAAATCGCCCCAGCACTGGAGGCGATACCGCTATCCTTGAAGATGGTTGGCGCAAAATAGATCACTGTATTGATGCCAGTGATCTGCTGAAAAATCGCCAACCCTATGCCGATAATCATAGGTCGGCGGACATTGCGCGCAAAGACCCGGCTGAACGGCGCGCGGTTCTTTTTCGACTCAGAAATATCCCGCCGCAACACCTCGAACTCGTCGGTGGGCGCTGCGCCCGCGCGCAGCCAGCGCATGGCGATATAGGCTTGATCACTGCGCCCGCAGGAAAGCAACCAGCGTGGGCTCTCCGGCAACAGCATCATGCCTACCAACAGCATCGCCCCTGGCACCGCCGCCAACCCTAGCATAGCGCGCCAGACAATGCCCGAGCCCGCCCCCGGCCCATGCGCAAGAAACGTCATCGCATAATCCAGCACATAAGAGAGAAAGGCTCCGATGGTGATGAAAAGCTGGTTGATGGTCACAACCGCGCCGCGCTGTTCCGGCGGCGAAATTTCTGCGAGATAAAGCGGTGTCAGCATGGAGGCAATGCCGATGGCCAACCCTACCACCATACGACCGAAAATCAGCACGTCCAGGGTCCAGGCCAATGCACAAACCGCCGCGCCGCCCACAAACACCAGACCAGTAAACAGCAGGATGGTGCGCCGGCCTAACCCGTCCGCTAACGGCCCGGCAAGGGCCGCGCCGACCGCAGCTCCCGCCAATGTAACGGCCACCACCACGCCTTGCATGGCACCTGTGAGCCGAAAACTATCCCGGATATAAAGTAGCGCCCCAGAAATAACCCCTGTATCGTAACCAAATAACAACCCGCCGAGGCCAGCCACTACCGCGATCGTCCCAAAGCCCATCGAATGGCGCATCGTTGTTTCCCCACACTATACACCATTCTGACATGATGGCGGCCAGTTAAATAGCCTCAGGTCTCGGCCGCCTCCTCTGGTGTGCGTAGCGTCAGCGAGAGAGCGTGCATGCCGCAAGAGAATTCGCTGGCCAGTGCCTCGTTCACCGCGCGCTGACGCGCCACGCGAGAAAGCCCCGTAAAGGCGTCAGAAATCAACGTCACCTTGTAATGCGTCTCGCTGGCAGGCAAACCATGCCGCCCGGCATGGTTTGCATGGCGTCGGCTTTCATCCTCAATCTGCAATGCGGCGGGCGCAAAAGTCGCCTCCAGCGTTGCTTTCATCCGTTCAGCCCTAGTCATCGTCAAACTCCGTTATCTGTCCCGCGCCGTGCGCATGGCGGCACAATGGGTTGTTGCCGCGCGACGCATCAGCGCGCACATTAGGCGCATGAATTCCTCCGACGACAAGCCACGGAACAAGCGCCGCAGCTATTCCCCAGACCCGGCCGCAACCGGCCAACCCTGCGAAAGCCCTGGCTGCCTGTTGGCGGGCGACTACCGCGCGCCCAAATCCCCGAGCGCTCTACGGGAGTTTCGCTGGTTTTGCCTGGAGCATGTGCGCGCCTACAATGCCTCGTGGGATTACTACAAGGGCATGTCGCCGGACGAAATCGAGGCGCAAACCCGTGCGGATTCCTCATGGCAACGCCCCACTTGGCCGCTAGGCCAAAATGGCCGTGCCTCGCAACTTGAAGAAGCTATCGAGGCCGAACTACGCGCCTTTACCTTCGGCAGGAGCCCCAAGAGGGCACCCGATCCCGGCGCTCCACCAGATTTACGCCAGCCCTTGCAGGTGTTCGGCCTCTCTTGGCCAGTGACTCTGGAAGTCGTGAAAACCCGTTACAAGGAGTTGGTCAAGCGTCACCACCCTGATGCCAATCATGGCGATCGCAAGGCTGAAGAGGTTTTAAAGACGATCAACCTTGCCTACGCGGCCCTACGTGGCAAATTAACCTCATCCCGGCGACCGGAAGCGCAAGCATCGCCCCCGTAATGGGGGTTCCTGCCTGACGACTGTGCGCCGAGGCGCGATTGATAGGAATGGACTAAATGAACGACGCCGTGACGACCGAAACTCCCCCCCTGCCGACCTCGGCAATCGACCTGCCGGACATCACGGTAAAAGTACAAGAGGTTTTCGGATTTGATTCGGACATGGCCGTGCCGGCCTTCTCCGTCCGCACCGAACATGTGCCTGAGATCGACTTGACATATAAGTTTGACCGCGAGACCACGCTCGCAATTTTGGCAGGGTTCGCCTTCAACCGCCGGGTGATGATCCAGGGTTATCACGGCACCGGCAAATCCACGCATATCGAGCAGGTCGCCGCCCGCCTTAACTGGCCTTGCATCCGAGTAAACCTGGATAGCCATATCAGCCGTATCGACCTTGTCGGCAAGGATGCGATCGTGCTGAAGGACGGCAAGCAGGTCACGGAATTTCGCGAAGGCATCCTTCCGTGGGCGCTGCAGCATGCCTGCGCGCTGGTGTTCGACGAGTACGACGCTGGCCGACCGGATGTGATGTTTGTTATCCAACGCGTGCTGGAAGTTGAGGGTAAACTGACATTGCTGGACCAGAACCGCGTCATCCGCCCGCATCCAGCCTTCCGGCTGTTTGCTACAGCTAACACGGTAGGGCTTGGCGACACCACGGGGCTTTATCACGGTACGCAGCAGATCAATCAGGGTCAGATGGACCGCTGGAACATCGTCGCCACGTTAAACTACCTACCACACGCGCAGGAAGTCTCCATTGTGATGGCGAAGATGGGCTATGACCCCAAGGACGAAGCAACGAAGAAGCGCGTTGGTGCAATGGTGGCGCTAGCAGACCTCACCCGTGCCGGCTTCATCGCAGGCGATCTTTCCACCGTCATGTCGCCTCGCAGCGTCATTACCTGGGCAGAAAATGCTCGCATTTTTGGTGATCTCGGCTTTGCGTTCCGCCTCACCTTCTTGAACAAGTGCGACGAAGCGGAGCGCCAGACGGTGGCAGAGTATTACCAACGTTGCTTCAACGAAGAGATCACACCCGGCTTGCGTAAGAGCGCCTGAGGCAGCATGAGTGACAAGCAGGACCAAGACAAAGCCGAGGATTTCAAACGCGCCACGGCCAGCACTCTGCGTGCCATGGCCCATACTACCGACGTGCAGATCGCTTATCAGCCCGGCCCTTCGGGGCTGACAGGTAGACGTGCAAGACTCCCTGCTCCCTCCCGCGCACTCGCCACGCCGGAAGTGGCCAGGATGCGAGCGGCGGCGGATGCAATCGCGCTGCGGCTACGCTACCACGACGACAGCCTGCACAGCGCCCGCTCTCCGCAGTCGCACGAGGCAAAAGAGGTATTCGACGCGCTGGAGCAGGCACGGGTTGAAGTCGTTGGCGCCGAATTCATGGCTGGCGTAGCGGCCAATTTGCGCCACCAGCTCGGCGAGCAATACAGCGAGCAGGGATTGGAACTTGTCGCCTCACGCGAGCAGATTCCGCTAGCCACCGCCCTCTCTCTGCTGGCGCGGGAAAAGATGGATCCTACCTCTGTACCGGACTCCGCCAAACGAACGCTCGATCTGTGGCGCGGCACGCTGGGCCGTGAGGGTGAGGCAGCGTTGAACGAACTTGCCAGCTCACGTGAGCATCAGGCCGATTTTATCACCGCCGCTCGCAAGCTTTTGGCCGCCGTCAATCTCGCCGAAGGCGAGGCCGAACCGGGCAGAGACGACGACAGCAATCAGGAGGTCGAGAGCGGGGAACAATCGCTCCGGAAGGACAGCGCCGAGGACTCCCAGGGCGATCTCCAGCACGATGACACCGAGCAAGCCGGCACGCCAGAAAGGGACGAGGCCGAAGAGGCTGCGCAAACTGTTGAGGACGACGAAAGCCCCGATGACAGCAGCGCCGATGACGGCGAGGCACCGGCTGGCCCACAGCAACGCCGCTCCCCACCGCTGGGCAACGACAAGGCCGGGTACCACGCCTTCACCCGGGCTTACGACGAAGAGGTGGCAGCCGAGGAATTGTGCGACCCGGACGAGCTCGGTCGCCTGCGCATGCAGCTCGATCAGCAATTGCAACATTTGCAGGCGCTGGTTTCTAAGCTCGCCAACCGGCTGCAGCGCCGCCTGCTTGCGCAACAAACCCGCGCCTGGGAATTCGATCTGGAAGAGGGCCTGCTCGATCCGGCACGCCTATCCCGCGTCGTTGCCGACCCATTACTGGCGCTGACCTACAAACGTGAGCGCGACACTGATTTCCGCGACACGGTCGTCACGCTGCTAGTCGACAATTCTGGCTCCATGCGTGGCCGACCCATCACAGTGGCGGCAATGTGCGGCGACATTCTCGCACGCACGCTTGAGCGCTGTGCGGTAAAGGTTGAGGTTTTGGGTTTCACCACTCGCGCCTGGAAAGGCGGACAGAGCCGTGAGGCTTGGTTGCAGGCTGGCAAGCCTGACCACCCAGGACGGCTGAATGATCTTCGCCACATCATCTACAAGGCCGCAGATCAGCCCTGGCGTCGGGCGCGAAAAAACCTGGGCCTTATGCTGCGCGAGGGGCTTCTGAAAGAGAATATCGACGGAGAGGCGCTGTTCTGGGCTTACCGCCGTTTGCTCAACCGCCCCGAGCACCGGCGAATCCTCATGGTGATCTCCGACGGCGCGCCCGTGGACGATTCAACGCTTTCGGTGAATCCCGGTAATTATCTAGAAAGGCATCTCCGCGATGTGATCCGCGACATTGAGGCGCGGAATGCAGTTGAACTTGTCGCCATCGGCATCGGCCACGACGTGACCCGCTATTACCGCCGCGCCGTCACCATAGTAGATGCCGAAGAGCTGGGCGGCACGATGATGCGCAAGCTCACAGAATTGTTCGACGAGGATGAAGCCGCCGCTTGGTCCCGCTTCGCCAGCCGCCAAGCCAGCCTGGTTGCATAGGGTTTAAAATTTTGACGCTGCTATTTTACAGAATGGCAGAAAAAGATGGTGGTATTTCTTAAAGAGTTCCTGAATTCACAAAAACGCCTGGAGCAACGACGCCCGGCTTGTGCTGTCTAGCCCGACGCAAACAGCGCTAACTTTCCGTCCTCATCTGGGAATATCAAAGTTGAAGCATTGGACGTTAATGTATCAATCTACCGTAGCGGAAAGCTCAACACGGCCACCACCGGCCGCTCCGCCAGCACCTCCCGTGAATAATGTATGATGATCTGCATGCTGAAACGGTGCATGCCAATCTCTGCTCCGGAATCGTTGCTGAGCTTTCCGGTGGCCTTGCGCGCCCACGGACACGGTTCCGTCGCCAACAGCACGCCAACACAAGTATCCATGTTCAGGAACTGGCTGATGCCGCGGGTATCTCATGCGGGTGAAAAGCGAGGCATGGCGATACGCCGTCACCTACGCCGCGCAGCTCAAGCGCTGACTATTGCGGCGAGAACTCCACATGAAATTTTGCCACCGAAGGCACCGCCACGCTACCGCGCATGGCCGGATGATAGCGCCAAGCCAACGCCGCCCGGCGCACGTTGGCATCCAGGTCCGCGTATCCGCTGGTCCGCGTCAACTGGAAGCGCCGCACTCGTCCATCCTTGCCGAGATATAACTTAAACCCCACCACCCCTTGCTCACGTGCATCAATTGCCGCCCGCGGATAATCTGGAGCTTGGTTATCTGCGAAAGACACCGCCGGATGCGTCACCGCTACGGTCACGGCGGCCAACTTGTCAGCTGTGATCTTTGGTCCCCTGGCGGATTGAGCGGCGTGCCCGGGTATCGGCTGGCTCCCTGGCACCAGCGGAACAGACGGCGGTGGGTCCGGCAAAGACTGAGCGGTAAGAGCTGGTCGGAAGTTGGTCTGAATTGACAGCATGTGTTGCGGCACGCTCACACCTTTGGCGTGGTTTGCGAAACAATGCTGATCGAGACCGGCTCCCGCGACGGACTAGGCAGGCTCACCCGTGAGACCAGCATCTCGCCGAAAACCAACGACACGTGCGCTGCTACCACTATCGCCGCCCAGCGCCGGGGCCAGCGCTCTGGCCCAAAATTAGCCCTCGCCAGTTTTTCCCGCTTTGTGCCCTAAGCGCAAGCCTAACCGCGGCGGGCATATCGGCCGGACAAGCCGAAGATAGCCACGCGTGCAGGGCCGGCTTTGGCTGTTTCACGTCACCTGTATGCCTTCATGCTTGGCTTTCACCTCCGGTTCCACATGGATGGTGACGATTACCCCCGGCTGTTCCTGCTTCAAAGCCCCCTCAATCCGGTCGCAGATTTCATGCGCCGCATCCACGCTCATGGCGCCCGGAACCACAAGATGGAATTCAAGAAAGCTTGAACTTCCCGCTTGGCGCATCCGGAAATCATGCGCCTCGATCGCTCCCGCGGCATGATCGCGCACAAGTTCCCGCACGCGCGCAGTCACGCTCGAAGGGGGCGCCTCGTCCAGCAAGCCGCTGATCGCAGTGATCACCGTTTGTATACCCATCACGGTGATCTGGACGGCAATACCCAGCGCCACTAGCGGATCCAGAACCGGCCAGTTCAGTCCCCCCGCCACGCCTAACGCCAAAAGAATGCCGAGTGTCGTCAGGACATCGCTGATCAGGTGCTGGGCATCTGCCTCCAACGCTGGCGAAAGCTCCCGTCTCGCCACGCGCCTCAGGCACAGCGCCCAAAAAAAATTGACCGCGCCGGCAAGCCCATTGAGCAGCAACCCTATCCCCAGCCCGCCTACCAGCGGTACCAATGGCTTGGGGTCAAACAGCTCGAAGATGGCACGTTGGAAAATTGCCAATGCCGCGACCAGGATCATAGCGCCGGTGGCGATCGCGCTAATCAACTCGGCCTTAGCATGGCCATAAGGATGCGTGGCATCAGCCGGCTTGGCACCAACGTGCAACGCGTAGAGTGCCATGGCAGAGGACGCGACATTCACCACCCCCTCCAGCGCATCCGAAAAAAGAGCCGTGCTGCCGCTCACCGTCGCGGCGAGCAATTTCAAGCACAGCGCCAAACCTCCTACTAAGATACTGGCGGCAGCAATTTTTAAGACTGGATTCACGCCCTTTGCTACCAAGGCTTAACCTTGAGGTGCAATAATGTCACCACCAGAAATCGTTGTTGCGCCAAGCCTGAACCATCGCTGCTTTTGTGTTGCATAGCCTGCAATGAGCTGGTTCATCGGAAGCGGTTGCAGGGAAATCTCCTTTTATGTGGAGAATCAGGTCGTTAGTGGCGTTTGGCCTAGCGCTAGGGCCGCTTCTGGCACCGGCTTGCGCCCGTTCCTCTGCCCTCTGGCCGGGCGAAGCCTTCCAGCCGAGGCCAAGTCTGAACATCGTGCTTTGCGACAACGCTTTTGCTAACACTGGCTCTGGGCACTATCGAGTTAGCTAAACCGCCACCAGATCTGGTAGTGGTCTTGCTTTCGACATCCGGGCCGTGATCGGGTTTGTCCCACCGAAGTAGGGATTGGTTGATCTCGGGTCGGCGGTGGAACCCC
>JAKAEC010000049.1 GCA_021818425.1 Pseudomonadota bacterium
ACCCCGCCTATCTGAGGTCAGTGACCGCCGCGTTGGAACTGTAGCGGTCCAAATGGACCACTACGTGAGGACGCAGTTTTTCAAAAAATGAGGAAAATCAATGGCGTCCCCAAGGGGATTCGAACCCCTGTTACCGCCGTGAAAGGGCGGTGTCCTGGGCCTCTAGACGATGGGGACTAAAGGTGTGGCTCCCTTAAGCCACGGTCGCACGCATGACAAGCGGGCGAGGCGCTTTTTGTCTGCACTGGCGTTACTTGGTGCTCACTGGGCGTAATTGTCTGGAATCGCCTCCTCAGCGGCTGCGCAGCACATCCTGGACTTGGCCTGTTACCGGGTTCAAGAGTAGCAACCGGTCACCGGCGGGCCCGCTTACCCACACTGCCAGCTTCCCACCTGCGGAGGCGATACCGGAAATATGTTCACCAGGCGCCAATCGCGCCACGGCGCTAAGCGGCAAAGTAGACGGCGCTACGCCTGTGACAGGCATCTTCTCCGTCGAAGCCGGCGTCGACGGCGTGGCAAATCTGGCATAAAGACGATGGATGACCGTGCCGATAACCACCGTGGTCCCAATGACGATCAGCACCGCCATGATTCCCACCAGTGCCTTCAACCCCCGTAAATTCTGTGGCTGATCCTGCATCTCACTCCATCCTGGCTGAGCCAGACGCATCTGGCCTCCGGCTCGATTCCTACCTTGCTGAGCGCATCGGCACCATCTCGCGCTCCCGCGTCAAGGTCTTGATCCTTGAAGGAGCCTGCAAACGGAACGGCGTCATCACCACCGATGCCTCAGAATCGGTGCGGCCCGGCACCACATATCTTCTTACCCTGCCCAACACCAAGCCTGCCTTGCCCCAGCCCGAGGCGATAGAACTGGATGTTTTGTATGAGGACAGTGCCCTGCTCGTGCTGAACAAGCCAGCGGGCCTGGTTGTGCACCCCGCCCCCGGCAACCAGGATGGTACGCTGGTCAACGCCCTCATAGCACATTGCGGAGACAGCCTGGCCGGCATAGGTGGCGAGCGCCGCCCCGGCATTGTTCACCGGCTCGACAAGGACACATCCGGTGTGATGGTTGCCGCCAAAACAGAGCTGGCACTCAGCCGCCTCTCGGCGGCTTTCGCGGCACGGGATCTGGAGCGTGAATACAAGGCCCTGTGCTGGGGCACGCCCAACCCCACCTCGGGACGGATTGAGGGCGATATCGGCCGCGATCCACGCGAGCGCAAACGCATGGCGGTGGTCACCCGCAACGGCAAGCACGCGGTCACAAACTACCGTATTATTGGCAATGCCGGGCTGGCAGCCTCCCTAGTTTCATGCAAGCTGGAAACCGGGCGAACCCACCAAATTCGTGTCCATATGGCCCATATCGGCCACCCACTCATCGGCGACCCAGTTTATCTTAGGCGCCGGCCTGCTGCCGCCAAGCTGCTGCCAGAGCCCACCCGCACTTTGGCTCTGGACTTTCCGCGCCAAGCATTACACGCTGAAACTATTGGCTTTTCCCACCCTATCACAGGGACCGCTTTACGCTTCTCCGCCCCGCCGCCAGTGGATTTCACTACCCTCGCGGATGCATTGCTCGCATGCGCATAAAACAGGACCAAACGGATCGTTTTTATTGACCGTCAATATGAACGTACGTAAACTTTCTCTCGAGTACCTGGGAATCTAAACGAAACCACCAAAAACGTTACCCTCTTTTAAGAGGCATGGTTTGGCAACGGTGTTAAGGTTATAGTCGTTCTAGGGTAGCATTTATGTCCCTTTTGGCGGTGCCGGGTAGGCTGGGCCGCAGAGGATGGGACAAACTAAGATAAGAGGAGTATCCATATGGCCTCCACTGTGACCTCTTTGGCTCCCGATGCCAGCCTGACGCGGTACATGCAGGAAATCCGCAAATACCCCATGCTGTCGCACGCAGAAGAAGAGCAGCTCGCCCGTGCATGGCGCGACAATGGCGACCAAGAAGCTGCGCATAAGCTTGTTAATTCCCACCTTCGTCTGGTGGCGAAGATCGCCATGGGCTACCGCGGCTATGGCCTGCCAGTCTCGGAGCTGATCTCCGAAGGCAATGTCGGTATGATGCAAGCCGTTCGCCGCTTCGACCCGGATCGCGGATTTCGTCTTTCCACATACGCAATGTGGTGGATCCGCGCCGCCATCCAAGAATATATCCTGCATAGCTGGTCCCTAGTGAAAATGGGCACCACGGCCGCGCAAAAGAAGCTGTTTTTCAACCTGCGACGCCTGAAAGGCCAAATGCAGGCCATCGAAGATGGCGACTTGCAGCCCGAGCAGGTGGCCAAGATCGCTACTCTGCTGGATGTGCCGGAACAGGACGTAGTGAACATGAACCGCCGCCTGTCAGCTCCTGATAATTCGCTTAATGCGCCGATCAAGATGGAAGGCGAGGGCGAGTGGCAGGATTGGCTGATAGATGAGTCCGACAGCCAGGAAACCGAAATGGCCGAGCGCGAGGAGCTGACCGGCCGCAAGGCTCTGCTGGCCAATGCGTTGAAGACGCTTTCGGAGCGCGAACGTCACATCCTGGTCGAGCGCCGGCTGAAAGACAACCCGACAACGCTGGAAGATCTCTCGCAGCATTACGGCATCTCACGCGAGCGCGTGCGCCAGATCGAAGTGCGCGGCTTCGAGAAGCTGCAGAAATCGATGAAAGCTCAGGTGGCAGAGCAGCGCCAGGCGGCAGCCAATGCCGCCGCCCTGAAGCTGCATTAGGGTAAGATGAAATGTGATTGACCGGCTCGCCGGGCAATTGGATGTTTGAGCGGACCTTTGTATTTACAATCCTCAACCGGACGGCGTTGCCTTGTCCCGCTTTGCGGGGACAGGGCGATGCCCAAGCTGCGTTGTGGATCGATGGTCGCGGGGCGGTTTCGATTTTTAGCCTGGAGCTGAAGCCCGAAACACCTTCTTCATTTTGCAGAGCAATTTCTCAATAGGGGACCAAAACCGCGCCGGTGATGCGGGCTTGGTCCGTGTTCCAGAATCGCGGCGCGGTGACCGGCCGCCGCATAGCCCGCATTCTTCGCCCAACCATAATGCGGGTAGCGTGCGTCCAGCTGACGCATCAGCTTATCGCGCACTTCCTTGGCCACGATGGAGGCTGCCGCGATCGAAAGGCTCAAGCCATCCCCACCTACCAAAGTGGTACAGGGAATAGTAATACCGGGAGATTTGTTACCGTCCACCAGCACATGGTCCGGCACAGCAGGCAACGCCGCAATCGCGCGGCGCATTGCGAGGAACGATGCCTGCAGGATATTCAGCCGGTAAATCTCCCCCACCGAGGCGGCCCCTACCCCAATCTCAGCTCCAGAACCCCGCAACGCTAATAGTGCTGCCGCGCGCTTTTTGGCTGTCAGCTTCTTGGAATCATCCAACATCATCGTCAGCATTTCCGATGGCCGGGCAGGCAACACTACGGCAGCGGCCAAAACCGGCCCAGCCAGTGGTCCACGCCCGACCTCATCCACTCCCGCCACACGACCGCCAATCACCTCCTCACGGGAAAAATCAGGCATCGCGCTTGGCCTTGAAAAATTCCCGAAGCAGCGCCGTGCTTTCCTGTTCCCGTACCCCGCCGATTACTTCCGGCTTGTGATGCGTCGTGGGCTGGGCAAAAAGTCGCGGCCCGTGCTCCACCGCGCCTGTCTTGGGGTCGTAAGCGCCAAACACCACCCGTCCGACGCGAAAGGCCGCAATCGCCGCCGCGCAGAAAGCGCAAGGCTCCAGTGTTACCGTCAGCGTACAATCAGCCAGGTATTTGCCTCCTCGTACGGTACGCGCCGCAGCCAGGGCTAGATACTCGGCGTGTAAGGTTGGGTTCTGCCCTGCCTCCACCTGGTTACCGGCTATCGCCAGCACGACACCAACGCCATCTGTCACAACCGCCCCGACCGGTACCTCGCCCGCTAAAGCAGCGCGGCGAGCTTCGTTCAGAGCCATTTCCATTGGCGAGGTCATAAGCGAAGCAATTGCCTCAACCGGTGTAGCGGGTCTAGTTGACATCATGAAAAAACGCCCTTTGATCGGCCTTACACTAGATGCCGAACCCGCCGGCGGCTGGTCCAAATATCCCTGGTACGCGCTGCGCCAAAATTACATCGAGGCCGTAGAGGCCCATGGTGGCCTGGCCGTAGCCTTGCCGCACGACCATGTTCTGGCTGAAGACTATCTGGACCGACTGGACGGCCTCATTGTGACTGGCGGCGCCTTCGATGTGGACCCGGCTCTCTATGGCGATACCGAAACCCACGAGACCGTGGAACTGAAAGCCGACCGCACTACCGCTGAACTCGCGTACCTCCGTGCCGCCATGGCCCGAAACATGCCAGTGCTCGGCATCTGCGGCGGCCAGCAGCTTCTCGCTGTAGCTTTGGGCGGCACCCTGCACCAGCATATTCCCGACGCTATCCCCGGCGCGCTGGAACATGAACAAAAAACCAGCCATTATGAACCCGGTCACAAGGTTGAAATTCTAGCTGGCACCAAATTATTCAGCATCACGGGTCCGGCAATGCTCGTGAACACTTCCCACCACCAGGCGGTGAAATCCGCCGGACGCGGCGTGGTAAATGCCATCGCCCCTGATGGCGTAATCGAAGGAATTGAGGAGCCGACCAAGAAATTCTGCGTTGGCGTGCAATGGCACCCGGAATATCTTGTAGATAAGGGCGACAAAGCCCTCTATCGCGCCTTCTTGGCCGCCTGCCATGACTGAAATCAAAATGACCGCCGACAATACCGAACGCGGCGAGCGCATCGCCAAATTCCTATCGCGCGCCGGCGTAGCATCCCGCCGCGACGCAGAAGTCATGATCGAGGCTGGGCGTGTTCGCATGAACAACGAGCCGGTGACTCACCCCGCAATCTTCGTGAAAAAAGGCGACACCGTGCTGGTGGACGGAAAGCCGGTGAACGAACCAGAACGTACCCGCCTGTTCCGCTACCACAAACCCGAAGGGCTGGTGACCACGCATAAGGACCCTGAAGGTCGCCCGACCGTGTTTGAGCGCCTGCCCCCCGGCCTGCCGCGCCTTATCTCCGTCGGGCGGCTGGACCTCGCCTCCGAGGGGCTTCTGCTCCTAACCAATGACGGCGCACTCTCCCGCCAACTCGAACTCCCCGCCACTGGCTGGCTACGACGTTACCGCGTGCGCGTGCATGGCGGCGTCAGCCAGGAAAAACTCAAACGTCTAGCCGAGGGTATGGTGGTGGATCGGGTGAAATACGGCCCTATCGAAGCCACGATCGATTCTGTACAGCGCTCCAACACTTGGCTTTCCATATCCCTGCGGGAGGGCAAAAACCGCGAAATTCGGCGCGTGATGCAGGCACTCGACCTGCCCGTCACCCGTCTTATCCGTGTGGCCTACGGCCCGTTCCAGCTCGGCACCTTGCCGCGCGGAGCAGCGGAAGAGGTGAATGGCAAGGTCTTGCGCGAACAGGTGCCAGGGCTTGCGAAATGAAGATTATCGCCGGGCGTTGGAAAGGTCGCAAGCTCAGCGCGCCTGAAGGCCGTAATACCCGCCCCACTAATATCCGCGCCCGCCAAGCCGTGTTCGACATTCTTGCCCACGCCCAATGGTGCGATCTGCAAGATGCGAGGGTGCTGGACGTGTTCGCCGGCACTGGTGCCTATGGGCTCGAGGCCCTCTCGCGGGGAGCCGTCTCAGCAAGCTTCATTGAACAATCTCCCGCCGCCCTTGCCGCGCTAAGGGACAACATCGCCTCGCTAAAGCCGGACGACGCGAAGCTCATTCCCGCCGACGCACTGCACCCGCCCGCTGGCACGCCGCACAACCTAGTATTCCTAGACCCCCCGTATGGTCAGGCGCTGGTCACCCCGGCCCTAGCGGCACTATCGGCAAAATTCTGGCTCGCCCCTGGCGCCATTATCGTCGCCGAGCTGGGACCGGGTGAAACACTGGAGGTGCACAATCCTCTGTCCGAACGCACCCACGGCAAGGCGCATCTGAAAATTTGGCGTTTTGTTCAGTATTGAGCTCGTTCAGCGCATGAGATGCCACGTTGTCGGTCGGCACGGTCTTGCCACGGGAGGCCCTGACAAATCTGGCAGCTCGAACGCACATAATGGACACCGTTTTTACGCAGACTATCTGCAAGCGTCGCGGCAGTATGATCCGTGTAAGAAAAATACAGCGACATTCGGGCTCCTTGCTTCAATAGCAGCGTCTACCACGCAAACACCGCGCCGACACATCAGATCGGAGCCAAAGCCTGTTCAGCAATGTCTATGAAATTGCTGAAGATGGTCTGTGCTGCGCCGTAAAGCCCAGCGAACTGTTCTTCCACCTCCGCCGCTAGCACCTCCAAGGCACCTGGGCCACGCACGCGCTCCAGCGCCATTTTGTACTCCGGCAGGTTGCCCCATTCGGAGGTTGTAGTGCGGGTCAGTTCCACATGAAACTGTAGCCCATAGGCGCAATTCCCCCAGCGCTGCGCCTGAATGGCGCAGGCGGACGAAGATGCCAGCCGCACCGCTCCCTCCGGCACGCGCTTCACTTCTGCGCCATGCCATTGCAGGCAAGGCCAGAGCGAGGGCAGCCCGTGAAAAATCTGGTCGGGCACAATCTCTACCGTGCCCATACCGACCTCGGGACTCGTCATCCGTCCTGCCTCTCCCCCAAGCGCCTGCGCCAGCAGCTGATGACCTAGGCATACGCCAAGATAAGGCCGCCCGGCCTCCACCCATGATTTGATCGCCGCCATCTCATCTAAGAGCCATGGGTGCTTGCCCGTCTGCCACACATCCTGTGGCCCGCCCATCACCAGCAACACATCAAACCCTTGTAGCGGCGGAATCGCCTCGCCCTCATCCAGTTCCACCGTTTGCATGGCAAAGCCGCGCGCCTTCATCACGTCACGAAAGCTGCCAGGATGTTCCGAAGCGGCATGCTGGAAGACGAGTATTTTCATGTGGCGCTCTCCGTTGCTGTGACAAAGCCACTATTATCGGGAAACTTTCTTTCGTGAAGCACCAACGGCCCGTCAAGCGCTATACTAGGCGAATGACAAACTGGCACGAGATGCTGGACTGGCAAGAGAGCACCTGCGAGACTCGGGCGGAAATGCTATGCGGCTTCATGCCCATTTGTCGCCTTGCCGAGACTACTATCAACCGTATCGCCGCCGGCGAGGTAATCGAACGCCCGGCCGCCGCAGTTAAGGAACTGGTGGAAAACGCGCTGGATGCCGGAGCCAGCCGCATCGAGGTGCTTCTATCCGGCGGCGGCGTCGAGCGGATCGAGATCATCGACGATGGCTGTGGCATTCCGGCCGACGAACTGCCCCTGGCGATTGAACGCCATGCTACCTCTAAGCTTCAGGATGAGACGCTCGTGCAAATCTCTACCCTTGGTTTTCGAGGCGAGGCCCTGCCCTCCATCGGCGCTGCCGCCCGGCTAACCCTTATCAGCCGCCCCAAAGAACAGGACTCCGCTTGGCGGATCGATGTGGCGGGCGGCGCCGTCACACCCGCCAGGCCCGTGTCCGGTGTGAAGGGTACTCGCGCTATCGCCGAAGATTTGTTCTACGCCACCCCCGCACGGCGTAAATTCCTCCGCTCCACACGCGCCGAGGCCGAAGCAGCCGAGCGTACCGTTTGGCGCCTTGCTCTCTCTGCCCCCTCCGTCGCCTTCCGGCTCGTCTCGGACGAACGTGTAATCTTCGATCTGCCCGCCCAAAGCGAAGCCGCCCGCGTTGCCGCCTTGTTTGGACGAGAGGCCGCCGGCTCCATGTTAGCGCTTGAGGCTGAACGGGAAGACGTCCGCCTGTCGGGCCTCATTGGCCCGGCAAGCCTCAACCGCGCCACCTCGCAGCTGCAGAGCTTCGTGGTGAATGGCCGCCCGGTACAGGACCCGCTGTTGCGCCTCGCCTTGCGGCTTGCCTACCGGGACGTAATTCCCACCGGGCGCTTCCCTGTCGCGGCGTTACGCCTCAATCTACCGGACGAGGCGTTGGACGTGAACGTGCACCCCGCCAAGACCGAACTGCGCTTCGCCGACCAAAACGGGGTGCGCAGCCTAGTCATTGGCGCCATCAACCGCGCTTTAGCGCAACCAGCCCGCCTCGGAACGGCGCCAATAGCGTTTCTGCCACACCTGAGTGTGCCGCCAACGCCACCAAACCGCGCCGCACGAGGTTTTGCCGAGGCAGAGCTGGCGCTGGCTGCGCCGCCAATGGCGCGGCAGGTTTTCGCAGCACCCGAGCCCGAACTCACCAAATATCCGCTCGGCGCGCCGTTGGCGCAAATATTCGACACCTATGTACTGGCCCAAGCCTCAGATGGCGCGCTCGTTATCGTTGACCAGCATGCGGCGCATGAACGGCTGACGGAGGAAAAATTGCGGGCACAATTTGTCGAAGGCCGCATTGCCATTCAGCCCTTGTTGGTGCCTGTGGTGGTGGATTTCCCACCCATGGAAGCCGCCCGACTGCTGGCGGAAACGGAAACATTTGCCAAGCTCGGCCTAGAGATCGAGCCCTTCGGCGCTGGCGCCGTGCTGGTGCGCGGCGTGCCCGCCCCGTTGAAGGAACCAGACGCGGCAGGGCTGCTGCGTGATTTAGCCGAGGAACTTGCTGAATCCGGCGCGCCTTTGGCGCTGGAAGCAAAGCTTGATGCGGCTCTGGCGCGCCTAGCCTGTCACGGTTCCATACGCGCCGGACGACGATTGCACCGCGAGGAGATCGATGCATTGCTTCGCGAGATGGAAGCGACACCCCGCGCCGCCACATGCTCGCACGGGCGTCCGACCTTTCTGAAGCTCACCCGCACGGATTTAGAAAAATTGTTTGGCCGGCGCGGCTGAAAACGAGACAACAAAAAAGGCTGGGAATGCCCCAGCCTTTTCCGTTTCAGGCAAAAACTGCCAAATTAGAACAGCAGCCCAGCTTCCAGTGTACCGACGAACTGGAACTTGCCAGTGCCAGAATTGCCATAGCCGTAGGTAGCGCCATCATACTTGTTGTTCAGTAAGTATAGGCCGCCAGCGTTCACGCGGGCGAACAGATCCTTGTACTGCCAAGTGGGCGATATCGCGAAGCCAGCCGCCTCGGAGTTTGGCCCAACAAACCAAGACCCTGCTCCCTGAGACTTCTCATACTCGACCCAGCCACCGAGAGAATACGGGGTATTGGCGAAGCTGTAATCGCCGAACACTGCAGCACCCAGATTGGAGGTAGATTTGTCAATTCCAAGCTGATGGTCAGTCTTGGCATAAACGTACTGCACTTCTGGAATGACGTTCAAATTGCCCATGGTGTAGCTGTAATAGGCGCCAACCATCTGGGAGTTCATGAAGTACGGCCCTAAACCAGACACGGTGGTGTCAGAGCCCCAACCATAAGTGCGGGCATTCAGGCCGGTACGGCCGAGGTTACCAGCGTAGTAAACGTTCAGGTTATTATGGTCATTAATCGTGTAGCTGACCAGGGCCTGCAGGAAGTTGAACACATGAGTGTCCCAGCCATCGCCAAACTCCACGGTCGCGCTGACCGGGCCAGCGGTATACGTGCCTTGGACGCCTGTGCTCTGGCTGTTCTGCACGTACCAAATATCGGTAGCGAGCTGCGACGGATTGTACCAGTCAATAGCTGATTCGTAGCCTTCCAGAGAAGCGAGACGGCCGGCAGAAATGGTGAAGGGCATGTCCTTCGGTGCGATCGTTACGTATCCAGCATAAAGTGGGCCGGTGCTGAAGTTATTGATGCTGGTCTGGCTCGGAGTGCCAGTGCCGACCGTGATGACACCGCCATTGGAACCGATTTCGATGGTAAACTGCAGCACACCGGAGGTCTTCTGCAATTGAACCAATGCACTGCCGACATTGGCGCCATTATCCTTGGAGCCGTTTGGCAAGTTACTGACATAGTAACCGTAGCCGTCAGCGCCGCCGCTGACCGCAAGAGAACCCAGCGGGCCGCCATCGATGTTGATGGCAGCTGGGCCATTCATGGCATGGGCCGCGTTCAGAGCTAGGAGAGAGGACGCGGCCACAAAGCCGAGTCCCAAAAGTTGCCGACGCATCGTAATCATTATGCCTCCTCAGTGCGCACATTTCGCGCGCGATGCCTAAAAGCTGATCGAATGGCGCCGAAAAACAAAAACTCGCCTTAACAAACGCCATCGACTGTAATCGCTTCGCAATCTACATGCCACCAAATCCGAAGACTAGACCAAACGTGACTACGCTTCTTTTTGCGAGGCGGTTGTGGCCTAAAAGACACATTTTTCCGTTCAACTAACTGAATTTAAAACTAATGCCGACCATGCCAGAAATCATCTTCTGCCATGCTGCATGGCACACCGACAGGTTTGATACCAAACGTCCTCCACCACCCCCGTGCAGTGGTGATACTTTCTTGTTCTTAATGTGCCTGAATAGAATCGTTAATGCTTATGATATGAGCTGAAATTGTAATGCGAGGCCATTTGGCGTCGCAAGCCAGATCTATCCCATTGAAATAAAATGAAACTTCAGAGCCCCGCACATAACGGCATCTACCTGACCCATTTTGAAGGGCAACTAGATATCGGAAGCCAACTCTTTAAAGAGAGATCTCAGCTCAGCTCTGCCAGCAAGCTTAGCCTGCTTTCGCGTACTTCAGCATTGTCGGTAAGCTGGATCGGATACTCGCCAGTGAAGCAGGCATCGCAGAATGCTGGCGCCGCATTGTCGCGTCCATTCTTGCCAAGCGCTTTGTACAACCCGTCAATGGAAATAAACGCGAGCGAATCTACGCCGATTAGCTTCGCCATCTCCTCCACGGAGTTGCGCGCCGCCAGCAGCTTACCGCGTTCGGGCGTATCTATACCGTAAAAGCAAGAATGAGTGGTGGGAGGGCCCGCGATGCGCATATGCACTTCCCTCGCACCAGCCTGGCGTACCATCTCCACGATCTTCTGGCTGGTGGTACCGCGCACTATGGAATCATCCACCAACACGATGCGCTTGCCTTCAATCATGGCACGGTTTGCCGAATGCTTGAGCCGCACACCCAGATGCCGGATCTGATCGGTTGGCTCAATAAAGGTTCGCCCCACATAATGATTGCGGATGATGCCAAGCTCGAAATTGATGCCGGAAACCTCCGCGAAGCCCATGGCGGCAGGCACGCCGGAGTCGGGCACCGGCACCACCACATCCGCCTCTACCGGCGTTTCAATTGCCAACTGCGCGCCGATTTTCTTGCGCGCACTATACACCGAGTTTCCTTCCATGATGGAATCGGGTCGCGCGAAATAAATATATTCGAATACGCAAAAACGTGGGCTCTGTGGCGTAAAAGGCTTGATGCTGGTCACACCGCTGTCGTCGATCAGCACAATCTCGCCGGGCTCAACGTCGCGCACAAATTCGGCGCCTACGATATCTAGCCCGCAGCTTTCGGAGGAAAGCACCCAACCCGCCTTACCGTCCGCGCCGGAGAGCTTCCCCAGCACAAGCGGGCGTACACCCAACGGGTCGCGCACGCCTATCAACTGCTCATTGGTCAACGCTACCAGCGAATAGGCGCCGATCACCTGCTTGATCGCGTCGATCAGCCGGTCCACTACATTAGAATAGAGCGAAATGGCGATGAGGTGCACGAATACTTCTGAGTCCATCGTGGACTGAAACAGGCAGCCCCTGCGGGTCAGCGCCCGGCGCAACGTGTGCGCGTTGGTAAGGTTGCCGTTATGGCCAACGGCAAAACCGCCGAACTCGAATTCCGCGAACAAAGGCTGCACATTGCGCAGCACTGTATCGCCCGTGGTGGCGTAACGGTTATGGCCAATGGCCCTCGCGCCCGGCAGCCCGGCCATCACCTTGGCATCACCGAAGTTATCACCGACCAAGCCAAGGCCCTTGTGCGAATGGAAGCGCACCCCGTCATGGGAAACAATGCCGGTTGCCTCCTGGCCACGATGCTGAAGCGCGTGCAACCCCAGCGCCGTGATCGCCGCCGCGTCCGCCACGTTCCAAGCGCCGAATACACCACATTCCTCATGGGGTTTGTCGTCGTCGATCATACCGGCCCTGCCTTGCTCATCCCGGGCTCCAAGTAGCGATGTGACAAGAAGATGTCGAGGCATTCACGCGCATAAGTGAACCGTTCCAAACGCGCCCTGTAGCCGTATGGCATTCACACCAGTTCGTGGCACGACTTTATGGCATATCACCCAGCGGAACTCTCGAATTGACTAAGCGGGCCACAACATGCAGAACAAATCATGAACCTGTCGCTGCGCGCCTTCAACGAGATGTTCCCCCGACGAGGATGCCGCACGGGCATGGTTTGAGAAGGCACGATGGCCGAACGGTCCCAAGTGCTGCCACTGCGGTGCGATTGGCAACGCGCTCTACATGCCAAAGACCAGGTTCTGGCACTGCAAGGCATGCAGGAGGCAGTTCAGCGTCACGGCCGGCGTTGTCGAGATCGACGAGATGTACGCGGGTGCGCCGCCCCGGAAGCGGGCGAGATCATCGCGGGATGACGATGGCAATCCGCCGAACCCGACCGGCCGTGGCACGAAGCGCCCGCTGGTGCTGGTCGCGGCCGAGCGTGGTGGCGATGTCGTCGCCAAGGTCATTCCGACGCACGGCAAGGCGGTGACCGCCCTGCGCGGCTGGATCAGGACCGAGGTGGGGCGCGTCCTGAACGCGCTCGTCACTGCCAGGCGGCCGGCGGCGCTGGTGCTTGAGCGGTTGGACTTCCGGAACCCGGCTCT
>JAKAEC010000050.1 GCA_021818425.1 Pseudomonadota bacterium
ATTCAAGCTCGTTTTGGCCAGCCATAAGTACGATATTAGGACTACGAACAACCCATGGTAGAATTTTACGTCTCCTAGTTGTGTCAGAAATCAATCGCTTAGCCCGTCGATAATTTTAACACTGAACGAGGGTGAGGTAATTTTCCGGTAATGTTGCTGCAATGACACCATAGACATAAATTTCGCCACCGAGGGTTAGAATTAGGGTTCCCTAATTCTGGTCTATCGGGCAAAAAACAAAAAGAGGCGGAAGACAAGAACTCCAAGCATAAGCCGCAGCCTTAAAGATCAAGGCGGCTCTTAAGTTCTGGGAACTTGCACACCGCCAAAGATAACGTAGAGGATAAGTAGAGGCTTATGTTAATAAGCTGAAACTTAAAAAGAATTCTTCTAGGGGGGGGATACTGGTCCAAAATGGGCGGTTGATAATTCTCTGGATAGTTGGGGGGTGCGGTATCGGAGCGCTAAGTCATCTCCGGTGCCTGTTTTTTCGTGTTTTCGCTTTGGTTTAGTAGCGGCACACGGGGATATACTTTTCCAATGACAAGAATGATGACTGTCAAACGTTAATTAGGGAGACGTAAATATATGAAAAAACTATTGCTTTGTTCAGCGGCGATGCTGGCGGGTCAGCTTGCAGTTGTCCCGGCTGCCTTCGCCATGGGCGGCGGTGGCGAGGGTGCTAATGTGCCTTCAGAAACCGTAAACGTGACTGGCCTTGGGCCTTTAAGCGGTGCCTGGAATTTCTCCGGCGGCATTGACGCCTACGCCTCCATGTTGACTGATCGGACTCCGACTGTATTCAGCAATGAAGGCACGATCGGCACTAATCTGAAGTACAGCATGGGCTTGGCCGCAGTCCAGATTCACAAGGGCAGCGGTTGGTTGCACTTCACCTATTGGGGCGGCGCTTGGCAGACGCCTTCTGTTGGCATCACCAGCGATTATGGCGCCTTCAACAGCCTCGCGCGTCTGGGATCCGGCGGTAATCCGCTCCCGGGAGGGCCAACCTTCAAGTGGTGGTTCACGGCGCAGCCTTCTAAGTATTGGAGCGTGTCCGGCGGTGAGCTGGCGTCACTTGAAGGTACGGAAATCGGCTTTGACTGGATGAACCCGACCTTCTTCGTGTCCAACTTGAACAACATGCAGGCAACGCCGGCCTATGGCGGCCAGCTGAATTTGTTCTACGGGCCGGCGATGTTCAACATTCAGCTCTCCGATTCGTACCACACCGCGCGCACCAACGTGCTCTCGACATTGTTGACCTATAATCTGAACTCTAGCGGTTCGGATAATTTCATCATCTTCGATCACACCAATCTGGGCCATACCGGCAACCCGGGCGGTCCGCTTGCAACCGGTGGCTTCGCGGAAAAGAACAGCTCGCTAATTGGTGCCGGTGCGCAATGGGTTCAGGGACCTTGGACCTTTATTCCGGAAGCGGAGTATCAGTGGCTGCCTAAGAGCGCGGTGACCGCTTCGAACGGCTATGCGCGTCCGTTGACAACCTACTATAACGTTTCGGCTATGATGGATGTGAGCTATCAGTTCACGCCGCAATGGTCGGTTACGGTCCAGCCGTCCTTTACGTATCAGAACGGTGACAAGAATGACCCCAACCAGAACCTGTACGGTAACTGGCTACAGTTTGGTGCATCTCCAAATCCGGGTACTTTCAGCGCTGGCACGACTCTGACTGCTTTGCAGATCTGCCCGACTTGGCAGGAGAAGAACGTGTTTGTTCGTCCGGACCTGGCTTGGACGCATCTCGCCGGCTATCAGGCAGGCACCGGGTATGGTCTGAACGGAAACTCGGCGAACCAGTTCGTTGGCGTTCTCGAAGTCGGCGTTCTGTTCGGCAAGATGTAATTGACGGGCTGGCGCCGACTACGGCGCCAGCCACCTAAGACTGAGTTAAACATCAAGTCAGTTCGCCGGAGTTATAAGGGTCGGCGTTCTGTTCAGAAAGCCTCTATTAACAGGCCGATGTCGGTAGTGGCGCCGGCGCCCAAAACCACTGAATCGCGTACATAAAAAATCGCGTAACAAGGAGAATAAGGATGAACGTCAAGAATCTTCTCGCTAGTGTTGCCATGCTTGGCGGCATGATGACTGGCACGGCGCTGGCAAGCCCGGTCACCTTTAAGGAAATCGCCAAAATTCCGCTGCCGTGCACGCCTGGTCATGGAGACTGGGTTGCCTTTGATCCTGGCACCAACTCAGTTTATGTCTCGATGCATGGCGGCGGTATGGCGGTGGTCGACGCGACAACCGATACAGTTTCCCATGTGTTCCCGGAAAGCATTATTCCCGAGCCGAACACGATGACATTTGATGACAACTACATCTACGAAACCGCTGCCGAAGGCCCAGGGGCTGGCAAGGTCAACCAGATCGTTGTGATCTCGAAGGCTACCTGGCAGGTTGTCGATCGTGTCAACACCGTTGGCACCTCGCCGGACGGCACCTTTATCGATAAGGCAAACGGTCGCCTCTATGTCGTGATGGACGATGACAACTCGATCGACGAGTACACAACCGGCGCGCATCCAAAATATATCAAGAAGATCATGCTGCTGCCGAAGAAGCCTGTGGCAGGACCCGACGTTGCCAACCTTTACAATGGTTGGATTTATGCCACCGACGATGCGTATGTTGAGAAGGTTAATCCAAATACCGGACACATCGCCGCGATCGTCAACTATCATCTGAAGCTGAACCAATTCGGTGGTACAAAGGACATGTTCTTTGATCACCTCCATAACCAGATCTGGGTGGGAACGACAACGGGTGGCTTTCTGCTCATCAACCCGGACACGCTCGCGGTTGAGAAGCGCCTGAAGATGACCGCCGGCGCTGACGCCGTGGCAGCCGATCACAAGCTTGGCATTGCTTACGCATTCGAAGGCGGTATCCCAGGCTTTGACTACTATTCCATCAAGGACGAGAAGTACCTTGGTACGGTGAAGACCGGTGAGAAGAAACCCACTCATTCGGGCGCCATCGACCCCGAAACGCATCTCGTCTACGCCTATGCTGGTGGCGATGCGGAGCTCGATGTCTACAAGCCCGTTATGTAAGCTGGTGGCATTCGATGGGTTCGGGCCGCAATAATAGCAAAAGTATCGTCGGCAAGGACCCATTGAATAACGTCTATAAATAAGACTGACACAGCAGCGCGGCGTTGCCGAAGAGGTGGCGCTGCGTTGTAGCGAAGAAGGATCGTTGATGACCCACCGCTTGTTCCGACCCGCGCCGGCGCTGATGTTCGCGTTAGTGCTTGCCGGATGCGCGACCTACCGCGCGATGCCGCTATCGGAGCGGCCAAACCTCGCATCCAGCGTCGCGGCTTTGGACCGCGTGGTGCCCCCACATGCGGGCGTCGCGTCCCAGACCATCCCGGCGTCTCAGCCGCTTACGATCGACCAGATCGGCATCCTTGCGGTGTTGAACGATCCTGACATGGCCTCTGAGCGTGGCCAGCTCGACGTTGCGCGCGCCAACCTTCTCACGGCCACCATTTTGCCCAACCCGCAGATCAGCCTTGGTTTTGCGGCGTTGCTTGGCGGCCCAGGTGCGACGACACCTGCTTATACGGCATCTCTCTCGCAAGACATCATGGCGCTCGTCACGTATCATGCGCGTGTGACCGCGGCACGAGACGACTTTGCGTCCGTCAATGCCTCCTTGGTTTGGCAGGAATGGCAGGTGGCGCAGAAGGCGCGCCTGCTTGCGCTGACCGTGTATAGCGACGAGAAACAGATTGACTATCGCACACGTGAGCTATCTTTGCTCAGCAGTGAGCTTAAAGACGTGCAGCAAGCGACCGCGGAGGGAAATCTTGACCTGACCGCGGAGGCGCCGCTGGAGGCAGCTGTCGCTTCGGCGCAGTCGACCCTTGCGACCGCGAAGCTGACCGCGCTTGACGATTGGCAGTCGCTCAACGCGTTGCTCGGCCTAAAGCCGAATGTGCGCTTCCCGATTGCTAAGCCCGCAGTGGCGTCTCCACCAGGGGATTTGAAAGCGCTTACTGCCTCTCTGCCGCAGCGCCGACCGGATCTCGTGGCGTTGCAATTGGGCTATAGCTCCTCTGAGGCGCAACTGCGCCAAGCCATTCTCATGCAGTTCCCCTCGCTGGTATTCGGCCCGGCTTATGGCCAAGATACGTCCAACGTCAGGTCAATCGGCCCGACGGCGACGTTTGATCTGCCGATCTTCAATCGCAATCAAGGTGGTATTGCCAGCGCTAAAGCAACGCGCGAGGTACTTTACGCACAGTATCAGGCCCAGCTTGACTCGGCCGTCAGCAATGTGCAGGCGTTCCAAAAGCGCATTGCCGTGTTGAAGCGGGATTATCGCCGTTCCAAGGATGCCGCGAAGAAAGCCGCTGGAGTCGCTGACAGTGCCAAGCAAGCTTATGATCAGGGTAGTATAGATCAGCGGACGCTGGTCGACTACCAGACCACTGTGCTTGAGCAGCAGCTTGATGCCGTAAACTTCAAGACGCAGCTGCAGTCGGATGAAATTTCTCTTGGCACGGAGCTTGGTGTTGGCCTGCCAGACACCTTGCTCGCCGAGCATCCAGTACCCCCCGCCCCTCATAATAACGCATCATGACTCAGGTGACGCTCCAATGAAACGACTGCCCTTATTTGCTCTCGCCTTAGGCATTGCTCCCAGCCTCTTGGGCGGCGTCGCCTTCGCGGACGACACTCCCAGCGTAGCCGCCAAGCTGGCCCCGCTTACAAGAGGTGCCCTGCCCGAACTCATTACCACCTATGGACAGGTGGGATCTAACTCTTCGGGCCGTCTTGCATTGATGGCCCCGGTGCAGGCTTCTGTCACCAACGTTTTCGTTCGTCCCGGACAGCCGGTGAAAAAAGGAGAGAAGCTCGTTGAGTTGACGCCGAGCCCTGGTTCGCTGTCGGCTTATGAACAGGCTCAATCAGCGCTCAATGTTGCAATTGACAATGTTAAGCGTACGCGCGCCATGGTGGCAAGCCATCTCGCCACCCAGCAGACGTTGTTACAGGCCGAACAAGCGCAGGCAGACGCGGAAGCCAACCTCAAGGCGTTGAATGCTCAGGGTGCCAGGGGGGCGCGTGACATCACGGCGCCTTTCGACGGTATTGTCACGCAAGTGCAGGTGACGCCAGGAGACATCGTCTCTGAAGGGTCTGCCCTAGCCCAACTCGTTCAGCCCACCGGGTTGATGGTGATTGCGGGGCTTGTGCCAAGCGACGCTAGGAACGTTAAGGTTGGTGATCCGGTGAAGCTGCTGCCAATCGGCGGTGGTGAGACCATTCAGGGCACGGTCTCGTTCCGCGGCTCGTTTGTCGATGCATCGAGCGGTTTAGTTCCTGTTGATATCGACGTAAACCCGAGTTCAGTGATACTGGGCGAGATGTTCCGTGCGGACATCGATGTAGGTAATGTCAGCGGTTATGTGGTGCCTCACCATGCGGTGCTCGTAGACAACAATGGCGCACCGTATGTCGTTCAGTCCAACAAACTCGTCGCCAAGATTGTCTCGGTGAAGATTTTGGCTTCGTCGGCCGATCATGATGTGGTGTCCGGGAAGCTGAATCCTGCAGATCCACTCGTTGTCGAGGGTGCGTACCAAATGGTTGATGGCACGCCGATCGTCAATTCGGCCAATTCAAAGGGGAACTGAAGTGAATTTCGTTTCCTGGGTTGAACACCATCGCCGTTCGCTGGTGGTCCTTGCGGTGGCGCTAGCCATCGCGGGTGTCGTCGCGATATTAAAAATGCCGTACGGCGTCTATCCGGTCATCAGCTTCCCGCGCGTGCGTATCGAGGTTGACTCCGGTACTAGGCCCGCACAGCAGCAGCTGTTTGATGTAACGGCGCCAATTGAAACCGCGCTGCGCCAAATTCCCCATGCAGTTAATGTGGAATCCACGACGTCGCGTGGTTCAACGGAGATTTTCGTTGATTTCCCGTGGGGCACGAACATGCAGTTCGCGCAGCTTGGCGTCGAGGGGGCTTTGTCGCAGATCTTGCCTGATCTTCCGGCGGGAACAAGCTACCAAGTCATCCAGATGTTGCCGAACGTCATCATGCCGTTCTCCTCGTATTCGTTGACATCCGATTCGGTATCTCAAGTGGCCCTCCTGAACCTCGCGCAATATCAGATCGCGCCAATGTTGATGGGGATTAAGGGCATTTCCTATGTTGGCACGCTAGGTGGTGACCAAAAGGAGATCGAAGTCCACCTGGATCCTGCGAAGCTGAAGGCTTTTGGCCTGACGGCTAGCGATGTGGAGAATGCAATTTCTCAGGCCAACACGCTTAAGGGCATCGGGCATCTGCAGGACAATGATCTGCTCTACCTGATGTTCGCGAACAACGGCCTCACTGGGGTGAAGTCGATCAAAGACATTACGCTGCGGACCAGCCAGAACGGCATTATCCGCGTCGGAGATCTTGGAACGGTCACAGATGGTGTGGTTCCAAGGTGGTACATCGTGAACGACCAAGGCAGACCCTCGGTTGAGATCAATGTCTACCAGCAGTCCTCTGCGGACATGGTGGCGTTGCAAGACCAGGTCGAGAAAAAACTCGCCGAATTCATGAAGACGCAGCCAAGCTCGATTCATTTGGTCAAATGGTATGACCAAACTCAGTTGGTGAGCTCTTCGGTGGAAGCGGTTGAGGAAGGTATTATCATCGGCCTCATACTCGCCGGTCTGGTTGTGCTTTACTTCTTGCGCAACTGGCGGGCCACTGCGGTGGCGATGATCATCGTGCCAATGGCGGTCACAATAACATCGCTGCTGCTCTACGTGCTTGGCATGTCGTTCAACATGATGACGCTAGGCGGTCTTGCGGCGTCGATAGGTTTGTTGATCGACGACGTGATCGTGATGATCGAGCAGATTGCCCGACGTGCGGGTGTACCTGGCCTAGCCAACCCGCAGGCGGCGGTGTTTGAGGCGGCGAAGGAGTTCCTCAAACCCCTCACCGGCTCGAGCCTTGCGACGATCGTCATCTTCATCCCTCTTGCCTTCCTTGGCGGTGTTACCGGCGCGTTCTTCCGGTATTTATCGCTAACAATGGCGGTGGCGCTGATCATCTCCTTTGTATTGACCGCTTTCGTTGCACCCATCCTCGCGCGCTCGATGATCGACTTCCAGAAATGGCATGATCCGAGCCACGAGAAGCCCGGCAAGCTGCGAATCGCCCATTCGAGGATGCTCGATGCTGCGCTAAGGCGTCCCATCTTTGTACCAATCGGTGTTCTAGCGCTGCTGGGTATTGGCTATGTCGCCATGCAGCATACCGGTTCGGGCTTTTTGCCGAAGATGGATGAAGGTGGGTTTGTGATCAACTATCAGACCAACCCCGGTACGTCGTTGGTTGAGACCAATCGTCAGCTTAACCAGGTCGATCACATCCTCGCTTCGAACAAATACGTCGCCGCATATTCCCGGCGTACTGGTGCAGGTCTGGGCGGCGATCTTAATGAGCCGAATATGGGCGACATCTATGTCCGACTCATCGATCCAAGCAAACGTCCGAACATTTGGAAGGTGATGGACAGCATCGACGATCAAATCACGAACGAAATCCCTGGACTGAGCTTCGGGTCTGACCAGCTGCTCGGTGATAATATCGGTGACATGGTTGGTCGTCCTGAGCCTATCGTCATCAACTTGGCTGCCAAGGACCCGTCGGTGTTGAATGACGTTGCCAACAAAGTTGCCAACGACCTCGCTAACGTGCGCGGTATTGACCCGTCGTCGATCAATAATGGCGTGGTGCCAGCCGGTGACGCTTTGGAGGTCGTGGTCAGCAACGCCGCTGCGGCGCTCCACGGCATGACCGCAGGAGACGTGCAGACCCAGGTTGACACTTATCTCCAAGGTGACGTGGCGACGCAGTATATCGGCGAGTATGGGGATGTCGGTATTCGGGTTAAGGTGAATGCCCCATCGACAGGTCCATTGCGGACAAAGGATCTCGAGAATCTTCCTATTACGGCTCCGAATGGAAATGTCTTCCCACTGAAAGTTGTGGCGAAGGTGGTTTTTGTAGCGGGCCAGCCCGAAATTACCCGAGCCAATCTGCAGCAGATTGTGCAGGTGACGGGTGAGGTCTCGGGCCGGGACCTTGGCAGTACAGCCGCTGATGTGCAGAAGATGCTGAACAAGCCAGGGGAATTGCCAGATGGCGTGACCTATACGCTTGGCGGCCAGTTCAAGCAGCAGCAGATCGCGCAGCGCGGCATGATGGGCGTATTTCTTGCGGCCGGTGTGGCGGAGATCATCCTGCTCCTCTTCCTCTATGAGGAGTTGTTGCTGCCAATTATCATCATCGCTACATCGGTGATTTCGACGAGCGCGGTGTTCATTGGTCTGTGGATCACGGGCATTGAGCTGAATATTACCGCGATGATGGGTATGGTTATGGTGCTCGGTATCGGCACGGAGATGGCGGTATTCTACGTTTCTGAATATCAGTCGCTGCGTGAGACAATGCCGGCACGTGACGCGTTGCATGAAGCCGCGCTCAACCGGCTCCGGCCGATCATGATGAGCGTGGTAGCGATGATCCTGGCCCTGCTGCCTTTGGGTGCTGCAGTGAGCGGCTCTGGTGACCAAATGCAACAGCCGTTGGCGGTTGCAATCATCGCCGGTATCATCTTCCAGTTCCCGATGGTGCTGTTGGCGATGCCGGTTATCATCGGACTGACGCTGCCGCGCGAGAAAAAGCAGGCACGCTAAGACCGCTCCGATCCGCCGCCCATAGGGCGGCGGATTTCACGAGGCTTCCAGGATTCCGGTTGGCTCAATGCCGACCGGAATTTTTATAGCCAACAGCCTAAATCGCGCATACCAGCCATCGCTTAATCCGCTTGCGGCGATGGGAGGCACCACAATAGGTTGGTATACCAGATACCAGGGAGGGCCTGGTATCATAAATCCGAGGTGGAGATCAAAAGTGAACTTCAGGACCATGACTTTTGGTGCCGTGGCGGCTCTTGCTGTGACGACAACTTCCAGCTTTGCCGCTTCGTCGCATTCGATAATGCAAGCCGGCGAGCGTCACGTAAACTATGCGGCCGCGCAATGGGACGTTCAGCCGCCCGCTTCTTCGACCGCCAAGGGCAAAGCAAGCACCGACAGCAATGTGTCTGGCGCTTGCCCGATTCAGTGTCAGTAACAATCTGAATTCTACGAAATTAACCGTATCTTAACGGTATCGCAAGAGCGAAAGCCGTTGAGATATTTCCGGTTATCGTGCCGGCCAGGAGACAACCCTGGCCGGCTTCATTGTTTTCTATTTCCGTAATACTCGCCCGGCCACTGCATCGAGTTTGGCCACTAGGTCCGGGTTACGAAATGCCTTTTCAGTCACGATCGCTTGCTCGAGCGCATGGTCACATCCGTCAGGGCAGGCAGCTGGACGCTTGTTAAGAATGGGCGCCACCTCACGTACGAGTTTCCCGGCTAGCGCGGCGCCTTCGGGCCTAAGTGTGATCATTTGCTCCCCGGATATGGCGGCCGTCCCCCGGTTCCGGCAATTATAGGCGGTCACTACCGCGACAGTAGTGTAACAAATTTCCGCTTCTCTCGCTAGTTTGGCTTCAGGCATGTTGGTCATGCCAACTACCGTGCCGCCCCAGGAATGATAAAGTGCGCATTCCGCCCTCGTCGGCGATTGGGGGCCTTCTACTGCGACATAAGTCCCGCCCCGAACGACCGACATACCGATTTTAGCAGCAGCTCGTTCGAGCGCGTCTCCAAGGCGTGAACACACGGGCTCAGCCATTGAGACATGCGCGACACAACCGCTGCCAAAGAAGCTCGCTGGCCGGTTATGGGTGCGATCGATAAATTGATCGACAATCACGAATTGCCCCGGCTGCAAATCATCGCGCAGACTGATGACAGCAGAAAACGAGATTACATCAGTCACACCGAGGCGCTTGAGGGCGTCGATATTTGCCTGGTAATTGATACTACTTGGCGTATGGCGATAGCCCCGCTCATGTCGAGGAAGAAAGGCAACGCGAGCACCATCTATCGTGCCGAGCAGCAACTCATCGGAGGCCAAACCCCAAGGACTCAGCACGCGCTCCCAACTTTTATCCTGCAGGCCATCAATGTTTTCGACGCCGCCGCCGCCGATAATTCCGATCGCAGCTTTCATTGGTTGATACTCCCGCTTAGGACCCTACATCCGGCCAAGCCCGTATAAGCGAAAGAGGAGTACGTCCAGCGGCGGACACTAGGGCTTTGAGCACGATGGGGATTTGCTCTCCAGCTTAGAAATTTATACGCATGCAGCGTCATATTCACCTCGTTTATATTTAAGCCACTCGACTTCACGGGCGGTCTCGCGATCTACAAGAGGAGATTTGCACAGCATTCTGGCATATTGGCATGATTTGCATCACTTTTTCTGCCTTTTGATGGATAAAATTTGTAGAAATCATTTTACCCTCAAAGACGGATTGACTTCTCCACGATTTGCTGCCTCCGACATCCAAGCTAGCGTTACAGTTGTGATTTTTTCTTGCGAAGCGGCGCGAGTTCTGAATCTATAGCTACGATGATTCCCGTTTCATGGGACGGCTTTGCGTCTATTGAGACAACACTTGAGCCTTTGGCTTCGCCCCTGAGAGATGTGAGGGCTCGTATTGGTCCGTTATTCGCGCAAGCGCGGACGGCTGGGAATGCGAGGCTGTTTCTTGATAGGCTGCCGGGTGGAGAGCCGCGCAAGATGGGATGGATGCGTGCGGGGGCTGCTGGTGATCCTGGTCCGTGGCAGCAATAGGCGCTGCTAGGCCGTGACCGCTGGGACGCGGACGATCTGCGCGACCTGGTGCGCGATTATGTCGTTGAGCATTTGTCCGATAACGAGGCGGTACTGGTGATCGACGAGACCGGATTTCTGAAGCAAAATAAGGCATCCTGCGCTGTGGCGCGGCAATACACGGGTCGGCGGGCAAGATCACCAACTGTCAGATTCGCGTGTTTGCGGCGTACACGTCGCGCCGTGGTCATGCGTTTATCGACCGGGCGCTGTATCTGCCCAAAGCCTGGGCCGGAGACCCGGCACGGTTGAACGCTACATCGCTTCCAGAGAGCACCGGCTTTGCTGCCAAGCCACAGCTCGTGGTGTAGATGCTCGAGCAGGCTTTGCGCTGTGCTGCCAAGGGCTATGTGCTGGGCATTGCTGGTTCGCACTGGTTTGGTTCATGGGATCGTCCAACGCCGCTGGGCGGCGCGGCGGCGGAAATTGCCAACGACATACCGCCAGCGGATTGCAACGTCTCTTAGCCGGCGACGGCACGAAAGGGTCGCGCCTGTATGATTGATACCATCTCGAATTGGCCACACTCGATGCCGAAGAATTCAACGAGGCCAACCACGGCCGGTGGAGACGCGGCCTGCTGATCCGCCGCCGCATCGGCGACGGTGATCTCGCTACTTCACCACCTGATGCCCTGCAGGCCCTTCAATCAAGACTCTCGTCGGGGTGGAAGGCCAGCGCTGGGCGGAGGTCGTCAAGGTTCCGCCTGCGCAGCAGGTGGAATACGACCGGAGGGGATCGAAGACAGCTTCGAGACCGCCAAGAACGAGTGCGGCCTCGATCATAATGAGACCCGCTCCTGGCATGGTTGGCACCGGCATGTCTCGCTGGTCATGCGAGCCTTTGCCATGTTAGCTGCAATCCGCATAAGGCCAATCAGACGAAAAAGCCAAAGGCCGTGCCTAAAAAACAACAAATCGCGACGCCACCAAAAACCGCTGCCCCTCATCCGCTGGTCGATCCAGAAAATCAGGCGCATCGCCCAACGCATCGCGCAAAGGCAAAATAAACCCAGCCCGCGTTATCGCATGGTCACTCTGGCGAAGAGCCCATCAAGCCGCCGCCAAACGCGCACATCAAAAAATCACAATCACAACTGTAATGCTAGCAAACCTGAACAAAAAACCCCGGCGGTTTCCCGCCGGGGTTTTTTGTTTCAGCCTGGGCTGGTCAGTGGAAAATAATTTCCACGCGACGATTCTGCGGCTCACGCACGTTGGGACCGGTGGGCACCAGCAG
>JAKAEC010000051.1 GCA_021818425.1 Pseudomonadota bacterium
CGAAGGTTTTAACGGGCAGCTTTGTAGAGAATGCCTCCGGCCAATGGTTACTCAATGTCATCGCGGAGCGACCGGACGCCCAAGGTCTGCCTGCCGAGACGCAGATCGGGATTAAGCTTGGGTTGAGAGAACTTGGCACGTGTTCTCGACGAAACTGCGACCGAATACAGCAGCTTCTACCGGGATCTGCAACCGAAGCTGGCGGTGGCTCAGAGGGCCAGGAAGACGCGTCAAGTGAAAGCGATCGATCGCGGGGTTACGAACCGACGGCGGGATAAAAACTACAAGGTCAACACCCAAAAGTGCCCGTACATGTGGGTCGATTATGGCGGAAGATGAGTTCTCATCGAAGCTGGCGAAGACCAAGCTGGCGAAGACCAAGATGGCGAAGCCGGTGTCAGATCAAGGATGGTCTGATTCAAAGGGAATGGTCTGCAATAAAGCCATTGGACACTATGGCATTTTCCTTCAGGTCAATGAAGCCTTTTCAACCCGAACCTGCTCGTACTGTGGAAACCGCACGGGGCCGAACGGTGTCGCAGGGTTTAGAAGCAGAGAAGGGGAATGCACTGCGCACGGTACCGAACGCGATCTGGATTTAAATACCTCGCTGAACAGTCTTTACCTCGGACATGAGGCGCTCGTGGAACGAAGCCTCGTCCTTTAGGGAACGGAGAATGTCACGTTTTAAAGGCGAATTCAGCCATAGGATACGTTCGCGGGGCGGATTCAGACTGGCTCACTCATCCCTAGGCCGCCTTACGCGCAGCCTTTATTCCTTCTGCCAGCGCCCGCACGTCGCGGATCACGGCCTCAGGGGTTTCCTTGCATAAGGTCTCAATCAGAACGGAAGCAACAATCGCCGCGTCCGCATGCGCCACCACGGTGGCTGCCTGCTCAGGTGTGCGCACACCAAACCCAACCGCGATTGGCAAATCCGTCACGGCTCGAATTCGCGGAATATCTCGCGCCAGATCAGCAGCCGAGGCTGTGCGCGTGCCGGTGATGCCGGTGATGGAGACGTAATAGACAAAACCCGAGGAGCCCGCGAGCACCTGCTTCAACCGTGCGTCGGAGGTTGTGGGTGCCACCAGCCGTATCACATCCAGCCCATTCGCGCTGGCGTCTGGTAGCACAAGGTCCGCCTCTTCCGGCGGCAGGTCGACGATGATCAGCCCGTCCACCCCAGCATGGGCTGCATCCTCGCAGAAGGCTTTCACGCCGTAGGAGTCAATAGGGTTGAGATAACCCATCAGCACCAGCGGAGTACGGTCGTTGGTTTTCCGGAATTCGTGGACCAGCCCTAGAACGCCCTTCAACGTGGCACCAGCCAGTAGACCGCGTCGACCGGCAGCCTGAATAGTCGGGCCATCAGCCATGGGGTCGGTGAAGGGCATACCAATCTCTATAATGTCCGCCCCGTTTTCTGCCATGCCTTTCAGTAGGGTAAGGGAGGTAGCGCGGTCCGGATCGTAGGCTTCCACGAACGGGATCAGTGCGCCGCGGCCTTCCTGGCGCAGGGCCGTAAACACGCCAGCGATGCGGCTCATAGTTCAGTTCCCAGATATTTGGCGACGGAGAAGATATCCTTGTCTCCCCGACCAGAGAGGTTGAGCAGGATGATCTCTTCTTTGCTCATCTGTGGTGCGATTTTGATGATATGCGCGATTGCATGCGCACATTCTAGCGCTGGGATTATACCTTCCAGTTTGGAGCAGAGCTGGAACGCCGTCAGCGCCTCATCATCAGTGATGCCTACATATTCGACGCGCTTAATGTCGTGCAGCCAGCTGTGCTCTGGCCCGATACCTGGATAGTCCAGTCCGGCAGAGATGGAGTGGGCCTCCAAAATCTGCCCGTCGTGGTCCTGCAAGAGGTAGGTGCGGTTACCATGTAGCACCCCGGGGCGGCCGCAGTTGAGACTTGCGGCGTGTTCGTTGGTATGCAGGCCCTTGCCCGCCGCCTCCACACCGATGAGCTTAACCGAGGTTTCATCGAGAAACGTATGGAACAGACCGATTGCATTCGAACCACCGCCCACAGAGGCAATCGCCACATCCGGTAGCCGGCCTTCGGCTTCCATAAGCTGTGCGCGAGCCTCATTGCCGATCACGCATTGGAAATCGCGCACCAACTCCGGATAAGGGTGCGGTCCGGCTGCGGTGCCGATGATGTAGAAAGTGTCGTGCACATTCGCCACCCAGTCACGCAGCGCGTCATTCATCGCATCCTTCAGCGTGGCAGCACCAGAAGAAACGGGTACGATCTCGGCGCCCAGCAGCTTCATGCGGAACACGTTGGGCTTTTGCCGCTCAACGTCCACAGCACCCATGTACACCGTACAGGGTAGGCCGAACAGCGCGCAGACCGTGGCGGTGGCAACGCCGTGCTGCCCGGCACCGGTTTCCGCTATGATGCGGGTTTTTCCCATGCGTTTGGCCAGAAGAATTTGGCCAACGCAATTATTGATCTTGTGTGCGCCAGTGTGGTTCAACTCCTCGCGCTTGAAATAAATCTTCGCCCCTCCGAGGTGTGCACTCAGCCGTTTGGCGTGCCAGAGCGGGCTCGGCCGACCGACGTAATTTTTGAGGTAAAAATCAAGCTCAGCCTGAAATTCAGGGTCGGCCTTGGCGGCGCGATAAGCTTGCTCCAGCTCCAGGATCAGTGGCATCAGCGTTTCAGCGACATAACGGCCGCCAAATTCGCCGAAGCGGCCGCGCGCATCCGGCCAAGCGCGAAGGCTGTTGGGGGTGAGGTCGTTCATCTGATGGTTCTAGCGCAGCGACGCGGCTGGATAAAGCGCTGCGGGCGTGAAGAAATTCCGGTGCCTCTTGATCGGCGGAGGGGCTCAAGCTAGTACAATGAGTACGGTTGTGAGAATGATTCTCATTTATTCGGTGAAGAGGGCGTGATATGATGGAGCCTCGTGCGGCCGGGGAAAATCATTTTCTGGCGGATGTGCAACGTTTGCGAGTTTCTGCTCAGACGATGATGGCTGAAAGTGCAGAGCCGGTCAGTCTCCTTCAGGCTGCTATGTCCGCCGAGATTGCCTGTGTTTTGCGCTACAGCTTAATCGCCGTTTCTGCCGACGGGCTGGAAAACGAATGGGTAGCAACCGAATGCGCCGCCCAAGCTGCCGATGAACGCAATCACATGGTGCGCTTGGCCGAGCGCATTACTGAGCTGGGCGGCAAGCCGGACTATTTCGCTCCGGAGTTGGCGCTGCGGCATATGGTGCCCGAAGCGTCCGCGGGTTGCCTGCCGCGCCTGTTCGCAGAAAATTTGGATGCCGAGCAATGCGTGATCGGGCTATATCGCGAGCTTTCGGCGTATTTTGCGGCCAGCGATCCTAAAACCCGTGCACTCCTGGACGATATCTTGGCTGATGAAGAAACTCATACCAGCGATATGGAAGATTTACTGAGTACTCAGCTTAACTGAGAGCGGCGAGATTTTTACTTGGTGGTGCCGGATTTCAACCGCCCGCGATGATGAACCTTCGTGCGGCAGGGGGAAAGATGAATTCAAGGGGCGCTGGAGGATTGGTTCTCTTGCACCAGTTGGTGGCCCGCACCCAATAACAGATTTGAGCAGGGTGCTTTCCGGCGAAGATACGGTCCCTCGAGATACAGGATTGGCGTACAAAACCGGGCGGAATATCCGGTTGTTCCTTAGGCGCGACGATTGCATCCGCTCTTGCGGCATTTTGTATGTTAGTGAAGTCTGTCGTGCCAAAAAGCGGTATGATTGGCATAAAGTGGCTGTTGGCGACACCCACTGCCACAACACAAGGATGTTGGGCAGCCAGCTCTGCATAAAGCCTGTAAGCAGTCGTCTCGGTCAGAAGATTATAGGTGGTGAAGGGAGTTATAAATGGGCCAGAGAGCAGGAATAGGCCAAGCCACCAGCGCTTCGTGACGGAGAGGCCGGGGAGGATGCCGCCAAGTCCTACGCCGGCCAGAGGCACGATCAGTGCGATTGCCGGAAACAGGAAGCGGAACTCCTTATGTGGGATCAGGTTGTGCTCGGCAATGATGGCGATGGCGGCAAAGGCAAGCATCGGCAGTGCATGCGCTCCTCGCCAAGCCAGAAATATCACCCCGACAAAACTCCATAGCCAATCCGCGATAAAGCGCAGGGCATAGAATGAGGGCGGCTCCGTGCCGAAGGAACTGTAAGATAAGCCGAGGATGGCATTCAGGTAGATATTTAGCCAGAAGCTACGGAAAGGCTGACCCCAGGTTAGCCAGTCCAGCCCGCCCACAAACAGCACGGGCAGGAAGGCAATGCTTACTCCCATTATCCAGTTTTTTGCATTCCGGCCGCATAGATAAAGACCGATGACGGCGACGGCGGGTGCCAGCTGTTCGCGCAGTACGAAGCTTAACCCGAGCAGGAACCCGGCTGCCAAAATATGCCGCGACTCATTGCTTTGCCTTGCCCTCGTTGCGAAATAGGCGGCCGGCACGAGGCTATAAGCGGAGAGCGCCTCTTCCAGTGCATGCGGGGCCATCACCCATAGATCTGGCCATAAGGCTGCCAGCCCACCCGCGATCAGTCCGCCCTTGGCCCCATGATAGAGGCGTCCCCATTGGAACGCGCACAACACGATTGAAAGCGACAGAAAGCACAGTAGCACTTTGATGAGCGTTACCCCCCCGGCAGGGGTGCCGCCCAGCGCTTTCACGGCCCACATCGGCCCTGCGAGTGCGCCAGGGATCAGCCAGGAGCGCAGGCCGACCTGATATTCCCACGGTACTGGCCCATGATGATAAACCAACCGGTGCGCCTGGCCGAGATATTGTATAATTTCATCGGGTGCGATGAAATTATGATCGAACAATGCAACCGGCAGGCGAATGGCCAGAGCCAGAAGCAGGCATGTCTGCAATGGGTGTCTGGTGAGGCACAGCCGCACTGATAGCCGCTTCCTGTTTAGCTAACGAGGAGGTCTCACCTCGGCACGCCCTTGGTGGTGGAATATTCGAAATGCAGCGCTTGGTCCGGGTTAACGATGGCATAGATCGCGTGTGCGGCTATCGCCCCCTCGGCAAAGCCTTGCAGGATCAGCTTCAGTTTGCCCGGGTAGGTGCAGATATCACCCACCGCGAATACACCGGGCAAAGAAGTTTCCATGGTAGAAGACGTAACCGCTAGGTGGCTTTTCTCGAGTCCCAGCCCCCAATCGGCGATTGGCCCCAGTTCCATTGCCAAGCCAAAGAACGGCAGAAGCACATCGGCGGGTAGGTGCTTAGTGGCGCCATCCAGGTCCGCCACCTCCACCGCTTCGAGCACGCCTCCGGAGCCATGCAGGGCGTGGAGCTGATAGGGGATTACCATTTCCACCTTGCCCGCTTCAGCCAACATGTCGAGCTGTGCAGTGCTTTCAGGAGAGGCACGGAATTTCGGGCGGCGATGCACCACGGCAATACTGGCCGCTATGCCTTGCAGGGCCAGCGCCCAGTCCACGGCCGAATCGCCGCCACCGGCGATGACCACTCGCTTGTTTCGCAGATCGTCACGCTTCTTCACAAAGTAACGCACAGAGCTTGTGGCTTCAAACGTGGTGAGCCCGTCCAGCGGCGGGCGGTTGGGGCCGAACGCCCCGGCGCCTGCGGCCACGATCACGGCTTTGGCCTTGATTTCATCGCCCGCGCTAGTGGTGAGGACGAAGTCGCCAGGCTTGCCGGAAAGTCCGGTCACCTGCCGCCCCAGTAGTTTGGCGCAGGCGAATGGCGCAATTTGCTCCTCCAACTGGGCGATCAGCGCACCTGCCTCGATAGCCGGATGTGCGGGGATGTCGTAGATTGGCTTTTCGGGGTAGAGCGCCGCGCATTGGCCGCCTAACTCATCCAGTGCGTCAATTAGCACGCTGGACATTTTCAGCATCCCGCATTCGAACACCGCAAACATGCCGGCGGGGCCGGCGCCTATGATTGCCACATCGGCAGACAGCGTTTCCATGGTCCTGCTTTGCCTCTCCCCCCTTCCACAATCAAGCGCCTGGCCTCAAAACATGTTCATGCGTATGTATCTGAAGGACGAGTCGGAGACGCAGAGCCTGGGTAAAAGGCTGGCCGCCATCGCCCGGCCGGGCGATGTGTTATTGCTGCAAGGTCAGTTGGGGGCTGGAAAATCTAGTCTGGCCCGCGCCTTCATCCGCACTTTAATGGGTGATCCGCACCTTGCCGTGCCTAGTCCCACTTTCACCCTAGTGCAGACATATGAAATGCCGGATGGCACAGAAATTTCTCACTACGATCTCTGGCGTTTGGATGGCCCGGATGCGCTAGACGAGTTGGGTTGGGATGAAGCACTTTCCGGCATTACCCTGGTGGAATGGCCAGACCGGCTGGGCGACCTTGCCCCCGCCAATGCGTGGCGGCTGCGGTTTTTGCTTTGCCGGGTGGGGCGGGAGATCGAGATAGAAGGAGATTTGCGGGGGTTCGATGGCAGTTGATTTGCGCCGTCCCCGCATAGGTGCCTTTCCGCCGGAGGCCGCGTTTCTTCCGGCACTCGCCCAGTTGTGGCTCGCGGAGGAAGGTGGCCATGAAGGGTTGATTATTCTGCCCAGCCGTCGCGCCGCGCAGGCGCTGGCCGGAGCATTTCTGGCGGCTAATGGCGGTCGAGCGCTGCTGTTGCCACGCATCATCGCGCTGGGCAATGTTGACGAGGCAGGGCTGCTGCTCTCGGCTGGCTTCTCGTTGCCGCCCGCCATAGCGTCTGCGCGGCGGCAGGCACTGCTCGCGCGGCTGATCCTGCAAACGCCGCAGGAGAGCGGTGAGCCGCAAAAACTTGCCTCCGCATGGGAGCTGGCCGCCGAATTCGCCAAGCTGATGGATGAGGCAGACCATGCCGGGGTCGATTTGGCGATGACATTGCCCGATCTGGTGCCAGAGGATTTTGCCGAGCATTGGCAGCGCACGTTGGAATTCCTCACCATCGTCACCCATGCTTGGCCGAATATCCTGGAATCCGAAGGCGTGATGAACCCGGCCAAACGCTTGGCCAAGCTAATCGAGGCGCAGGCCAAGGCATGGGCCGAAAGCCCGCCTCCATGGCCGGTATGGATGGTCGTCGCCGAAGGCACGCCGGCCATTACCCGCATGGCGGAGACGGTAGCCGGCCTGCCACGAGGCCGCCTAGTCGTGCCCGGATTCGATCCGCATCTGCATGCGGATGCCTGGGCTGGCGTTGAGGAGTCCCATGCCCAGGGTGGCATTGCCCGGCTGCTTGCGGACATTGGTGCGCGCGTGGAAGAAGTCGAACCGTTGCCTGCTCCGACAAGCGCGGTGCCAGAGGGGCGGGCCGCCTTGCTCTCCCGCGCCCTACTACCCGCCACCGCGTTATCGGCGTGGCAAAGTCGCGAACCTTTAAATCTTTCCGGCCTCTCCCGCCTGGAAACCGGCGATGAGGCGCAGGATGCGCTGGCCATCGCCATGATCTTGCGCCAAGCTCTGCAGATTCCGGGACAAAGTGCAGCACTTATCACGCCGGACCGCGCCCTGGCCGCGCGCGTGACGGCGGCGCTTAAACGCTTTGGCATCACGGCTGACGACAGCGCTGGAGAGCCCCTTGCCGCTACTCCGCCTGCTGTGTATCTGCGCCTGTTGGCCCGCGCCGCGCGGGAGAATTATGCCCCACTGCCGCTGTTGGTACTACTCAAACACCCACTTGCTACGGGCAATCGCCCCCCGCAATCTTTCCGGGACATGGCCCGGCGTTTGGAAAAGCACGCCTTACGCGGCCCTCGCCCACCGCCGGGGCTGGAGGGTTTGCGCTTCCGGCTGAAGGATGAACATCAGGCCGAGAAGGATTTTCTTATTGATCTGGAGCGTATGCTCGTCCCCTTGGCGCTAGCTCAAGCCGTCTCACCAGTGGCGGCGCTGACGGCACTGATCAAGGCTGGCGAAACCCTCGCCACCACGCCGGACGAACCCGGCCCGGCGCGGCTTTGGGTGGGGGAGGCGGGCAATGCGCTCTCCGCCTTGCTGACCGAAAGCCTCACGGCTTTGGAGGATATGCCGGACATGGCCCCAGCCGATCTGCCCGACCTTCTGGACGCGCTGATGGCTGGCCAAGTGGTACGCCGCCCGCGCGCGAAGGACGGTCACCCCCGCATTGCAATCTGGGGTGTTCAAGAAGCGGCGTTGCAAAGCGTGGATGTGGCGGTGCTGGGCGGGTTGGTGGAAGGCGTCTGGCCCTCCCCACAGGAACCGGGCCCTTGGCTCTCCCGCCCGATGCGCAAGCGGGCTGGCCTGCCCAGCCCGGAATTGAAAATCAGCCAGGCCGCACATGGGTTTTTCTCTTTGGTCAGCGCCTGCCCGCAGGTGGTGCTTGCTGCCCCTAAGCGGCGCGACCGCGCCCCTGCCGTTCCTGCCCGCTGGCTAACGCGCCTTTCCGCGATGCTGGCGGGGCAGGGGATTGATCTACCCCAGCACGAGGCAGCCCTTTGGGCCGGGCAGTTAGACCTGCCGCAACAGCGTACACGGCGCCCTCGCCCCCGCCCCAAACCGCCCGCCGAAAGACGCCCGCGCGTCTATTCCATCTCAGACATCGCCACCCTGCTGGCCGACCCCTACGCTATTTACGCGAGAAAGGTGCTGAAGCTATCCCCGCTGGACCCATTGGATGAGGAAAGCGACGCCAGCCAGTTTGGTGACGTAGTGCATGCCGGTTTGGCGAAGTTCTTCGTGGCTTCTGATGTCAACGCCCCAGACGCTCCCGCGCGCCTGCGCCATGCGCTAGAAGTTGCCATGCTCGAAGCCCGCCCGCGCGAGGCGCTGGCCCAATGGTGGCTGGCGCGGCTGGAACGCATCGCGGATTGGCTGGTGGAAATTGAGCGCGCCCGTGTGGCCGCCAGCGGCACGCCCGTTGCTCGCGCCTTGGAGCATAAAGGTGAATGGAAACTTCCCGGCGATTTTGTTCTGAAAGGCCGCGCCGACCGAATTGAGCGTGATGCGGACGGCAAGCTCCGCATCATCGACTATAAAACCGGCAGCGTGCCATCCGAGAAAAAAGTAAAAGCCGGTACGGCTCCGCAATTGCCGTTGGAGGCCGTGATGGCGGAGGTTGGCGCCTTTGGCGAGAACTTTGCCGCCGAGGTAAAAGAGCTGATCTATGTCGTCCTCTCCGGCCGCGCGGTCGCGGGGGGCGAGACAGTGTTACTGAAAAATCATGATGAGTTACGAGACGTTATCAAACGCGCAGCGGGCGTAGCCGCGCTGCTTGAGAAGTTTGCTGATCCAAAAAAAGAATTTTTAGCGTCGCCACATCCAGGTCGTGAAAATGCCTACGACGTTTATGCGGGTATTTCGCGCCGTACTGAATGGGGGGGGGAGGATGAAAATGTCGGCGATTGAGGACGCCAACCGCCAGCAATTGGCGGCATCCGACCCCGCAATTTCCTCATTCGTCGCGGCCTCTGCGGGTAGTGGCAAGACCAAACTGCTCACCGATCGTTTGCTGCGTTTGATGCTGGCGGGCGCAGCACCTGAAAAAATTCTCTGCCTAACTTATACCAAGGCAGCGGCAGCGGAAATGCGAATCCGCCTGAATAAGCGCCTGGGCGAATGGGTGGCAATGCCGCGTGCGGAGTTGAACGAAAAATTGCGGGCCTTGGATATAACGCCGACTGAGGAAACTCTTTCCCGTGCCCGTAAGCTCTTCGCGGATGTTTTAGATCTTCCGGGCGGAATGAGGATTGAAACGATCCACGCCTTCTGCCAGTCGCTCCTGCGGCGCTTTCCGTTGGAAGCTCGGCTTTCGCCGCATTTCGCAGTGGCTGATGACAAAGCGGCGGGCCAACGCCTGCGCGAGGCGCGGGAGCGCGTGCTGGCCCACCCAACCGCGCGCGGTGCCGTGGCTACGTTGGCAGCGGAAATCGATGAGCAGCGTTTCTCTGATCTAAGCAGTAAGTTTGTTGAAGGCGTAGAAAGCAAATTTCTGAAGCAGACGCAGGATTCTATGGCGACTATGCTGCGTGCGGCCTTGGCAGTGGGGGATGAAGATGAAGCTACTTTGCTACGCGATTTCGTTTTACCGCCGCGTGAAATTGAATTGCGTAATTATCTGCAACTAGTGGCCGAGCGCGGGAATGCCAGCGGCCAAAAGTGGGCCTATCCAGCACTCGACTGGCTGGCTTTGCCGCCGGAGCAACGTCTGCCTGGCCGTGAAATCTGGACGAAAGCCTGCCTAACTACTGAAGGGGAACCCCGCGCATTGCGCGGCTTTTGTGGCAAGAAGCTGGCGGCAGAAGAAGCGGCTATAAAAGCGGAAATCGTAAAGGAAGCAGAGCGCATCCAGCATCTCCAGGACAGACTGAAACTTACCCGCCTCGTCAACATCAACCAGGCACTACTGGAAATCCTCAGCCCCGTTGCCCTGTCGGAGCGCGAAGCGAAAAGTCGCGCCGCTGAGCTTTCCTATAGCGACCTTATCAACCAGACCTCGCAACTTCTCATCGACCATGGCGCCGCTTGGGTGCTTTATAAGCTAGACGGCGGCATCGAGCATCTATTGCTGGACGAGGTACAAGATACGGCCCCCGCCCAGTGGGAAATCGCCAACGCCATTGCGGCGGAATTTTTTGCTGGCCTCGGTGCACGGAAGGAACCGCGCAGCATCTTCGCTGTAGGTGACCCCAAACAATCGATTTTCTCCTTCCAGGGCGCGAATCTTAAAAGCTTTGGCATTTACAGAGACAAATTCAAAGCGTCCGCCATTTCTGCCGGGCGCGGCTGGCTAGATGGCGCGTTGTCCGTCTCCTTCCGGTCCACTGCGCCGGTGCTACAACTCACGGACGCAGTATTCGCTGAGGGCCCCGCCCGTAGCGGTGTCATCGCACCGGGTGAAATGCTGCGCCATGGCATCAGTCGCATGGGACAGGCGGGCAAGGCTACACTCTGGCCTTTGGCTGAAGCCACCGAAGCCTCTGAAATACCAGACTGGGACTTGCCAGAGGATTATCAGACCGCGGATTCCTCCATTACCATCCTCGCCCGCAAGCTTGGTGACTACATCCAGGACCGTCTTGTCCAGCCTCTGCCCGCGAAAAATCGCAACGCCCGCCCTGGCGATTTCCTTATCCTCGTTCGCTCACGCAGTGCCATCGTCGGTGCTGTCACCTCGGAGCTTAAATCACGCGGTATCGACATCGCGGGGCTGGATCGCATGGTGTTGTCGGAACAGCCAGCGGTGTCAGACATGCTGGCCCTCTGCGACGCGTTGTTGCTGCCGGAGGACGACCTCGCGTTCGCGCAATTCCTTGTTTCACCGCTTGGCGGTTTGTCCGACGAAAGCCTCATGGAACTCGCCATGAATCGTCCCGGCTCTCTGGTCGGCGCGCTCTATGCGCGGGCGGAGGAGCGTGCCGAATGGCGTGCGTCCAAATCATTCTACGAAGCCCTGCGGGCCCGTGCGGATTTCGACACGCCCTTCGCCCTGCTGTCGGACGCGTTGGGTGTACTCGGCGGCCGCGCTCGCTTGCTCTCACGCTTTGGCCCTGAAGCAGCGGAACCTTTGGATGAGTTCCTAGCCGAGGCGCTGCAATTCTCCGCCGCTGAGCCGGCTAGCCTGCAAGCCTTCGTTCACCGTCTGCGCAACGCGGCCACTGCCATTAAACGCGAGGCCGAGGCGGGGGGTGATGAAGTCCGCATCATGACCGTGCATGGTGCTAAGGGCCTACAGGCGCCCATTGTCATCATGCCGGATACGGTCAGCTTGCCCCAGGCG
>JAKAEC010000007.1 GCA_021818425.1 Pseudomonadota bacterium
TTCCGATCTCACGCGCTTGATGGGCGCTACGCACGCGGAGAGATCAGCCGCGATGAATACCTACAAAAGAAACGCGACATCCTAAGAGGATAAGGAGTGTAATTTCCGCAATTGTAATTTTATCAAAGCAATGAGTTGAGAAGTTCTCAATCGGTTGATTACTGCAATTTTAGACCTGATAAGTTACAGCACCACCGTTTAAATCCACCCGATCTTTTGGCGTCGCCGCGGAGCCTTGAATGGGCTTATACTAATCCGATGACTATCCTTGAACTCGGTGCCAGCTGTGCCTTGGGTGGCGCCTGATCAGAATGCGGCACCTACAAGTACGAACACCTCATGGCGACTAAAATTTATTGTTGAGTCTTCCGAAATACGCTGCGTATAACGATAATCTGCGCCAATATAGAAACTACTTGTAAAATAATAGCGCGCACCGACAGACATATCCGCTTCATTGTCCCAACGTGTGGATTGGCGGAAGTCGGCACGTGCAAACGCGAGACGAACAATGCCAATAAGATCAGGAATTATAACCTGCTCAACCCGACCACCGACAACGCTGTAAACGTAAGCTGGACTTCCGGCCAGAGTGGTTTCCTCGATCGAACGGTCCAGAAATAAAACCGCCGTCGTGTTCTGTGTCGCGTTCCAGCGCATATTTAGATCGGCGGCGGGAGTTATAACTGGCTTGAATCTAGGGTCGGCATAGTAGCGGCCCATGATGCCGACCGACGCTTCACCAACTACCGCAGGACTAATGCGAAAATGCGCGCCTGCACTGGCGCGATAGCCATCTGAGTTGCGATAGTAGCCGACATTTGTAGGTGGGAGCGCAAAGTCATCAGGCGTATGATCATAGCGACGAATGTCGGCAAGTCCTTCCAAAAACGGACGAAAGGCGGAATTAGCGTTGTCGGTTACAGAAATCCCGGCCGTGTAACGATTGTGATTTCGGTCATGATTATTGATTTCACCATTTAGCCCGATAACGTTGGCATACGTAATGCGCTCAAGCGCACCGCCGACGCGGATGTTAAACACGCCAATTCTGTGTACAAGACCGGCGTAACCGTTCACTTCCCAATAACGCGTTGGCGTCAACCCTTCGACGGCATCCGGCGATGCACGATCTTCATGTTCCATCAGCGCAATTCCGCCGAGAATGATGCGCGTGGCTGGGTCAACATCGATACGTCCTTCAAGTCGAGTGTGCCAATCGACGGTGTTTTCATTTCCATATTTCAAATATCCGGTGAGGTCCGCGCCTGCTTCGGCATAAAGTGCGTTATGATCCCAATTTGAACGGATCGCTATGCTTGGAGAAATAGTGCCCACACCATCCGAAACCGTGGCCGTACGGGTAGCGTATATGTTACTATCATAAAACATTCCTGCCTGCAGCTGTGGGTAAACGGTGAAGGAGCCGAGTTTAAAACCACGTTCTTCTACTTGCGGCGTTTGGATCGGTACGGTGCCAAAGGTTCGCGGCTGCGGCACTGGCATTAGACGGATGTCAGTTGCCATGAATGTTGCGAGTTCAACGATCACCGACTTGCGTACTGCCTCACGGCGTTCTGGTGGCGCCGCTGCAATAATCTTATCTGCAATTTCCTGATAAACTGGCAAGTTGGCGCCAATAAAGTCAGATACCGGCGTTGCCGCAGCACGGGCGAGTGCCGCAGCCGAACTTGGCGTAGCAACAAGACCCGGATTAACGATGAGAAGCCGATCAAGGCCATCAAGCAGCGCACGAGGCCCGTTCTGCGCATCACTCAAAAGTAGTTTACTCACGGAGTTCTGAGCCAACGCATATCTAGCAGGCGTCAAGCAAATGAGCAGCGCCGTAGCCAAAGGCAAGAAAAGACGGGACAATTGAGCCATAGAGCGCCCTCTTTTGCGTCGTGCGCAAAACCGGAGTGGCGAAACATAAGTTCGCTGCGAAGAATAGTGAACGAATTTCCTAAGAACCGCTTTGATATTTATCAATGAAATTCCTGCGTATGGCCTGAAAATAAGAAAATCAGGTCGGAGATGACCAAAGGATGTGGTTGCCTATGAAAACCGATATCAACCATGCCGCAAGATTAGTCGTAGTATTCGTCTTAACATTCATGATTACATTTTCCTCGGCATTGGCAACAGAGAATGGTACGCGTCATGATAGGCCGATGGTTGGGCATGACGATCAGATAGCGCCACAAGGTCCATGGTGCGCCGGTTATAAACTGGCCCACATGAGCCAGCAGCAGCGTTTGAGCGGCCATAACCTCAACCGGCTTCGGGCCGCGCAGTCAACACTGGCACCTAGTTTTGAACCGGAAACGGTAAAGACCGGCTTGTATCTTTTAGCCGACTACCAGGAATTGTTAGAAAAGCGCCGACCTGACGTCGTACTGGCTGCAAGCTACTTGGCGCTGGCGAGCACCGTGCCCATAACTGCGGTGCGCTATCGCGAAGTTAATGCGCTACTCTGCGTAAGTACGACGAAAAGTGTCGCCACGTCGATCCAGAAGACGGCCGAAAGCCTCCGACAACAGGACAATATCGCTACGCTTCCGAATGAAGGAGTGCAGCCGTGAAACCGACCGTGGATGCGGTGTGCGCCGCTGCGGCGCGAAGACGCAACGTGCTGTGCCTGCTTGGCGTTGGCGCTTTAACGCTGGCCTTACCACAGCGGTTAGTGGCTGAGGAGGCCGGTGGAAGCGGCGGTGGGAGTGGCAGCGGCGGACATGGCGGCGGCGGGAGTGGCAGCGGCGGTCATAGCGGCGGCGGGAGTGGCAGCGGCGGTCATAGCGGCGGCGGGAGTGGCAGCGGCGGTCATAGCGGCGGCGGGAGTGGCAGCGGGGGACACGAAGGTGGTGGCGAAGGCGGCAGCGGAAATAAAGGGGGCAAGACGCCAGCGCAACGCGCTGTACAGCATCGGCAGCGCACCGGGCGCACGCTAGGCGGCGGTGAGTCCCACGGCGGCGAAACCGGCGATAACCACGGTGATGGTGGCGGTGGGAGCGGAGAAGGCGAAAGCACCGAGGCACCACCGATGTCGGAAGGTTCAACGACCGGTCCGGTCGGTGGCGAAAGTGGCGGTGAGCACTTCATTCACCAAGGGCAAGGCGGTTGGGGCGCCGACACCAAGGTACTACGCGACAATTGAAAGATAAAAAAACCAGGACAAGGAAAGCAGTTACCATGAAATCTTGCAAACGAATCCGGGCCAGCGTTCGCGTGGCCCTCCTAGGCACCGTGGCAGTGAGCGTTGGCCTTGCTGCGCCTCTTCTGTCGGGCAACACCATCTACTTGGTTGGCCCGGCGCACGCCCAGACACAAGGTAACGGGGGCGGCAGTATGGGAGCGAGAGGTTCCGGCCACGCTCCGGGCACGTCTGGCCAGTCCATGGGCCAAGGCGGCTCAACAGGCACACGAGGCCACTACGGCCAGGGCGGCTCAACAGGCACCGAAACCGGAGACGAAGGAACCAGCCCAGACAAGCAGGGACCGCGCTATGGAGGAGGCGAGAATAGCCAACAACCACCGGCAGGCACGACCGGTGGCAGACCGGCATGGGCAAAGGAAGGAATTCCCGAGGTGGAGCTTGGCCGTTTGAGCGTGGCGCGCTCGCCTGAACATGTGCTCGATCATGCTTTCTCTGAAGCGGTGAGTAATTGGGCCACAATGAGCACAACGGTGATGGTGTTGACGGCCGAGGGGAAGGAAACCCTGACCATGACCGTCGAGCAGCTCTATTCTCTACCGGCCGCTGAGTTCGCTTATATTGTGCAGACCTATTACAGTTCGATCGTTCGGATTGACTCGCCGCTTGAAAATCTGAGCTTGCTCAAGAGTTTTGCACTAACAGATGCTTCCCCCTTAACCGGCGTCATACCCGCCAGCCACGACGACATGATCGCTATTTACCTGGGATCGGCTTCGGATAAGACGCTTCCGGTTACCGTGGATACCGTGACGGCAATAAATACCATTCTAGGCTTGCCAGCGTTGACGCCTGAGGAAACCGCCGACATCGCCGCCAAGGCGGAAGACGTGCGGCTCGCTATCTTAAGCGGCCATGGCTGAGTTTCTAGCGCCTGCCACGTGCCACAATGTGCCAGTTGGACACGACAACTGCTGTTCAAATGCAAAACCAAGCTACAAGGAGTTTCGTCGATGATCAAACAACAATGGCCGGCAGGCGCTCTGGCGCTGCTTTTGCTTTCGTCTTGTGCCGTTGTGCCGCCGAGTAGTCCATCCATTGCCGTGTTGCCCGGCAAAGGCAAGAGCTATACCGCCTTCCAGCGGGATGACTATGAATGCCGTAACGTTGCTGCACAAAGCGTTGGCTATTCCAACGCTGAACAGGCGGCCGGCCAAGCCGCTGTTGGCAGCGCCGTGGCCGGTACGCTGGTAGGGGCTGCCGCCGGAGCGGCACTGGGCGCTGCGGCGGGCAATGCTGGAGTAGGTGCCGCCATTGGCGCGGGTACCGGCCTGGCAGTTGGAAGCGCTGCCGGCGCATCGAATGCCGCCGCCACAGAGACCTCATTGCAACATCGGTATGATATTACGTATGCGCAATGCATGGCCGCTAAAGGCAATGAAGTTCCGCCCTTGCCGCCGGCGGCCACCGCCGCTTATCCGCCGCCTGCCGTTGGATATTATCCCTATGTCGCATATCCACCACTTTATGCCTTCTATCCTGGCTATGGCTATCTCTATCCAAACGTATCGATCATTTATGGTTGGGGCTGGAATGGTTGGCATTCTCATAGACGATTCCGCTGAGACATAAAAAGGAGCGTTCCTCTTGTAGAGGGACGCTCCTTCATGAGGTTAAAAACGGCCTTAATGCCGTCCACCGCCTCCGCCTCTGCTCATGGTACCATAATGGAGACAAGCGCCAGGATTGTGCAGCTAATCCTGGGTCTTCTGCTTAATGCCGTCTTGTTCACGCAACCAATCTTGATCCCCGGCTCCTGTTCCTGACTGGTTTTGCATACGCTACTGGTCTTGTATTGGGATCCGCAATCGATCTTGATTTGGTATCTGGCTCTGTTGGGTAGCTTGCGACTGACTTTGCGCGCGCCCCCTGTCGTGAAGTTGGTTCTGTTGGCTGCCAATTGTCTTCGGTCGCTCGTGCGTCTCAGTCCGGGTTTTGGTCGGCGTTTGAGCAAATGCCGGGATCATAGGAATGCAAGTGACGCTCAACACAAGCGCAGACACACTTATGCTCCGTAGGCACTGACAAAAATGCTCGGCGAGAAACCATAAAATAACAAAATTTCCTTTCATGGTTCCGAATCCCCTTGAATTTGTTGATAGTCGAAGTTTATTTTATTTTTTGCGTTTAAAAAACGATTCGGATCAATCATCTTGCTACGAGATCATTAATTTCCATTGCTTTCTAGCAATGTTATGATCTTTGTTAGTATTTTAAAAAATGCAATTCTCCATGACGATTCACTGATATCATACATTATTTTACGTAAGGCCATCACCATATGGCAATATCGGCGGATCGCTTGCGTACGATTCTGGATAAGACACAGATTTCTTTGTCATATGAGGCATATTTTTTCCTTTCTAATCCAATGAGTCTTTCATGATCTCTGCGACATTCTCCGCATCGGACCAAATCCCACCCAGATCATGAATGATGTCGCACAGGTGAAATTATACGTTGCCGCCGTTTTTCTAAAAGCATGAAAAATGCTAATCGATCCAATGTTTTTAATACGAATAATAATGACAACATCGGTGATGTTCGCCTTAATTCTAAACTTCTTGTCGCATGCCAAGAGGTCGGCAAGTTAATTTTATCACGCCTCATCTCATGGCCGCTGAATGAACATGATGGGAACCTCCACTGTGCACTTATCCCGCCTACGCAATGCATAGCGAACATTAGAACCATACCATGAATCCAGCGACCAAAAAATTTTAATAAAGTGCTTGACCATAATAAATCCATCTACCGGTAGCGCCATAAGATCAAGAACACTCAAGAGCTGATTCGGTATCGCGTTACGCGGTCCGCCAGTTGGAGGCGCCCGACCATGCGTCAGCATGCGAAAAAGCCTCTTACTTCTTCCACGGCACCACTAATGAGCCTAAACCCCGCCACTATACGACGTTGAGTACGACAGACTCATTTTAGTCAGGGTTCATTTCTTTCAACCCTGAAAAGTGGAACTTGATGTCGTTAAATAGACAACAAAATCATCCGGACAGGCAGATCAAATTATTTCTTCGCACGCAAGATCAGGGCATTACACTCAAAAACTAAGATACTAATAGCCCAAAGCACAACCATCCTTGCGGGAATCGGAACCTCCAATCAAAATACCGCGCTCACGGTCAATAACGATCATCTGACCACCTCCAAGCGGCAACTCGGCATCCGAAAGCTGGTGCCCCTTGCTGGCAAGCAACGATCGGGTCGTGGCGGAAATACCATTCTCCACCTCCACCTTACCTGCAAATGGAAAGATCCGAGGCAGATCCAGCGCCTCCTGCGGATCCAACCCGTATTGTAGTAAATTAGCCAGGACCCAACTTTGCCCCATCGGCTGGTACTGCCCACCCATTACGCCAAAAACCACGCGCGACTTGCCGTTCCCATCCGCCATGGCGGGTATAATGGTATGCATAGGTCGTTTCTTCGGTGCCACTTGATTCGGATGGCCAGGCTTCATGCTAAAACTCAAGCCACGATTATGCATCACTATTCCCGTATCACCCGCAACAATACCAGAACCGAATCCTTCAAAGATAGAACTTATAAAGCTGCAAGCGTTTCCATCTGAATCCACGACAGATACATAAACGGTGTCCTGCTGCATGCTGCCAGCAGCCGGCAAGGTTGCCAGCACGTGACCATCGCAGATTAGCCCACGTAATCCACGAATATAGGCGTCGCTGAGTAGATGCGCGACAGGTACCTCGGTATATGCCGGATCGGCCAAGAAAGCGTCGCGGTCACGATACACTAGCCGCGCCGCCTCCACATGGCGATGCAGGCGCAACGGGCCCAACGGATCAGCATCGGTTGCAAAGCCATCCATAATGCCCATTAGCATCAGCGCGATGATACCAGAACCATTTGGCGGGCACTCCCACACATTATGGCCAGCAAAGGTGCGGCAGATGGGAGTTACGAATTCCGCAAGTTCCAACCCAGCCGCGAAATCCTCCTCTGTATGGAACCCCCCGCGTGCCCGCAAATCCGAGGCGATTTTAGCCGCTATGGGGCCGGTATAAAACGCCTTCGCGCCATCCCTGGCTATCGCGCGTAGCGTGGCAGCAAGCTGCGGGTTGCGCATCAGCGTGCCCGCCTCCGGTGCCGTGCCGTTGGGCAGGAATATATCTGCGCCGTTCTGCTTTAGTTTGCCTTTAAGTCTGGCCCAATCCACAGCCACGCGCGGGGCAACCACATAGCCATTCTCGGCGAACCCAATCGCAGGTCGCAGCAACTCATCCAGCCCCTTTCGGCCAAATGTCTTCGCCAGGGTCTCCCAAGCAGAAACGCCGCCGGGCACTGTAACGGCATGTGCTGATGTGCCGTCATAGGACAAAAGCCCCTGCCCCGCCAACGCCTCCAGAGATAAACCTGCCGGAGCACGACCGGAGCCGTTGAGCGCGATGGGCTCGCTACTGTCCGCCGGCGCATACAGGCAAAACAGATCACCGCCCACCCCGGTGGATTGCGGCTCCACCACTGCTAACACGGCGGAAGCTGCTATGGCCGCGTCTAAAGCGTTACCACCAGCCTTCAATATCTCAATCGCTGTCAGCGTCGCCTGCGGCATGGAGGTGGCCGCCATGCCGTTAGCGGCATAGACCGGACTACGCCCTCCCGAATGAAAATCCCGCATAATGCCGCCTTCCTGAAGCCTTAACCAAAGGCTATTTTAGACTTGAAGCCTGCGTCAATGAGGAGCCGAGGTTCATCGAAGCGTGACGGCAGATTGGATTACTACGCCAAAAAATTCACGCTGGCGATCAGTCCCCCCTTGCCCCTCCGGGGCATTGCGCGATTTCGGCTCTTGCAAGCTCTTTCAGTCCGATATAAAGATGCATATCGTTTACCTATTATGTGGACGTTTGGCATGTGCATCTCAAACAGGTTTAAGGAAGGCATCTCGAAGCCTCAAATCCGCTGCCTCCATGCCACAGCGAGGGTCAGCGTTCTATTTAAATCCTCCTTTAACTGCGCCCATATCAGGCGTACCGAACCGAACAAAACATTAGTCTCGTTCCGTTTTAAACGACGCTGATCAGAAAGATGACGAACAAAGCGTCCCAGGCTACGTGCATCCGCTGGAGCGAACGCTAATGATCGAAGACGTTGACTTAATCGGCGGATTTGTCTCCGTTGCGTTCTTCACAGCTGCCACCGCCGGGCTATTTTGCTTCATTGCGCGTCCTTTCGTGAAGCGTTTGCCCATCGATCGCGTTTCATGGCAGCCGTTCCTTCTTGATCTGACTCTTTTTCTATCTCTCTGGTGGGGGCTATCCGTGCTTGCCAATCGGCTTTTACCTTATTTGAACTTGATTGTACGCTGACTATGAACCGTGAACATATAACAAAAGCATTTTTTACGTTACTGCTACTGCTCATTGCCACCGTCGCGGTTGTGGCGCTCTGGATACGCTATCAAGTGGAACCCGTGACCCGCGACGGAAAAGTTGCGGCAGATATCGTCAAGGTTGCCCCGGATGTTGGCGGCTGGGTGAGAAACGTTTATGTCCTAGACAACGAAGTCGTCAAAAAGGGCCAGCCCCTTTTAATGATAGATCAATCTCGTTATCAACTCGCCCTCGCGCAGGCCCAGGCGAAACTCGACAGTAAGCAGATCGCCCTGGCACAAGCCATTCGCGATGATCGCCGCAACCACGCCTTGTCTACACTGGTTGATACAGAGGCCGTTGAAAAAGGGACGGAGCGCGTTGGCCTTTTGCGCAGCGCCGTCGCTAAGGCTCAGGCTGAGCTGAACCTCGCACAATTAAACCTCAATCGCACGATCTTGCGGGCGCCCGTCAGCGGCATTGTTTCAAACATGACGCTAGAACCTGGCGATTATCTTACCGCCGGCAAAGGGGCGTTCGCGTTGATAGATACGGCCACGCTGCGGATCGAGGGCTATTTTGTTGAGACAAAAATTCCTGCCATCAATGTTGGCGACAAGGCCGATGTACGGCTGATGGGCGTTGCCGGGGTCATACGTGGGCATGTCGTAAGCATCGCCGGCGGCATTTCGGATCGAGAACGTGACAAGAGCGCAAACATGCTCGCGAACATCGAACCACAATATACGTACGTGCGCTTGGCCCAGCGCATTCCGGTCCGAATTGCAATTGATCATATTCCTCACGGCATCCGCCTGATCGCGGGTCAAACGGCATCGGTAAGAATTGTTACCCAGCCCGGCGATATCAAGGAACATAGGAGCTGGCCATGGTAGCCCTCCGTGCGGGACGCTTATCCGCGCCACTTGCCGTGTTGGTCTTGGCTGGTTGTACCGTGGGGCCGAACTACAAGCTGCCAAAGACTGCGGTCATCAATAATCCGGCCGCACAAGCAAGCTTCATATCAGACGGTAAAGCTACTCAAATCACAAACCCGCCAGACAGTTGGTGGAAATTGTATAATGCTCCAATACTCAACGCTTTAATCCAGAAGGCTTTTTCCGCCAATACGAATCTACGGATCGCACAGGCTAATCTGGAAAGCGTTGAAGCACTTCTTGCTGAAGCAAAAGCCGGGCGGGAAGCAAGTGTTTCGAGCGATGCAGCCACAAGCTACGTGCAGCAATCGGCGGAATCCGTTTTGCAGCATGTGCAGCCGCCTCGACGTGAGATTTATCATACGGGCATCACGGTCAGCTACGACGCCGATCTGTTTGGTGCCATTCGGCGTGGCATCGAAGCCGCCAACGACGACAGTGAAGCAGCGCTTGCCGCGCGTGATCTAGTGTTGGTCAATGTTGCGGCCGAAACTACCCGCGCCTATGATCAGATTTGCGATGATGGCAATGAGTTAGCCACGCTACGTCATACCGTCGCGTTGCAAAGTCAAGCGTTGACGTTCGCCCGTCTGCTGCACGCAAATGGCCGCGCTACAAGTTTCGATGTCGCTGGCGAAAAGGCACAGCTTGAAACCTTGGAATCACAAATTCCCTTGCTAAAAGCCAAACAAATCAACGCCGCCTACCGCCTTAGCACGTTAATTGGCGAACCGCCTGAAAAATATGATCACGTATGGCTTACCTGCCATAAGCCATTAGTTTTACTCGCGCCTATTCCTGTTGGTGACGGCAAGAGCCTGCTTAAGCGACGGCCTGATGTACGCGAGGCCGAGCGCCGCTTGGCCGCCGCAACCGCCCGTGTTGGCGAGGAAACTGCAAAGCTCTATCCCGATGTCAAATTTGAAGGCTCGGTGGGATCAATCGGCGCCGCGGCCAATATATTTTCGCCTTTGACCAATTTTTTTGGCTTCGGGCCATCGGTCAGTTGGAACCTCAATCAAAGCGTCGTTCGCGCCCGAATCGCGCAGGCCAAAGCCCAAACCCGCGCCCGTTTAGCAGCGTTCGACGGCACAGTGCTGACGGCGCTGCAGGAAGCCCAAAGCGCGATCAACTCCTACGATTTTGAACTTGATCGTATGACCAGCCTGACAGATGCGCAAAGTCTTGCCGCGCAGGTCGCCTCAAACATGACCGAACTATATCATGGCGGCAAAGTTAGTGCACTTACAGCGCTTAGTGCAGAACAAAAGTTAGCCCAGGCGGATCAGGCTGTGGCTCATGCCCAGGCTGACGTCAGCAAAAGCCAAATTGCGGTCTTTTATGCACTGGGCGGAGGCTGGGACACGTCTGGACAAAGCCATGTCAAGAAAATGCAAATATCGCAAGAATCGCCAAGTTATTCTCCATAAATGCATGCTTCGCACCTGCAAATCACGTTGTAAACCAAGTGCCGTCTGAACAAACCATCGTCATGAACAATCGGCTGAGTCGCCTCAATATTCACTGAAGAGTTTATAGATGCCCAAGGTTTTCACTGCATTCCATCCAAACTCTCTTGCCAAGGCCGCTGAGGCCCATCTTTGCCAACGGCAGTGCGATGGGTATCATGTTCTACTCCAATTGTATTGTGCCCTATAATGTCCAAATTTCGTCTAAAACTGTTTTCCCCAATCCTGGCGGGCGCCACATTGAATGACCGGCTGATCGCTGGTCTAGGCGGCTTAATCTGTATCGGCTTGACTGGATTAATCGGAGAACTCTCCTTCGGAGGAAACCCTGCCCTGCCACTGATCGTGGCCCCGCTTGGAGCATCCTCGGTGCTGCTTTTCGCGGTGCCCACCAGTCCGTTGGCACAGCCTTGGGCCATCATCGGCGGCAATACAATATCAGCCCTCTGCGGAATCTTGGCCTACCGCCTGGTGCCAGACATGATGCTAGCCGCTGGCTTGGCCGTCGGGCTTGCGATTGTAGTAATGTCCTTTACCAAATGCCTGCACCCACCTGGTGGTGCCGCAGCCCTCACGGCTGTCATTGGCGGGCCAACCGTTGTTTCCGCAGGGTTTGCCTTCGCGTTCGTTCCTATGGCTCTGAATTGCATTGTTCTTGTTGCAACCGGCTGGATGTATCATAGAATCATGGGGCATACCTATCCGCACGTCGTCCCGCCGAAGGCGGCAAACACGCACGCCACAAAAGACCCAGCACCCATCCTTCGCGCCGGGTTCCATGCCGAGGATGTGGACGCGGCGTTGGCGGAGCTTGGTGAAACTTTTGATATCGACAGGGGCGACCTCAATCAATTGCTCCAGCGTGTTGAACGGCAGGCGCTCATCCGCACCCATGGCCATCTGACTTGCGCCGATATCATGTCGCGCGACGTGGTAACGATCGGGCCAGAAGCCGACATCCAAACTGCCCACGCCCTGCTGTTAGAACACGATATCCTTGCTCTGCCTGTCGTAGACGCCTCAGGGCGCGTACTTGGAACTATAGGAGTACGAGAAGCGATGTCGGGCAGAGGGCAAGTTGCCAATGTGATGGCGCCAGCTTTGACCACAACTACCGACACGCCGGCTTTCAAGCAAATCGAGCCGTTGACCGATGGTCAAACGCATGCCGTAGTCATCCTGGATGTAAACGGCCAGCTTGCTGGTCTCTTAACCCAAACAGACCTACTTGCGGCGGCGGCCAGGGTGCTGCCTGCAGCGGAGCCCGTCGCTGCCGCCTAGGCAACGAGAGAGGGATCCAGGCTCAGCCATGTTGGGGCAAGCGGCCGCACCATAGTTTTCGGCTCTACCCCTTCTCGGCGTGCTGCGTGAATAACACCGCCTTACCGATGGCGTCCGCTAGTTCTTCTACACCTTCGCCGCTGCGGGCATTAGTGGCAATAAGCGGCTTGCCTACCCTGGCATCTCGCGCCTCCTCAAGCATTCGCTCCAGACTCACACCAACAAAGGGGGCAAGATCGATTTTGTTCACCACCAGCAGGTCGCAGCGCAGTACACCTGGTCCGCGCTTGCGTGGAATGTCGTCACCACCCGCCACGTCAATCACGAAAATCCACCAATCCACGAGATCGAGCGAAAAGGTCGAGGCTAAGTTATCGCCGCCGGACTCATAGATAATCAGCTCCAGCCCCGGGATTGCGGCCTCCATGCGGTCACCCGCCAGCATGTTCAACGTTGGGTCCTCACGGATAACGGTATGCGGGCAGGCGCCGGCCTCCACCGCACCAACTCGTATCGGGTCAATCAGCCCGGAACGCCGCAAGCGTTCCGCATCCTCGGCGGTAACCAAATCGTTGGTGATAACAGCGAAGTTGATGCCCCGACTGTGCAAAACCGGAATCAACGCCTCGATAAGCGCAGTCTTGCCCGAACCAACCGGCCCTCCGATACCAATTCGCGCGGCGCTCATCGTCATTTTCCTTCTCAGACAGTAAAAACACAATCCGTCGCTCTTGCCGGTTCAGTCAAGAAAGTACCTGCTCAATGCCATTGGCTTCCAGAGCCAAGTGCATCGCCCTCTGCCATTAAAGACCGCTACCATGTGGACCGCCCACTTTGAGTGGCCACGCGCATGCAAGCAAAATAGAATTACAGCCGGCAGGGCAGAGCAGTTTTCTTGAGATCTTATGAAGCGTCATCTGATCTACTCACAATGAATAGATCTATAGGCATTGGAGAGGCGGCGGAAGTGCTGGGAGTTTCGATCCCAACGCTCCGGCGCTGAGAAGCGGCGGGCAAGATCGAGGTGATCCATACGTCTGGCGGTCATCGCCGCTATGATCTTACCAAATTGCGGCCTGAATTGTTCAGGGCCGCGCAGGACGCGTGTAAGACAGTGGCCCCTGCCCGTGTATCCAGCCACGATCAGAAGGATGATATGGAACGGCAGAAACAGGTTCTTGAATTATACTGTGCCCGGCAAAGCTGGACCTTTGAAGTTGTGGCCGATCTTGGGTCCGGCATGAATTACCATAAGAAGGGCCTGAAGAAACTGTTCGCTGCGATCATTGACGGTTCCGTAGGTCGGTTGGTGATGACCCATAAAGACCGGCTTTTGCGCTTTCACGCGGGGCTTGTGCCCCGCGTGAAACGAGCCTCAAAGAAGCAGAACCCGGATAGCAAACTCGCCACGTAGCTTTAATCAGCTATGCGTACGTTTACGTAGGTCCCAGATAAAGGTTGCCACCTTCATCCTACTGGAAAAATCAACGAGCTGCCTGGCAATATTGCAGAACGTATGGCCGGAAAGCACTCTGCAACGCAGGCACACTAAGCTTAAAAGTCTCCAACTTGTAGGGCGGATGCCGCCCATAGCCGCCGCGAGGCTTGGCCTCAACCACGCAACGCATTGCCTGGATGGCTGTCTCAGTTAGGTCTTCATTGAAATGCGCGTAAATGCGTGAAATCGCCGCGAGCGGGTCGGCCGTAAATTCCTCGTACTGCATATGCAGCTTACGTGAGGCAGGCACATCCGCACGCTGGTCGAATTCCAGCAGCAAATTGGCGCCCTGCGTCCAACGTGCCGCCACCTGGGCGCCAATCTCCCCAGCATCGATATTGCGCAGGAAAGGCCGCCGCAGCACCTGAGTCAGATGCGCAACCGAGCCGAGTACAGCGATAGGGTCACGGTGCAATATCACAAATCGCGCATCCGGATAAACGCGAAGAATTGCATCCAGGGTGAATGTATGGTCCGGGCACTTCAGAACCCAGCGCGCAGGCGCGCCATTTTGCAAAAATTGCAAGAATTTCTTGTGAAAACAAAAGGCATCATAATGTCCATGCCGCTCCAACCAATCGAAATAGGTGGGCACGCGGTGGGTAGAATCAAAACGTAGGCTTTGGAACACATGCGAAGTAATTTCACTGCATTCCTGCGGACTGTCGGCATAAATAGGGTGCATCTCCCGAAACCCTGGAGCCAACCCATTAAACAGGTCGAGCTGCTTATCGACCCGCGCCACACGCTTGTCCTGTTCTGCATTGAAATCGGCCGGGCGCGGGGCCGGATAGATCATCTGCCAGTTGCGGGGTACTTGGCTACCAGGATCCTCCGCCAGCAAATTATGCAGAAAGCTAGTGCCTGAACGAGGCAGGCCCAGAATGAACAGCGGTGTCATCACCGGCGCCGCCCCTAGCGCCGGGCTGGCGGCGTGAGCGTCCTCAACCAACTGGGCATTTCGTAGCAGGCGAATGAAATCCCATTTCAAAGACACACGCCCAAACAAGCTGAGCTCCGATTCAGCATAGATGGAGTCCAGAAGCCGCTCGAGGCCCTGCTGCGCGTCTATCCCTGGGGTAACGCGCGCGGCACGAATTAGCGCTTTTGCATCCGCAACTCGAAATGCTGCATCAGGCAGCAGTTTATCCGCCAGATTGAAGCCGCGGCTCAACATCGTTGCCAGGGGCGCCATATCAACGCGGCTTCCGTTCAATCAACTCAATTTTGTAACCATCTGGGTCCTCGATGAAGGCAATCACCGTGGTACCGAACTTTACTGGGCCGGGCTCGCGCGCGATCTTGGCGCCGGCGGCGCGCAGCTTTTCGCACGCAGCATAAATGTCCGGCACACCAAGGGCTAAATGTCCAAACGCCGTGCCGACTTCATATGTTTCAATGCCCCAATTATAAGTCAACTCCAGCACCGTGTGGCTATCTTCGTCGCCATAGCCTACAAAAGCCAGCGTATATTTACCCTCCGGCACATCGTGGCGGCGCAACTCCTTCATGCCAAGCAGTCCGGTATAGAACCCAATGCTCCGCTCGAGATCGCCTACCCGCAACATGGTATGAAGATAAGAAAATTCTGTCATCAGTAGCCCTTCTTGCCGACCATGTTCATTTAGGTACGAATCCCGAGCAAAAAAACACCCGCTGCATCGGCGATTTCAATCAACTGCATCCTGTTCACCAATATAGTGGTGCCAGATTCGAATGCCACACCCCTTAGCCCCGCATTCACTGCATGGCGTACCGTATCCGGCCCCACGGTTGGCAAATCCGTCCGGCGCTCCTGCTGCGGCTTGGCGATTTTGATAAGAACCCCCGCCGGGCCTGGGCGCATTACGGCGGCAATCCGGGCAAGCATCGCATCCGTTCCTTCTACTGTCTCCAGCGCTAGAACCAGCCCCTGCTGCACTACACAGGCTTGGCCGACATCGGCCGCGCCCGTCACTTTCAGTACCTCCACGCCACGCTTTATGTCGGCCATGGCTTGGTTGTCCGGCTGGGCACGTGTCAGAAGCCCCTCCGGGGCCAGCACATCGGTCATGATCTCATGCGCGCCAAGCACTCTGAACCCCTCCTCAGACAGCACCCGCACAATTGCCGCCAGCAGTCCGTCATCTCCCAGAAAGGCCGCCTTACCGATTCGTCCCAGTAGCCTCGCCCCATCGGCATCCGGACGCAGGGAGAAAAAAGATGGGCGCCTTACAGGGCCAATCATCACCAAATCCCGGCAATCGCGGTCGCGGAACGCCCTGATCATCGCGCCAATGGCGCCCAGACGGTAGAATTTGTGCGGGAACGGGCTCAATACCTCCGGAGCCGCATAGCCTTTCAACCCGGCAATAAACACGCCCCGCCCCGCAGCCTGCGCCGCCGCCGCTACCTGACCGGGCAACGGGCCGCCCCCCGCTATGATGCCGAGCATGCCCGTCAAATGCTTGCCCTCTTGAAGATGTTTCTGTCCACGCTGGCCGAGCAATCGAATATTGCCTGGCCCGCGTCAACCTGAGGAGGGCTTACTCATCCGCGCCGGCCACGTTGGTCAGGATGCCATGTCTAGAGGGCGTGGCAATGAAGGCCAGCATCTCCCGCACGAAAGCGTTGTTCTTGTATGTCACGCCTGCTGCGGCCACGCGCTCGGCAAATACACCGGGGCCAGAGAATAGAAATTTATAGGCAGCATTCACCTCCGCCAGCCCAGCCTTATCCAGCCCCCGACGCTTTAATCCAATCAGGTTCAGTCCGAGTAATTCTGCCCTGGTGCCAAACACGCGTGCATAAGGAATCACATCGCGCGTCACCCCTGTCAGCCCACCAATCATGGCGCCGGCGCCAACACGCGTGAATTGTAGCAATGCGGCATTGCCGCCGATCACCGCGCGGTCTCCTACCTCTACATGCCCGCCCAGGGCAACATTGTTTGAGATGATCACGCCATCACCCAACACGCAGTCATGCGCTACATGAACGGTGGCCATTAGTAAGCAATCGGCGCCAATGCGTGTGATACCACTTCCGGTAACGGTGCCACGATGGATGGAGGCATGCTCGCGAATCTGCGTGCGTGGCCCAATGACCGTCTCCGTCTCCTCGCCTCTGTATTTCAGGTCCTGGGGTTCCAACCCCACGGTGCAGAAGGGAAACAGCTTCACCCCCGCCTTAAGCTTGGTGCGCCCAGCAATGGTAACATGAGAGACAAGCTCCACCCCTTCTTCCAACACGACATCCTTGCCAACCGTGCAGAAAGGGCCGATTTTTGCACCAGGGGCAATTGAAGCCCCTGATTCGATGATCGCCGTGGGGTGAATCATGCTCTTAACCGAATCCAGCATTTTGTATCCGCTTCACATCTGCCCTTGCGCTGTACGCGGGGCGCCGGGCTGGGGCCAATCACATTCGGTTACCGCTTATGTCCGCGGCGCGACGTCGACCAGCCCGTTAAACCGGCTTCACCTCGTCCATAATCATGGCAGTAATCGTCGCTTCTGCCACGATCACGTGATCGACCTTTGCCTCGCAAACAAAGCGCCATATCTGCCCACGCCGCTTTTCTTTAGTCACGGCAATACGGAGTTGGTCCCCCGGCGTAACGGGTTTGCGGAATTTTGCACCATCGATAGACATGAAATACACGATGGGTATGCCAGCATCGGGCCCCAGCGTGGCTATCACAAGGCCCGCAGCCGTCTGCGCCATGCTCTCTACGATCAGCACGCCCGGCATCACCGGATGGCCAGGAAAATGGCCCTGGAAAAACGGCTCGTTCACCGAAACATTCTTGATGCCTACAGCCGAATGATCTTTGCGAACCTCCACCAGCCGGTCGACCAGCAAAAAAGGGTAGCGGTGCGGGATCATCGACAATATCTGCTTGATGTCGATCACCGCCACATCAACGGGCGGAAGATTTTTATCCGGCGCGCTACTCATTCTCTGTCGGGTCCCTGTGTTTATGCTTTGCGCCCGGTCGGGCGAGTTTGCGTAAGGTGATTACCTCGCGGAAAAAGGTCTTTGCGTTCTGAGCGGGCGCGCCCAGCACCTCCTCGCCCGGCTGGACGTCTTGCATCACACCAGACTGCGCGCCGATCCGCGCCTTATCGCCAATGGTCAAATGCCCGGTTAACCCGGCTTGCGCTGCGATCATCACGCCTTGGCCAATTCGGGTTGAGCCGGATATGCCGGCCTGGGCAATCACCACCGAATGCGCCCCAATATTCACGTTATGGCCGATCTGCACCAAGTTATCGATATGCACGCCGGGGCCAATCACCGTATCCTGCGCGGAGCCACGATCGATGGTGGTGTTGGCACCAATCTCCGCGCCGTCACCAATCAGCACCCGGCCAAGCTGCGGGACGGAGGTGAAGCCATCCTTGGAGATGGCAAAGCCAAACCCATCCTGCCCGATACGCGCGCCCGGGTAAATTACCACCCTATCACCCAAAATAGCGTGGCTCAGTGTCACCTGCGCGTGGATCCGGCAGTGTTTGCCAACAACCACGCCAGGCGCCACATATGTCAACGGTCCGATTGAGCTGCCCGCACCAATCTGTGCGCCGGCGCCAATGACCGCGCCAGGTCCAACCTCAGCAGTGGGGTCAATGCTAGCCGAAGGCTCGATCACCGCAGATGGATGGACACCCGCCGCCGGAACCGGGAATGGAAAAAACATGGCAGAAACCCGGGCCCACCCGACATAGGGCTCGACAACGGCCAGCGCCACACAGCCTTCCGGCAGCTTTCGCACAAAATCAGGATGCAGGATTACCGCCCCAGCCCGTGTTTGCGTCAGCAACTCCGCATAGCGCCGGTTATCAAGAAAGCTCACATCTTCCGGCCCGGCGCTTTGCAGCGGCGCCACGCCGGAAATCAGCCGCTCCGGCGCCCGCTCCACCTTAATGCCAAGCAAGGCAGCAATGGCCCCGACAGTATATGGGCCAGACCGACGAAAAAACCGTTCGTCACCGGGCTTGCCGGACTCCGTCATCACTCACGGACCAACATCGCCGCCCTGGCCTTCGGGCAGATTCACCTTCATGCCTGGTGTCACCACACTTGGTGGCACTTTCACACTCGGTAGCAGCTTGTTCAGCTCAGCCACGGTCTCATTCGTAAGGTCAAACGCAGAAACATCCAACACCGCCTGCTCACGATGTAACACCAGGTTCATGCCATGAGCCTGCGCTTCCTGCCGGACGATGCCTGCCATCATCGCCTCAATTTGCTGCAGCGCCTCCTGAGCCGAGTTCTGGATTGCTTGGTTACGCTCCTGAAACCTTGTTTGGGTCGCGGCGATTTCGTTCTGCAGATTCTGCTCTTTCTTCTCAAGCGCCGCATCGCTCAGCTTGCCTCGCTCGGCCATAATGGCCTGCTGCTCAGACTGGATTTTGGCACGGGCTACTTGCGCATCCTTAGCCAAGGCCGCCTGGCGCTTCTGAATTTCAGCCTGCACGGCTTGCGCGGCAGTGGATTTCTGCAGTACCTCCGGCACCGACAGCACACCAATCACGGCAGTGGGCGGCGGGGCCTCAGGGGGCAAAGCGGGTAAATTCGGTACCTTGAATTTAGCCTCGTTCGGCTGTTTTGCCGTATCGATTACCGGCTGCGCAGGCTTGTGAACAATTTGTGGGGCCTTCTGGTGCTCCGCGCTGGGCGGCATGAAGAAACCAGCAGACCCAGAGGTGGAGGATTGGGCATGCGCCGCAGGCGCGGCCCCCAATGTCAGCAACGGCAGAATGAGCACATAGCGTGAAAAAGCGGACACTTAGAACCTCGTACCAAAAGAGACACGGAATTGCTGGACCTGATCTCCCCTCTGCTTGACGACTGGCTGCGCCAACGAGAGGTTAATCAACCCAAAGGGCGTATCCCAGGAGACACCAACGCCCGCACCGACGCGCGGCGCAGAACTGTCGAGCAAAGTGGCGCCACCAACGGTACTAGCGCCCCAAAGCGAGCCAACGTCAACAAAGGCGAATCCCGAAACGCCTAAATCAGGAGAAACTGGCAGCGGAAAATGCAGCTCGGTGGATTGCGTCCACATATACCGACCGCCGACCTGACCGCCAGAACTCGTGAGCGTGCCGGAACTGTTATAAACTGGTTCAACATATGGGCCGACACCGCCATCGGCAAAGCCGCGCAAGCTGCCACCACCCAGGAAAAAACGGTCTTCGATTTTATCGTGATATCCGCGCATATCCTGCAAGTAGCCAGCCGTGGCGCTCAACTTCAACACCCAGTTCGGACTACCGAACACCCGCTCCAACGGGATGTAGTATGATATATCCGGGCTTATTCGGATATATTTCGCATTGCCGCCAAGCCCCGCTAGGTCCGTTGTCAAACTCATGAGCAGGCCGGAATGCGGGTTCTGGTCGTTGTCCAGATAATCGAAACTCAAAGTCTGGCTGATCTGTGAAAGTGTGGACCGACCCGCTTCATTCAAAATATAAATATTCGCGTTGCTGGCCGATGGAATATCATAAATGTCACGCTGGCTGGCCGTATATGTAAACGTTTGGCGCACATTCTCGTTGAAACGATAGCCCAGCCGGATATCGGCGCCGATATTGCTCTCGGAAAAGGAATAGTTCTGCGACGTCCCGGTGAACGAGTTAGTGACTGTGCGGAAGATGTCCCAACCCGCAATCAGGTTACGGTCAAGGAAATAAGGATCGGTCATCCCCAGATCAATCTGCGTACCGCGCTGCGCCAGCATCGTATTGATGGAGGCGTTTATCCCGGTGCCAAGAAAATTGTTTTGGCTGAGGCCAGTATTCAGCAGGGCCCCAAGCGAGGTTGAATAACCACCGCCGAGCGAGAACTGGCCAGTCGCCTGCTCCGTCACCGCAGTGTCCAGAACTACCTGCTGCGGTGTGGAGCCCGGCGAAGTGGTAATCTTTTCATTCTTGAAGAATCCCAGATTCCTGATGTTCTTGGTCGACTGGTCGATTTTGCTCTGATTGTAGGGGTCGCCTTCGGCCACCGTCATTTCACGGCGGATCACCTTGTCTTCCGTACGGTTATTGCCGGTGATATTGATCCGCTGGATCCACACGCGTGGGCCATTCACAACGTTCAGAACAATATCAAGCGTATGGGTCTTGGGGTTTGGCGTCACCTCAGGATTAACGGTGGCGAACGCATAACCAAGGTCAAGGGCACGCTTGTTCAGAGCGTCCACGCCCTCCTGCAAGGCATCACCGTCAAACCAATCCCCCTTGGAGAGCGGGACATATCCACGTAGTTCTTTCTCCGATAGATTACGGATGTTCGAAATCACCTTGATCGAACCAACCCTATAGCGCGCCCCCTCGCTCACGGTGAACGTCAAGTAGAAGGATTTCCGGTCCGGGCTTAGATTCGCATTGGCGCTCAGGATCTGAAAATCCGCATAGCCCTTATGGAAATAGAATTTGTGGAGCAGGTATTCATCATACTGAATACGCTCCGGGTCATATATATCGGCACCGGTGAGGAATCGCCACCAAGCGTACTGCCGGCTGGAGATCACATCCCGCAATGTCGATTGCGAGAAATGATGATTCCCGACGAAGGTAATGCGACTAATCTTGGTTGTCACACCTTCATGGCACTGAAACACCACATTCACGCGGTTATCGGGCAGTTTGATGATATTGGCTGTGACCTGGGCGTTATAATAGCCTTTCTTGGCGTAGGCATCGAGCAACGCCCGTCGAGCCGCCTCGGCGACCTCCGGAGTGTAAACGGAGCGCGGTTTCAGACCAACGGCCGCCTCTGCGTCCTTGTCCTTGAGGTTGTCATTGCCTGAGAAGAGCACCTGGTTGATGACGGGGTTCTCAACCACGGCGACGTTAAGGTTGCTGCCATCGCGCGTGATGCTCACGTTCTTGAACAACCCCGTCGCGTAGAGCGTCTTCACCGACTGGTTGATCTTCTCGGGGTCGAAGGGGTCGCCCGGCTGAATCACCATATAGGCGATGATGGTGCTGCTTTCGATGCGTTTATTACCGGTTACATTAATCGCAGCAATCGTGCCGCCAGCCGGTACCGCCGTTTGCTGTGGGGTGGCGGCAAGCGCCGCAGAGCCCGGGCCAGGGACGGCGAGCATAACCGGCAGCAGGCAGACAGACGCGAGAAGGACGGAGCGCGGCTTTAGCAATCGTAATCTCCCAACCATGATCCCGATGCTCGGGACTTGCCATCTCGCGGCGTTTGGCACGCGCAAGCCTGCCGGGCAAGGTGCGTGCGCCGAAAGACACGGCTTTAAACTAAAGTAAATGCGTGAACCACGCGACGGCACCCAGCCTTGTCAGGTCGTTAAAGGTCACAACCAGAACTAAGGAAAGTATAATCGCCAGCCCCACACGCAGTCCGGCCTCGCGTGCCTGTTCCGGCAACGGGCGGCGAATTAGGAATTCAAAAGCGTAAAAAAGCAGATGCCCGCCATCCAGGAGGGGGATGGGAATAAGATTAACCAGCCCTAAATTGATGGAGAGAAGAGCAATTAGGTTAATCACCGCTACCATACCCAGGGCAGCCGCCTGCCCTGAAACTTGGGCAATGCCAAGCGGCCCGGCCAACTCCCTTAGGCCACGATGCTGAATAATCAGCATCGACATGTTAGAGGCCCAACTGGCGATCTGCCGGCCTGTCTCATGGAAACCCGCCATGATGGCCGGCACCGGCGCCAGGCGTTTCAGGGTCGACTCGGTTCCAACAACACCAAGGTGACCAATCTTGGTGCCATCCACCTTCGCCTGCCCAACCGTTACTGGCAAAGTCAGCTGCTTACCAGCGCGCTCAACGGTAAAATCCAGCACCGAATCGGGGTGCGTGACGACAATCCGCTGCAGATCGGAAAAGCTACGGATCGGAGAGCTGCCAATGGCCAGAACCTGGTCTCCCGCCAGCAGATGCGAACGCGCCGCCGGCGAACTGGGCTGAATCTGATTTAACACTGGCTTGGTAAAAATCTGCCCGGCCGTCATGAACAGCCCGGCATAAATGACCACCGCAAGCAACAAGTTGGCAAGCGGGCCGGCCGCAACAATAATCGTCTTGGCGCCCAAAGACGCCGCCCCGAATGAGCCCGGCCGAGCGGCGCCGGAGCCGTACTCATCGCCCCAGCCGTGCATCTTTACGTAGCCACCAAGCGGGATTGCCGAAACCTGCCACACCGTGCCAGACCGCGCCTTGCGCTTCAGCACGGCGGGGCCGAACCCAATGGAGAAGGTTTCAACTACCACATCCTGGCTGCGCGCGGCCAAGTAGTGTCCCATTTCATGCACGAAGACCAAAACGCCAATTTCGACAATGAAGGCGAGCAGGGTGCGCAGCAGATCCAGCATTTCAGGCGGCTTTCGCCTTTGCCAAAACCGTGGTGGCAGCAACCGTTCTGGCAGCTTCATCAACCGCCAGCACGGCGGCCAGATCAGGAATCGGCGGCGCGCCAAGCTCCTGCATCACCGTCTCAACAATGCCGGCAATGTCTAGGAAGCCAATCTTATGCTCCAGAAAAGCCTGCACAGCCACCTCGTTCGCGGCGTTCAGGACCGCCGGAGCACCCGCACCCGCCGCCAGCACCTCCCGAGCGAGACGTAGAGCCGGAAATCGCGTTTCATCCGGCGCATGAAATTCCAGGCAGGAAAGCTGGACCAAGTCCAGACGGGGCGCCTGGGTGGAAAGACGTCGTGGCCAAGCCAGCGCATGAGCGATGGGAATGCGCATATCCGGCGCGCCAAGCTGTGCCAATACCGAACCGTCCGCATAGCACACCATACCATGAATCACCGATTGCGGATGTACCAACACCTCAATCCTGTCCGACGGCAAGGAAAATAACCTTGCGGCCTCAATAACCTCCAACCCCTTGTTGAACATGGTCGCACTATCGATGGAAATTTTTGCTCCCATCGACCAAACTGGATGGCGCAGCGCCGCTTCACGGGTGATGGAGCGCATATCCTCTAGTGCATGATTGCGGAATGGTCCGCCAGAAGCCGTCAGCACAATCTTATCCACGGCTTTCGCGTTGCCATCAGCCATCGCCTGCAAAATGGCGTTGTGTTCGGAGTCCACCGGCAATAGCCTTGCACCCGCTAGCGCCACTTCACGTAGAAACACATCGCCAGCAGAAACCAGCGATTCCTTGCAGGCAAAGGCTATCGTGCCCCCCCGACGCACGGCGGCCAATGTCGGTTCCAGCCCCGCAGTGCCTGTAATCGCGCACATCGTCCAATCCGCCTGGCGCCCGGCGGCCTCTAACACTGCCTCCCGGCCGGCCGCGGCCTCAAGTCCAGCACCGGCGAGTGCCTCACGCAAGGCCGGCAGCAGGGCTTCGTCGGAAATCACGGTAATCTCAGGGCGGAACCTGCGCGCTTGAGCGGCCAACAGGGCCACGTTGCGCCCACCAATTAGCGCACAAATCTCGTAGGCTGACGGATCTTCCATAACCAGATCAAGAGTTTGCGTGCCGACGCTACCCGTAGATCCCAGGATTGTCAGCCGCTTCACCCCCATAATCCCACGCCTCCGTGCATACTGGCCGCAAGCAGCGCCGCCATCGGCGCCGCCGTCAGAAATCCATCCAATCTGTCGAACAAACCACCATGGCCAGGAATTGTCCGGCCAGAATCCTTCACGCCCAGTTTGCGCTTGATTGCGCTCTCCAGCAAATCCCCCGCCTGAGCAACAAAGCTCAACAACACTCCGGCACCGAAAGCATAAGCTGGCGCCCCATGCGTCGCCGCCAACCCCGCACCGCACGCCCCGCCTAACGCCAGCCCACCAAGCGCACCGCTCCAGGTTTTTCCCGGGGAAATCCGTGGCGCCAATTTAACACCGCCGAACAGCCGCCCGACGATATAGGCGCCTATATCGGTTCCCCAGACCACCAGAATCAGGAAGGCTGTGTCTTCCAGCCCAACCTCGTGGCGTTGGCGTAGCCAAATCAGGCAAACGCCCGCCAACCCCGCATAAGGTACCCCGGCTGCGGCGAAGCGGCCATATACTGGCCAAGCCGCCAACCCTAAAAACACAACCGCTTGCAGGCCGGCGCTAATCCCCAGCAACATTGCGGCCGCCCATACCAGCAGCATTATCCCAGAAAGTGGCCAAGTGTAACGAAGCCCCGCCAGCCGAGCCCATTCGTGTCCCAGCCCGGCCATAGCAACACCAATTAACAAGTCCCAGGCCGTCCCACCCCACCAAAGGCAGAACAAAGCAAGCGGTCCCAGCACCAAAGCAGAGGCCGCCCGGAGGTAAAGATCCGACCACCGGCCAGACATTCCTGGCTTGTTAAAACGCTCAGACAGGGCGGGCACCGAACCTCCGCTCCCTGCTAGCGTAGTCTTCCAGTGCATCGGCGAAATCCCGCCCACAGAAATCGGGCCACAGCACCTTCGTGAACCAAATCTCGGCATACGCAAGCTGCCAGAGCAGAAAATTGCTCACGCGTTGCTCGCCAGAGGTACGAATCAGCAAGTCTGGCTCAGGTATGCCCGCGGTAAACAGGAAATTCGCAAAATTCTGCTCGGTCAACTCGTCGGGCTTCACGCCAGCCGCAATCGCCCGACGTACCGCCGCCACAATTTCCGCCCGTCCACCATAAGAAAGTGCCAAGACCAGCGTCAGACGCTTATTATTGGCGGTCAGACGTTCAGCCGCTTCAAGCTCCTGAGCCAAGGCTTCACCGAAACGCTCACGCTCTCCAATGACCTTAAGCTGCACCCCCTCGGCATGTAGCTCCGCCAGCTCAGAGCGCAGGTAATGCTTCAGCAAAAACGTCAGATCTTGCACCTCACTGACAGGGCGCTGCCAATTTTCGGAGGAGAAGGCAAACAGGGTGAGGTAGCGCACATTATGATTCACTGCCGCCTCGATGGCCCGGCGTACCGCCTTCGCGCCCTCGCGGTGGCCGGCCACGCGAGGCAAACCCTTGGCAGCAGCCCAACGACCATTGCCGTCCATAATGATGGCAACATGCGAGGGCACTGAATGTGAAACGGCGTCTGCCATCAGACCTGCCGGATATCCTTTTCTTTCTCGGCGAAACTATCATCCACACGTTTTATGTAGCCATCGGTGAGCTTCTGCACGTTCTCCGCCCAATCACGTTCTTCGTCTTCAGAGATTTCAGACTTCTTCTGCAACGCCTTGATCTGCTCCATACCGTCTCGGCGTACACCGCGCACGGCGATGCGCGCCGCCTCCGCGTATTTATTGGCAGCCTTCACCAGCTCAATACGGCGCTCCTCAGTCAGTACCGGCAGTGGCACACGAATCATCTGCCCGTCAGGTTGTGGGTTTAACCCCAGCCCGCAATCACGGATCGCGGCCACGGTGGAGTTCACCATCGAACGGTCCCAGACCTGCACCGTAATCATCCGCGCCTCCGGCACGGCGATGGTCGCAACCTGGTTCAACGGCATCAGCGAACCATAGGCTTCCACCTTCACCGGTTCCAGAAGAGCCGGGCTGGCGCGGCCGGTCCGAAGTCCCGAAAATTCCCGCTTCAGCGCCTCCAGCGCGCCGTCCATACGGCGGGTGAGATCGGTTACAATGGTGTTAATGTCAGCCATATGACAAACCTTCTTTCAGCTCTCTATAATCCGGGTGAAGGCGCCTTCGCCGCGCATCACGGAGGCAAAGGCGCCTGGGGCATGAATGTTGAAGACAAGAATTGGCAACTTGTTCTCTCTGCTGAGCGATATCGCGGCGGCGTCCATGACGTTCAGATCGCGGGCCAAAACATCCAGATAGGTCAGCTCCTCATAGCGCTTGGCGTTCTGGTCCTTGCGCGGATCGGCGGAATACACCCCATCCACCTGCGTGCCCTTCAGCATCGCGTCGCACTTCATCTCAGTAGCACGCAGGGCGGCAGCGGTGTCGGTAGTGAAGAAGGGATTACCGGTACCGGCGGCGAAAATCACCACCCGCCCCTTCTCCATATGCCTCTCGGCACGGCGGCGGATATAGGGCTCGCATACGGACTCCATGGAGATAGCGCTCTGCACGCGGGTGGGTACGTCTATCTTCTCGAGCGCCGACTGTACCCCAAGCGCGTTCATCACCGTCGCCAACATGCCCATGTAATCAGCCTGAGCGCGATCCATACCTGCCGCGGCACCCGCCACACCTCGAAAGATGTTACCCCCGCCAATCACCAAGCAGACCTGCACCCCCATAGTAATCACATCGCGCACATCGGAGGCGATGGCGTTCACAGTCTCCGTATCCAGCCCGTAGTCGCGCTTGCCCATCAGGGCCTCTCCGGAAACTTTCAGTAGAACGCGCTTATACTGGGGAGAATTGGTCATGGAACGTCCTTATAGGAAGGGCGGTGCCAGGCAAATGCCCAGACCGCCCCATGGGTAGCGCAAAGCAGGAGAGGATTAAACCCCGGCGGCCGCCGCAACTTCCGCCGCAAAATCGGTAGCTTCCTTCTCGATACCCTCACCCAGTGTGAAGCGGACGAAACGGCTCAGTTGGGCGCCAGCCTTTGCCACCACATCCTTCACCTTGCTCTCGCCGTCATGCACCCAAGTCTGCTCGAGTAGCACCACGTCCTCGTAATACTTCTTCACTCGGCCTTCGACCATCTTCTCGATGATGGCTTCGGGCTTGCCGGAAGCACGAGCCTGCTCAGAGAGCACATTCTTCTCGCGCTCTAGCGCTGCCGGGTCAACGTCAGCGACCGAGAGCGCATCCGGGCGAGTGGCGGCTACATGCATGCCGATCTGGCGACCCAGCGTCTCGAGCGCCTCACTGGCATTGCCTTCCAGCCCCACGATCACGCCAATCTTGCCCAAGCCCGGCTTCAACGCACCGTGAATATAAGCGGCGGCAGTGCCGCCTGGAACCTCGATCACAGCTACGCGGCGGACATTCATATTCTCGCCGATGGTGGCAACCATGTGCACGGTCTCTTCCGCCACACTACGGCCGGTACCAGGATAAGCGGCGGCCTTCAGCGCCTCCACGTCCTCACCTGTGCTCAGCGCCACTTTGGCGACGGTCTCAACGAAATTCTGGAACGCCTCGTTACGAGCCACGAAATCGGTCTCCGCGTTGATCTCGACCATGGCGGCCTTGCCGGGCGCCAACGCCACACCGACCAGTCCCTCAGCGGCAACACGACCAGACTTCTTGGCCGCGGCAGAAAGGCCCTTCTTACGTAGCCAGTCTACGGCGGCTTCCTTGTCGCCATTAGTCTCGGTCAACGCCTTCTTGCAGTCCATCATGCCAGCACCGGTGGTCTCGCGCAGGTCCTTCACCAGGGCAGCGGTAATTTCGGCCATATGTTCGCTCCTTATGACATGTTTGCGCGGCACCCGGAGCGGGCACCGCGCGTAGTTCTGGAAACTCAACCCGCCTTCCGGCGGGGGCTGAAATCAACCCTCTGCCGGAAGCTCGTCCAGCACCGGCTCCGCGGCAGCGCCCAAGTCAACGCCGGCAGCGCCCAACTCTGCAGAAATACCATCCAACACCGCACCAGCCACCAAGTCGCAGTACAGGGTAATGGCACGAATTGCGTCGTCATTGCCGGGAATTGGGTAGGTAACGCCCTCAGGGTCGGAGTTCGAATCGAGGATGGCAACAACCGGAATACCCAGCTTGTTGGCTTCCTCAATGGCCAACTTCTCCTTGTTAGTGTCAATCACGAACAGAATGTCCGGCAGGCCGCCCATGTCTTTGATGCCACCCAACGCGCGCTCCAGCTTCTCCCGGTCGCGGGTAAAATTCAGGATCTCCTTCTTGGAATAGCCTTGCGTCTCGCCGCCCAACATCTCGTCCATTTGGCGCAGGCGCTTAATAGAGCCCGTGATGGTCTTCCAGTTGGTAAGCATGCCGCCCAACCAGCGGTGGTTCACATAATATTGCCCGCAGCGTTGCGCAGCATCGGCAACGTAATCGGCCGCAGCACGCTTGGTGCCCACAAACAGCACGCGTCCACCCGCCGCGGTTACATCGCGAATTGCCTTCAACGCGCGCTCGGCCAGGGGAACGGTCTGCTGCAGGTCAATGATATGGACTTGGTTGCGCACACCGAAGAGGAACGGCGCCATGCGGGGGTTCCAGCGGCGGGTGTTGTGGCCAAAATGCACACCAGCCTCAAGCAGCTGGCGTAGAGAAACGTCGGGAAGTGCCATTGGCAGTTCTCTTTCCTATAACAATCCGGTTCTATCCTCCGCAGGGGAAGCATCCTGCTTCAAACCTTGAAGAGGACACCGGACCTTATGGCTCTCGCCAGGAAAGGCCCCCGCGTGTGAATTTGCCTACACCATGTAGGCGTGGGCCCTATGGCGCATTTTCAGGTAAAATTCAACCCGATTTGACAGCACATCAGCCTTTGCCAAACCTAATCTTATGTTCCAACAATCCGCCAAACTGCGACTTATCTAGTCGGCCCATACGCGGATCGACATGAGTGCACAGTTCAATTCCTAAGTTGTTGGAATGTTCCATGATCAATGCTCCGCCTTGCCATGATGTGCATATGACGAGACGCAGGAATAAGTTCAGCCGTCAGATCAAGATGTTCCCTATAGGCGTTGAAGTTGCACAACGACGCCGCTCCGCCCCTACTTACCAACTGAACCTCTCTACAACCTAACGGTCTTACGCTGGACGTGGCGTGCAACCTGGGCAGCGTGGTGAGGGCCACAACTGACCGTGCGCCACATGGACTGGATGCAACCCCCTGCTATGCTCGCGGAAGCCACAGCAACGGCCGAAGCCAGCGAGAGCGCCAATATCAGCTAGCATCTATGCCCTTGGTATCTATGAGACCTATGCGCGGGTGGGTTTAGAGGGCGGGGGTTGCTGATTCTCTGCTGATGTTTGGGAACGGAGGGGTTGGCGGTTCAACTCGGATTGGTCAGGAGCGGTTTGTCATCGCGGACGTATCGCGCGACGCGTCTTCACTGGATGCGTTGTCCGAGTCGATCGATAGGGAGCCGATCGCTGGCCTGCTCGCGCCGCTCTACCCGGCGTCGAATGGAGAGCCTGCTTGGCCGCCTCTTGCGATGTCCAAGGCATTGCTGCTGGCGGCGTGGCACGACCTGCTGGACGTGAGGCTTGCCGAAGCACTTGATGACCGGGCCTCATTTCGCCGGTTCTGTGGCTTTGGCGCGTCATGAATCGCCGCCCGAGCGGACCGCTTTCGTTCGCTTCCGCCGGTCGCTGGTGGCCCACAGACTCGATAGTAGCTTGTTCGAGGCCGTCGCCGCACAACCCCAGGCACGTGCGATCACGGTGAAGACCGGCACGCTCGTTGATGCGACGATCATTGCTTCTGCCACCAAGGACGATGACGAAGGACACTTGTCTTATGCGGAATAGCCGTGATGCGCGCCGCCCTGCCTGGTCACAGTCAGCAGGGCCTCAACACGGCACAAACCTCGCAGTTCTCAGCACTTCACCCACCCGCACACAGGTATCCTAAAGACAGGCGTACTAGCCGCCGCGGCAAGTAAAACCGTGGCGGCCAAGCAAAGCTTTTTGTTCACTAAACGAAGTCTCCCGCTGACTTAACGGGATTTGGATTAGGCGCACGATGCAATATCGTCTTTGATCTGAAACAAAAGCATCGCAGACGCCCCGGCAGTCAAAAAACCATGACATTTACGCAAAGCCACTGAGCGACGCGGCACTGCATTTCAGGTCAGGAGCGGCCCCCAAGATGGGTCGGACGCATAGGTGGGAGTATCCACTAGGCGTTCATTGAAGCCATCCACGCCAATCGTCACCAAATTCGAGCTGTGCCCTGAACCGGTCGGGGTCTGGCGACAGAACATGAGTACGCGGCCATTCGGGCAGAAAGTAGAACATTCCACTAGGAAGCCCTGGGAGAGAATCCGCTCACCGGTACCATCGGGCGCCATCACGCCGATAGAGAACCCGCCCTCACCCCAAAATGTATACGATATCAAATCACCACGCGGCGACCAGCACGGTTCGGCATATTGGCCCGGACCAAAGGAGATGCGCTTTACCCCGGAGCCGTCTGCGTTCATCACGAAAAGCTGCTGGTTGCCATCCCGGTCGGAGTTGAACACAATCTGCGAGCCGTCCGGCGAATAGCAAGGCGTGACATTGATGGAACTGCTGTCGGTCAGCTCCGTCATGCCGCCGCCGCTCAAATTGGTCTTCACTATCGCCGCCCCGCCATTGCGGGAGACAGACATCAACAATGAATTGCCATCTGGCGAGAAGCGTGGGCCAATCGTCATTTCACCGAAAGCGCCAACAAGCTGGATGGCGCCGGTTTGTAGGTTGAACAGATACACGCGCGGATTTCTGCCATCGCGGTAGCTCACAAAAGCTAGCTGTTGGCGCGTTGGATTATATTGCGGCGAGAGCGCCATGTTGGCGCCGCTAGTCAGGAACTGTACATTCGCCCCGTCGTAATCCATCACGGCCAAGCGCCGCACGGGGCTGGTCACCGGCCCAGAAACGGAGATGAAGGCAACCCGGCTGTCGAAATACCCCTTCTCACCGATCATCTGCTGGTAAATCGTATCGGCGATGATATGCGCGATGCGCCGCCAGTTGCTCTGGGTGGTGGTATAGGCCGTACCCTGCACCTGCGCTTGTTTCTGTACATCCCAAAGACGAAATTCAACGCGCAGTTGGCCACTGCCTGCATCTTTTACATCGCCCGTCACCAGCCCCTGTGCGCCCAACAGCGACCAGTTCTGCCAGACCGGCACACCATTATTCATCGAATTGGGCACGAAGCTCGAAGGATCTATGGTACGGAACAGACCGCAACGGGAAAGGTCATCCGTGATCACCTGGGTAATCTGCGCTCCCACGCCCTGCGTGTCGAACGGCAAAATGGCAATGGGAATCGGCGCATTCTGCGCGCCGCTAACCTGAATGGCGGGACCGTTATTGGCGGTTGCCGGAGCGCTCTGGGCAAACGCGGCGGGGCCGGCAAGGGTCGCGGCACCCGCTACGCCCAACAGGCGGCGACGGGAAAATGGCGGCAGCAGAAGACGCGTCATCATCTAACCTCTTACGGGGTGAAATTGAACAGGAAGGTATTCACCTTGCCAAGCATATTGGATGGCAAGGGCAGCGTCGCACATTGATAATTCTCCACGGCCGCGATCGCTCGCTGCGCATACGCCGCATAGATCGGGTTGCTCATGTTGTCCTGCGAGGCTGGCGCAACTACGGCCTGCCTTACCGTGCCTGTGGCATCGGTCGTCACCAGCAGCTGCACTGCGAAACCTTGCACACCGGGTGCACCGGCATCAATGCCCCAGCAGGGACGCACATGCGCACCAATGGCGTTGCGGTCGGCTTCCGTAAGCCCAGAATTGGCCGTACTGTTGGGGCTGCCGCCGCCATTGGGCGCGCCGCCCTGGTCGGGGTTGTACTGCGCCGTCGGCGGCTTCTTCTGCTGCTGGTTCACCCGCAGTTGCGAGAGCGTGTTCAGAACGTTCTTGCTCAGCGGCAGTGGGCTTTTCACCTCGTGCTGCTGATGCGTGGCCGATTTCTCAGGTGCGGGCGGCTTCTTCGCCTCCACCGGCTTAGGTGGGGGTTTCTGCGTGCTCGTCTGCTTCTGCGGCGGCGCTTTCGGCGGCGGCGGCGGCGGCTTTGGCGTGTGCACCGGCGTTAGTTTTGGTGGCGGCGGCGGCGGCGGCGGCGTGGGCGGCGTGGGCTGCGGAGGCTTTTCCTCTGCCTGCGGCGGAGGTGGGGGCGGTGGCGGTGGAGGCTGAATCGGCTGCGGCTTCGGCTTCGTGGGATTCACCGGCCCCTTGTGCGGCATCGGCATATCGCTGGCCGCCGCCACCTTGCCTGTATTTTGCGCCGTTTGCGGCTGGGAGGGACCCACAAGTTGCACGTCCACGCTCTCATCCGCGGAAGTGCTCAGCGGCTGCATAGGCAACGTCACAATTGCGGCGATAATGACCGCCGCGTGCACGACAAAAGAGACAATCGCGCTACGGCGCAGATCGCGGTCCAATTGTAACTCCCTGCCCTTGCCTTACTGCCCGGGCTGCTGGGCTAGCAGCGACACCTTTGTGAACCCGCCTTGCACAATATCGGCCATCACCTGCAGCATGATGCCGTAATCCACCTGCTTGTCGCCGCGGACAAAAATGCGCTGGTCAGAATTGTTCTTCGAAGCTTCCTGCAGCGAGCTCACCAGATTGCTCAGCTGGATCCGACTATTGTTCAGGAACACATTGCCCTTGCTGTCGACGGTCACGGTAATTGGCTTAGAATCCGCGCTCGCAGGTTTGGCGTTCGCTTGTGGCAGGTTAACCTGCACCGAGGAAGTGATCATCGGCGCAGTGACCATAAAGATTATCAGCAGCACAAGCATCACGTCTACCAACGGCGTGACGTTGATCTCCGCCATCGGGCGATAGCGGCGCCTTCCGTTACCGCCAGAGCCGATCAGCCCACCCGCCATTACTTATGCTCCTCTGACTGGCGGGAAAGAATGGCGGAGAACTCCGTACCGAACCCTTCCAACCGTGCGGCAAAGCGCGAGAGGTCATTGGAGAGCTTATTATAGGCCAATACCGCCGGAATCGCAGCCACCAATCCTATGGCCGTGGCAAACAAGGCTTCCGCGATACCCGGCGCCACGACAGCAAGATCCGTATTATGCATGGCGGCAATGGCCGAGAAGGAGTGCATGATGCCCCAGACCGTGCCGAACAGGCCAATGAACGGTGCCGTGGCCCCCACTGAGGCCAGGAAGATCATGAACCGCTCCAGCCGATCCATTTCTCGCATGATGGTCACGTTCATCGCGCGATCCACGCGCTCCTTCACGCCGGTTTTGCCAATTTCGCTGCCCGCGATGCGCACGGTGCGCTTCCACTCGCCCATCGCGGCGCCAAACACAGCGGCCATCGGGCTAGCAGGGTCGGCACCCTCGCGCTCATACAGCTCATCCAAGCTGCCACCGGACCAGAAACTGTCCTCGAACGTATTGGCCTCGCGATTCACACGGCGGATGGTCATGATCTTCTCGATGATAATCGTCCACACCCAGATACTCGCGATCAGCAGGATGATCATCACCAGCTTTACCACCGCATCCGCTTGCAAAAACAAGCCAAATAGCGAGAGATTTGCCTGCGGCGCGGCCATGGCCGCCTGAGACACCGTTTGGTCCACTATCTTTCCCCGTTCAAAATTTCAGGCGCGCAACCCATTCGCGCGGAATGCGCGCCGCCCGGCCGTCGGATACGCGCGCGCAACCCAGCCCAACCTCAAGCACAGCAAGCGAGTCGTTGTCTCTCAGGAATTCCTGGCGGAGTGTAACGCTGGCCCCTCTCAATTCCGAAAATTCCGTTTCAATCGTTATCAGTTCGTCAATCCTAGCGGGGCGCTGATAGAGTAAACTCACCCGATGCACCACAAACAACACGCCAAAACGCACTACCATTTCCGCATGCGGTGCCCCCATCTCACGCAGAGCTTCAGTCCGCGCCCGCTCGGCAATGGAGAGATAGTTCGCATGATAAACCACACCCCCCGCATCGGTGTCCTGGTAATAGATGCGCGTCGTGTAACGATAGATCAAGTTTCTACTCCAACCCCATGATTAAGGCCGAAAAAGGTTTTTTTGTGGCAGCGCAGCGACACTATTTCGCCACTCGCCAGCCAGGATTGCAGTCCCGGCTACTCGCCGAGGAGATCCAGCAGATCGGCTCCTCGCTGCGGCGGCACAAGGCCCAAATGCCGCCAGCCGGCATCGCCCAACATGCGCCCGCGCGAAGTACGCAGGAGCAGCCCCTCCTGGATCAGATAGGGCTCCACCACATCTTCTAGCGTGTCTCTGGCTTCAGCCAAGGCGGCGGCCAGTGTTTCTACGCCCACCGGGCCGCCGCCATGGTGTTCCGCCAACCGCTTAAGATAGCGCATATCCATCGCGTCCAACCCCTTATGGTCCACATCCAGCCTTGTCAGCGCGACATCCGCAAGTTCTCGTGAAATTTCCGTAACATTTGCGGCGGTAGCAAAATCGCGCACTCGGCGCGTCAACCTTCCGGCAATGCGCGGCGTACCGCGCGAACGTTGAGCAATCTCCATCGCGCCATCATAGGAAAGGTTCATCCCGAGCTTTTGCGCTAGGCGGACGACGATCCCGGTTAGCTCGTCCGGCGTGTAGAACACCAGCCGCAGTGGAATTCCGAACCGGTCGCGTAGCGGTGTGGCCAGCAGGCCAGAACGGGTGGTTGCCCCTACGAGTGTAAAAGGCGGCAGGTCGATCTTCACCGTCCGCGCACCAGGCCCCTCACCGATGATGAGGTCGAGCTGGAAATCCTCCATCGCGGGATAAAGAATTTCCTCGATAGCCGGTTGTAGCCGATGGATCTCATCAATAAACAGTACGTCGTGCGGCTGCAAATTGGTCAGAATGGCGGCGAGGTCACCGGATTTCTGGATCACCGGACCAGAAGTGGCTTTAAACCCCACCCCCATCTCATGCGCCACGATCTGCGCCAGCGTAGTTTTGCCCAACCCCGGCGGACCGTGCAGCAACACATGGTCAAGCGCCTCGCCGCGGGTTTTTGCTGCGGTCACGAAGATTTTCAAATTCTCCCGACTGGTCTTCTGGCCGGTGAAATCGTCAAGGCTTTGCGGCCGCAGCGAGGTTTCACCCACATCGTCGGAAAGTCGCTCGCCCGAGGTGATGCGCTCGCTCATTTTGCCAACGCTCGCAACCCAGCGCGAATTAACACATCAAACGAGGCATCCTCGCCGTGTTCCGCGACCGCCTTTGCCAGCACTGCCTCGGCCTCCGCACGGCGGTAACCGAGATTGGTCAGAGCAGAAAAAACTTCCTCTCTCTGGCCTCCTGGCGCCTGAACAGTAGCTCTTCCCGGTCCGCTCACCGGCAACGCTCCCGCCTTGTCGCGCAATTCCGTCACCAGCCGCATGGCAAGTCTTGCTCCTACCCCTGGCGCGCGGGTCAATGACGCCCTATCTTGCTCGGAAATGGCGGCGGTGAGCTGCTCCGGCGAAAGAGTCGAAAGAATCCCCAACGCCACCTTCGCCCCAACGCCTTGCACAGTAGTAAGCAGCCGGAACCAGTCGCGCTCGGCGGCGGTAAAGAAGCCATAGAGACTGATTGCATCCTCGCGCAGCTGGGTTTCGATCAACAGCGTCGTCAACCCATCCGGCAGCGCGCCCAAAGTACGAGAAGAGCAGAAAACTAGGTAACCGACGCCATTCACGTCCATCACGCAGCGCCCATCCTCAATGGAGTCAATAATGCCCCGCAGCCGCGCGATCATGAGGTTTGTTTCCAGACATTGGCGGTGGACCGGTGATGGGCATGACAAATTGCGACTGCCAGCGCGTCGGCCGCGTCCGCCCGCTTCTGCGTCGCCCCGGGCAATAAGCGGTGCACCATCAACCCCACTTGCTGCTTATCAGCCCCGCCAGTGCCAACCACCGCCATCTTCACAGTCTTCGCGCCATATTCAAACACCGAAATTCCCGCTCGCGCCGGGGCCAACAGCGCCACGCCACGGGCATAACCCAGCTTTAGCGTGGCGGTAGCATTGCGGTTCACGTAGGTTTCTTCCACTGCGGCCTCCGCGGGGGCGTAGTAGCGCAGAATGCCGGCAAGCTGATCATCAAGTGATTTTAGCCGCAACGGCACCGAGTCGTCGCCATAGGTGGCAATCACGCCGTCCGCCACATGTCGCAAATGGTTGCCCTCTGCCTCCAGCACCCCCCAGCCGGTGAAACGCAGGCCGGGGTCAATACCGATAATTCTGACCTTGCCCCGGCTCTGCAGCGTCATGCCGAGAGTTTTGCCAGGACGTCGTCCGGCAGCTCAAAATTAGCATAAACGTTCTGAACGTCATCGTCGTCTTCAAGCGTATCGATCAACTTTAGCACCGAGGCCGCCTTCTCCTCGTCCAGCGCTACGGTCATATTCGGCTGCCATTCGATGCCGGCTTCCGCCGGGTCGCCAAATTTATGCGCCAGGGCATCTCGCACGGCAAAAAAATTCTCCACTGCCGCCTGAATTTCGTGGCCGTCCTCTCCGCTTACCACGTCATCGGCGCCAGCCTCGATGGCCGCTTCCAGCATTGCATCCGCCGAGGCCGTATTGGCCGGGTAGCGGACCACAGCCAAGCGATTGAACATGAAAGAGACCGAGTTAGTCTCGCCCAGCGCCCCGCCGGATTTGTTGAAAGCCGCGCGCACCATAGAGGCGGTACGATTGCGGTTATCGGTCAACGCCTCGATGATGATCGCAACCCCCGCCGGGCCGTAGCCCTCGTAACGTACGGACTCATAATTCTCCGTCCCGCCAGTGCCTGAGGCTTTCTTGATTGCGCGATCGATCGCGTCGCGTGTCATGTTCTGTTTCAACGCCGCGGCGATACCAGCACGTAGGCGCGGATTCGCCACCGGGTCGGGCAAGCCCTCCTTGGCCGCTACAGTGATCTCGCGGATGAGTTTCGCATAAATGCGCGCGCGCTTGGCGTCCTGCGCACCTTTGCGGTGCATGATGTTCTTTGCGTGTGAATGTCCTGCCATAGGCGGGCTTTAGCATTTGCGGCAAGGTGCCGGAAGCGCCGAAAACGGCGGAAATAAACGCCCGATGGGCAACCTGCGCCGGGATACCGTACTTCTTGAGCGCCGGCGATTGACAGTGCCTCAACGCCAGCTTATCAGGCCGCCCACCGGGCGCGTAGCTCAGCGGTAGAGCATTCGCTTCACACGCGAAGGGTCACAGGTTCAATCCCTGTCGCGCCCACCATTTTATTAAATATCAGCGCATTTTGGAATAAACTTAAAGGTCCGCAACCTGTTGCAGATGCCCCCGTGGCGCAGCAGAGGCCGCGCCACGAAGGACTTTTCAGGCGGCCTGTGCCATACCTCGCAGCACGTACTGCAAGATACCGCCATGCTTATAGTAGTTCACCTCGTCGGCGGTATCGACACGGCAGAGCAACTCGACGTCCTGCTTTGAGCCATCCGGGCGGGTGATGACCGCCTTAATGTCCATGCGCGGGGAGAGGTTCTCCAGTCCGACAATATCAACGCTTTCCTCTCCAGTGAGGCCGAGGGATTTACGGGTTTCACCATTCTTGAAAAGCAGCGGCAGTACCCCCATGCCAACCAAGTTGGACCGGTGGATGCGCTCAAAACTCTCGGCGATGACAGCCTTTACTCCAAGCAGCATAGTGCCTTTGGCCGCCCAGTCACGCGACGAGCCGGTGCCATATTCCTGTCCGGCGAACACCACCAGGGGTACGCCCTCGTTCTTATACTTCATCGCCGCATCGTAAATGGAAAGCTCGTTGCCACTCGGGTAGTGCTTGGTATTGCCTCCCTCCGCGCCGCCCATCATCTCATTCTTGATGCGGATGTTTGCGAAAGTGCCGCGCACCATCACATCGTCATTGCCACGACGCGAACCGTAAGAGTTGAAGTCCTTCTGCTGCACTTGGTGCTGAGACAGAAACTCACCCGCAGGGGAAGATTTCTTGATGTTGCCAGCAGGCGAAATGTGGTCTGTGGTGATAGAATCACCCAACAGCGCCAAGATCCGTGCGCCTTTGATGTCGGGAACAGGCTTGGGCTCTTTGTCCATTCCCTGGAAATAGGGCGGGTTTTTCACATAGGTAGAATCGGCGGGCCAGGCATAGGTGTCGGTGCCGCCCGAGAATTCAATCGCCTGCCATTCCGCCGGGCCCCTGAACACGTCAGAATAGCGAGCCTGGAACATCTCACGGGTCAGCACTTGGCCAACGATATCGTGGATTTCCCGATTGGTCGGCCAGATATCTTTCAGGAACACATCCTTGCCATCGTTAGACGTGCCAAGCTTCGCAGTGGTGATGTCCTCACGCATGTTGCCGAACAGGGCGTAGGCAACTACCAGCGGCGGCGATGCCAGATAATTGGCGCGCACGTTCGGGTGAACGCGCCCCTCGAAATTACGGTTGCCAGAGAGCACGGAAACCGCGACCAGCCTGTTACTTTCGATGGCGTCCGTGATCGGCTCCGCCAGCGGACCTGAATTGCCTATGCAGGTGGTGCAGCCATAGCCGACCGTCTCGAAACCGATGGCGTCGAGATCCGCGGTGAGACCCGATTTGTTCAGATAATCGGTGACAACCTGACTGCCGGGAGCTAGCGAGGTCTTTACCCAGGGCTTCGGCGCAAGGCCCAACGCACGGGCTTTGCGAGCAACCAAACCCGCGGCGATCATCACGTAAGGATTCGAGGTGTTGGTACAAGAAGTGATGGCAGCGATCACCACGTCACCGTGGGTGAGCTCGTAACTGGCACCGGCCACCCTACCCTTGGCGGCAACGGCGTCGGCCGGCACACCAAGGGTCTTGGTGAGCTCGCTCTTGAAGGCCGGCCCGGCTTCTTTCAGCAGTACGCGGTCCTGCGGGCGCTTCGGGCCCGCGAGCGAAGGCCGCACGGTTGAAAGATCGAGCTCCAGCGTGTCGGAAAACACCGGCTCCTCGTCGGTGCGCCACAGGCCCTGAGCCTTAGCATAAGCTTCGACCAGCCTGATGCGGTGCTCGTCGCGGCCGGAGAGGCGAAGATAATCCAAGGTGACGTCGTCAACCGGAAAGAAACCGCAAGTGGCACCATATTCTGGGGCCATGTTGGCGATGGTGGCACGATCCGGCAGTGCCATCTCGGCCATACCCTCGCCGTAGAATTCGACGAACTTGCCGACAACTTTCTTGGCGCGCAGCATCTGCGTCACTGTCAGCACGAGGTCAGTTGCAGTCACACCTTCGGCCAACTTGCCGATCAGCTTGAAGCCGACAACGTCAGGGATGAGCATGGCTATCGGCTGGCCCAGCATCGCGGCCTCGGCCTCAATGCCACCCACTCCCCAGCCTAGCACGCCCAAGCCGTTGACCATGGTGGTGTGGCTGTCCGTACCGTACAATGTGTCAGGGTAAACATAGGTCTTGCCGCCGTTCTCGGAGGTCCACGCCACCTGTGCAAGATATTCTAAGTTCACCTGGTGACAGATGCCAGTGCCTGGCGGCACGACGCGGAAATTATTGAACGCCTCCTGCCCCCAACGAAGGAAACGGTAACGTTCGCCGTTACGCTCAAATTCCAGATCGATGTTCTTTTGCAGGGCGTCATGGGAAGCCGAATAGTCCACCGTCACAGAGTGGTCGATAACGAGATCGACCGGGATCAACGGATTCACCTTCTCGGGTGAGGCGCCCAGTTTGATGATGCCGTCGCGCATCGCGGCCAAATCGACCACAGCAGGCACGCCGGTGAAATCCTGCATCAGGATACGGGCGGGTTTAAAAGACACTTCTTTGGTGGATGTGGCATTTTCGAGCCAAGCTACGATCGCCTTGGCGTCGTCCACCGTGTAGCTGCCACCGTTTTCGAAACGCAGTACGTTTTCCAGCAGGATTTTTAGAGTTTTAGGCAGCCTTGCAAGGTCGCCAAGCTTCGCCATTGCCGCCGCCAACGAAAAATATTCATATGACTTGCCGTCAACTGTCAGGGTTTTCTTGGTCTCCAGACTATCGTGACCGATCGCTGTCATGGCGCAAAACCTTTCGTTTGATGCAGCTTGAGATTTGGCCCGGCTTAAACCATAGCTATACCCCCGTCTATTCCGCCGCCGGCGATCTTACGAGCGAGCTAGGCGGCAAGGTGGGTCTAGACATGCCGTCATCCGCCCGAGCCAGAATCGGCAGTTGTACGACGCGCGGGGCGGCGGCGAGCCGCCCTAGAGCGTCGGGGGAAACGCCAAGCCCGAGCCTGGGTCAACGAAAACCATTTGGTCCTTTACGTCTTTTACCCCCGGCGCGTTTTCGGCAATTGTAATCACTGCTTGGCGCTCCTCATCTGAAAAGATCGTGCCGCCCAGTGTAACCACCTTATCTTTCACCGAAACATTTAGACCGGATTTCGGGGCCCAATTCGCCTTTCCAATTTCAGCCTTAATGACGGCCAGGATATGATCATCGGTAGTGTCCGTATCGACCTGGATCAGCTTGGAGACCAGCGCCTTCAATAGATCGGCACGGCTGATGACACCGACCAGCCGATTATCCTCCATCACCGGCAAGCGTTTGATGCGTTTTCGCATCAGAGTTTGTGCCACTTCCTCGAGGGAAGTGTCTGGGGTAACGAATACTGGGCTGTGGGTCATCACTCCGCTCACATGGCGGGAATGGGTGACGACATAGCCGGCCGCCACGGCAGCCGGCTGCAACAGAACCTTCAGCCAGCCAGCCGCCTCGCCCTGCGTGCCAATCTCGGCGCGCCGGAGTAGATCACCCTCGGTCACCATACCCACCAGCACTCCAGTTTCGTTTAGAACTGGTAGACCGCTGACATGATTGGCCAGCATTATCCTGGCAGCATCAACGACGGTCGTCCGCGGTTGCACCGATATTGCATTGCGGGTCATAACCTCAGAGACAAGCACGGCGCCCTCCTTCTCTCCTCGCCAGTTATGCCCGCCCCAATGGTTTTACACCTTGATTCTTGTCAATCGGCGGCTTCGGCGACTTCCGCTAGTGCCTTTGGGCGCAACAAAATGATTTCATGAATTTTGGTAATCTCAATCAGCCCGTCTTTCTTCAAGTGGCCCAGAGAGCGGGATACCGTTTCGATCGTCAATCCTAGATAATCGGCTAGATCAGCGCGCGCGAGCGGCAAGATAAGTTTCGCGTTAGGGCGCGGTAAACCACCATCTCCGCAAGGCTCCTGACGTTGTGCCCAGGACAACAGGAAGCTCGCAGTGCGCTCCAGGGCGGTTTTGCGGCCCAGAAGCAGCATCTGCTGCTGGCCCAGCGCTAGCTCATGCACGGCGATGTCTAGCAGCTTGCGCTCCAGCGCTGGATAATCCGCGGCCATAGCGCTGAGCCCCGCGCGGGAAAAGCGGCAGACCTGCACTGGTTCCATCGCCTCGGCAGAAACTACGTTCACTTCCGTTAGCGCCAGGCCGATGAAATGGCCGGGGCCGGCAAAGCCGATAATCTGGCGACGCCCATCTGGCAGGGCCTTGAATAGCCGTACCATACCGGAATTCACGTTGAAATAGTGCTGGGCAGGCCCGCCTTCTTCCATCAGCAGCTTGCCTGGTGGAATGCTCATATGTTGAGCGGCACGAAAAAGAAACCCCAGCTCCTCATCGGACAGCGCATCGCACAAGCCAATATGGCGCGCCCCACATTCGTCACAGGCCGAAGCCGGGTGCCGCTCCGCCAAGTTGATGGCAATTGGAGACCGCAGGGGGGTAATCTTGCCAAACGGATTCATGGGATCTGCTTACCCTTATGTAATACTTTGATCCAGATCAAAAATAGTCATGCGGGACCGCAACAGCAGAAAAACTGCAACAGCGGCCAGTAGCTCCACGACCAGGCCGAGCGCGCTGCCTTCTGGTCCGGTGACCGCGCCGGAAAGCCAGGCCGGGCCCGTCGGCACGGTATCCAAGAGCGCTCCCGCGCAGCTCTGACCGCTGTCATGCGCGCCATAAAGGAACGACTCGGAGTAGTCCCAGCCAGCATGAAAGCCAATCGGCCACCAAAGTGATTTGGTGCGCTGCAATGCGAGGCACAGGATCATCCCGACCCCGAACACATTCAAAATGCCAATGGCGCTTTCATGCGCATTAAAGAGGTGCAATGTCCCAAAGGCCAAGCTCGTGAGCAAAGCGGCGGGCCAAAACCCCATGCCGCGCGCCAGGGTCTGCTGCAAATAACCACGAAAGGCTAACTCTTCCGTCAGTCCGATCAACAGCGAGGTGCCCAACCATGCAAGCGCGAACCCCACCCCTGCTGGCACAGGCAGCCCACTCCAATGGAACTGCGCCAGCCCCCCTGCCAAAAGCAGCGCCATAAGAAACGACAAGGTCACAACTCCCACGAGAAGCCCCGCGCCAAGAAGCCGCGCTGCGCGCGTGCTGGATAAGCCATAGGAGAGAACCGAACGACCCTCGATGTGGGCCATAACCCAACTGGCCAAGAGCACGGGGAGCAGAAGCAACAGCTCGTTCAACATCACGAACCCAGCGCCAAGCTGAGCTTGCGGTTGCATCCAGGTCAGATTCAGGCGCGCTAGCAGCCAGATTTCGGCACTGACAAAACCTGCGACGAGTACAACATAGCCAAGCGCCCGCCAGCCTGGGGCCAACCCAGCCAGCCAGCGCCGCGCCCGGATCAACCGCGCCATCTCCCGAACATTAAGGCCGCACAACCGCAAGACGAAGTCGACAATGGCACCAGATGTCGCGCGGCTGAGCCCGGGCTACAAAGGAAGAAGTGCCTAAAGGCAGGCCAAGATGGTGGCACGCTTGGATGATGGCACATCGGTTGGTCGCACAAAGGCATGGCCGCGGGCGCCATTCGTAACATAAGGTGACAAAATGGTCGGAGTGAGAGGATTCGAACCTCCGGCCCCTGCGTTCCGAACACAGTACTCTAACCAGGCTGAGCTACACTCCGTTGCGGCGAGGCTATAGCCCTGCGGAACCGGTTCCGCAAGGCCCGCAGGATGACCCGCAGCCTGCCGACATGACACCGAAAATCAGACATAATCTGGTTACTAATTTAGCCTACAACCCAATGATATGAGTTGGACTCTGTCTCTTTGCGTAATATGAGGAGTCTGCTGCGATATCGCGACAAATATGCCGTCGCCCATCGCTGCCGAGACGACTTGGCGATGCCGCCACGTTTTCAAAGAAAAGAATATCGGAAAGACCTGGCCAGAAGCCAAAGCCGCATGTTAGGCAGCGGCTGATGTGCCTGAATTGCGACGCAACCCGGCGTGGCCTGCTGCGCTTTAGCCTTGGCGCCGCTGGACTTGCCGCCCTGCCCGGTCGCGCCCGCGCGATCAGCCAGAAGCCGCTGATCATGCTCGACCCAGGCCATGGCGGCCACGACCCCGGCGCCATCGCGCCTGATGGCTATTACGAAAAAACCATTACCCTCGCCACCGGACTTGAGCTGCACCACGCGCTGCTGGAGACGGGGCGCTACCGAGTGGCAATGACCCGCAAGCGAGATGACTTCATTTCTCTAGAGGAACGGGTGAACATGGCACTGGAGCACCGTGCAGACTTGTTCTTGTCGTTACATTGTGACCACCTGCCGGAGCAGAATTTACGCGGCGCCTCAATTTTTACCTTGTCTAACAAAGCCTCGGACAAGCTGGCCGCCGCTGTGGCTCAAGATGAAAATAGCGCGGATGGCCCGCCCCGCGATGCCCCGGTCCGGGTTTCGCCGCAGGTTGCCGACATCCTAGCCAGCCTTGAAACCCGCGCCACGAAAATCGGTTCCGCGACAATTGCGAATAACATTGCTAACGCCTTTGCGAACAAGATTCCCCTACTGCCCGACCCTGAGCGCAGCGCCAATTTCGCCGTTCTGCGCGACCCATCGATCCCCTCAACTCTGCTTGAAATGGGCTGCCTCAGCAACGCCGCGGACGAGCAGCGGCTGCGCGACCCTAGGCAGCGGCAGATGCTGGTGGCGCGCTTGGCCGACGCGATCAATAAATATTTCTCCGATCCGGTACAACTCCGGGTTGTTGGATAAATTGCAAGGCCGTCATTTACCTCTCCTCCCTCGTCTCGCCGCCTGGAAAACGAGATGCTAAGAGCCCGACATGTCTGATCAGAACGACGATTTCTCAGCCGGCGAACGGCTAGCCCGCCCCAGGCGCAACGCGCCAGCGCCACGCCAACCGCGCGGGCCACGCCCACCAAAGCGGCGTAGCCTACTTGGCAGGGTCACCAGTTTCTTCGTCTCAAGCCTGTACCGGCTGGCGTTCCTGGGCGTCATAGCGGGGGTTGTCGTCAGCGCAGGGATATTTTTCTATTTTTCAGCGGGGCTACCCAGCATCGAAAGCCTGAAAACTTATAAGCCGCCTTTGGAGTCGCGCGTCTACACCTCTAACTTCCAGTTACTGGCGGCAATCGGGCCCAAGCGCAGCATCTATGTGCCATATGACCAAATTCCGCTTGTGGTACAGAAGGCATTCATCTCAGCCGAGGACCGGATGTTCTGGGTTGAGCCGGGGATCAACCCCCTCGCCATCGTACGCGCCGGACTGACAGATCTCGGACGAATTGGCTCCGGCCGCCGGCCACTGGGTGCCTCGACCATCACCCAGCAAGTTGTAAAGAACATGCTGCTGGACAATCACATCACCTTCGCGACCAAGATTAAGGAAGCGATTCTGGCGGTGCGTGTTTCCCAGGCAATGAGCAAACAGCAGGTGCTGACACTCTATCTAAACGAGGTCGATCTTGGACAGAATTCTTTTGGCGTAGCGGCCGCCGCCGAAACATATTTTGACGAACCGCTCTCCAAGCTTGATATCGCCCAGGCTGCGACCCTTGCAGCGCTTCCTAAAGCGCCAACCAGTTACAACCCCTTCCTGCATCCACGCGCTGCTCTGCAGCGCCGCAACTTCGTCATCGGCCGCATGCTCGCCGATGGCGCGATTAGCGCCGTCCAGGCCAGCGCCGCCCAAGCCGAACCGCTGTTGCCAAAGGCCGCCCAGATCCAGCAAGGCGTGCCTGACGGTGGCTATTTCGCCGACGCCGTGCGCGCCGAGCTATTGCAGAAATTCGGCGCGAAAGAGGTGAATACGGGCGGGCTCATCGTCCGCACCAGCCTTAACCCTGCACTGCAGGAGGCCGCCACTACAGCCGTTCGCAACGGACTGGAAGCATATGACCACGCTTATGCCGGCTGGCATGGCTTGGTGAATCACGTTACCGACCCTAACTTGATCACGAATTGGCCAGCGTTGCTGGCGAAGCAGACAAGCCCAGCGGGCCTTAGGCATGGCTGGCGGCTTGGTATTGTGCTCTCGGCCTCGCGCGACGCCGCACGCGTCGGCACGACGGACCCAGAGACCGGCGCGCCGGCAACCGGCACTCTGCCGCTCTCCCACATGCGTTGGGCAAGGCCGCAGGTGAGTGGGCATCCCGGCTCCCGCCCGACCTCCACGGCACAGGTGCTACACTCTGGTGATGTCATCATTGTCAGCGGCGGATTGAAGGGGCTCTCCCTGGAGCAGGTGCCAAAGGTGGAAGGTGCGTTGATCTCCATGGATCCACGCACGGGGCGTATCCTGGCCATGGTAGGTGGCTGGAGCCATGAAGTCAGCTCGTTCAACAGGGCCATCCAGGCGCAGCGCCAACCCGGCTCCTCGGTCAAGCCGCTGGTCTATCTTACCGCCATGGAGCAGGGTATTCAGCCAGATGCTCAGGTACTAGACGGCCCCTTCGTGCAGACCATGCCAGATGGGAGCGTCTACCGCCCCGGAAATTATGAAAACAACTTCCAGGGCCCTGTGCCGATCTTTCATGCGCTGGAACAATCCCTGAATCTCGCCACATTACATCTGGCGCGCCAGATTACCCTGCCAGCAATTGCCAAAACCTTCCATGATTTTGGCATCGTGGACAAAATGCCACCCTATTATCCATCCGCCATCGGCGCCATCGACACGACTTTGTGGAAAATGGTGACTGCCTACGCGACGCTTGACCAATATGGCAGGCTCGTTACTCCGAGTCTGATCGATAGCGTGACCAACCCCGACGGCATGGTGCTTTACCAGGCGCCAGGCGAGCAGTGCGCGAACTGCGTCAACGGCAATCCGAGTCAGCCTCCGCAACTGATCAATCCGGGCCAGCAGGTGGCAGATCCGGATTCAGTGTTTCAGGTTATCACCATGATGAAAGGTGTGGCATTGCGGGGCACAGGGATTCCAGCGGTGCGGGGCATCCCCCAGCCGGTGGCTGGCAAAACCGGCACCACCAATAATTTTAATGATGCCTGGTTCATCGGTTTTACCCCTGGAGTTGTGACCGGCTGCTGGGTGGGATACGATACACCAGCCAGCCTCGGCAACAATGAAACCGGCGGCAATGTCTGCGGTCCGATCTGGAACGAGTACATGAAAACTGCGTTGAAAAACCAGCCAGACATTGATTTTGCAGTTCCGCCGGGCATGACCTTACAGAAGGTACCAGAGCCAAACGGCCAGATGGTGACCGAGGCATTCAAGCCAGGCCAGAGCCCAGGTGCGCAAAGCGCCGACGGTCTGCTCGGCGGCGGCATAGACAGCCTCGGCAATAGCGGCGCCGTCGGCATTCCCGCTGCGCCTCAGAACGGTACCTCCGGCACTTCGCCGCCGGCCTCGACAATTGAAAAGTCTCTCGGTGGGCTTTACTGAATCCAAAAAGGGTTGAGCTTGGGGACTCAACCCTTTTTGGCATAGCACCACCAGATTCTTAAATGTTACGAGCCGCTGAACCAGTTGTAGCCCTGATCTTCCCAATAGCCGCCCGGATAGATGTTTGTGACGGCAAGCTGAACTATGGACTTAGGATTCTTGAACCCGAGTTTCGTGGGAATGCGTAGCCTCACCGGCGCCCCGAAGGGCGGGGTGAGTGGGTGGCCTAGGAAATCCAATGCCAGGATGGTCTGCGGATGCAGAGCGGAAGGCATATCAATGGAGGTGTAGTAACCATCAGCGCATTTGAAACTGACATATTTGCAAGTTGTATCTGCTCCCACGCGGCGCAGGAAATTACTCAGCTTCACGCCAGACCATTGACCGATGACCCGCCATCCCTCCACGCAGACAAAGCGCGTGATCTGGCTTTCCTGAGGCAATGCGCGGAGTTGTCGCAGGCTCCAGGGTGACTTGTTCTGGATCTGGCCACCGAGCTCAAGCTTGTAACGTGATTCGTCGACCACGGTGACCTGGTTGATGCTATAGAAGGCGTTGAACCGCGGTGGACGAGTGATCTGGTCCGGCCGGAAGGTGGGTGCCAACGTGTGCGGGTCGAACAGCGCGGCCTGCACGCGGTCGTTCCAAGCAGACATAGCGTGCAGGAATTTGTCGGCCAGGTCCGGATGGGCCGGATCGTCATAATTGCACCCCCCCAAAGGGGCTGCTGCCCCCAGTGCCATCGCTCGCAGTAGCATTGAACGGCGGTTAATCATGGCAGTCGCCCCCCCGTGATCATGGGCGGCAATACCTTGGGCACTAATGCTACCAGCAGCACATGCACGAGGACGAACACGCAGATGCCGGTCATTGCAAAAAAATGAACATAGCGCGCAGCGACATAGCCGCCGAATAGATCGCACAGAAACCAAAGCTGCACCGGCTTCCAGATGGATAGCCCCGAGAGCACCGCAACAATACCGGCCAGCAGCACACCAACGTAAAGCAACTTCTGCACTGCATTGTAGAGGCCGGTCTCATGCTTCAAATCGAACCGAAGCGCCGCGCGCAGATCTACCCACACCTCCCTCGGGCGCACGGGCAGAAGCTTCCGGTAATGACCGCTGACCAGGCTCCAGATGAGATAGATGAGGCCATTGCACACCAGCAGCCACATTGCGGCCAGATGCCAGGCAATTGCCGCTCCAAGCCATTGGCCGATGGTAAAGGGAAAGCGAAAATTGAAAAGCGGCGACGCATTATAGATCTGCCAGCCGCTGCCGATCATCACCACCATGGCGATGACATTGAGCCAATGCGTTAGCCGCACTGGCCATGGATGGATTACTCGCCTGCTCATAAGCCGCACTCCTCATTTTCCGATACAGGACTATGCCTGACATGCGTGCAGGGTGAAGTTTTGACCGCGCTAATCGCAAGGCATGGATTCGATGCCCAAACGGCATTGGCCCCCGGCTGCGATGCGCGCCATATCTGCGTTATCCGGAATGTCCCGGATCTTATCACAGGAGTTCGTCACATGTCCCGTATTCTTGCCGTTGCCGCGTGCGTTCTGTCCCTGGCCAGCGCCAGCGCCGCCCTCGCACAAACCACCAACAATATGAGCCCTAATAATATGGGCAACGGCTCGGCCATGAGCGCCAGCTCCATGAGCAACGGCTCGGCCATGAGCGCCAGCTCCATGAGCAACGGCTCGGCCATGAGCCATGATTCCATGGGTAACGGCTCGGCCACGAGCGCCAGCTCCATGGGCAGTGACTCGGCCATGAGCCATGATTCCATGGGCAACGGCTCGGCCATGAGTGCCGGCTCCATGGGGCATTCTGGCACCGCGCAGTGATTGTCAGGGGGCGCCACGCTGCTTAAGCTCTGAGCGCGCGGAGCCCCTGCCCGCCTCAAGGAGGATGAAATCGGCCAACTGACCGAAAAACTTTCCGCGTTGCGGACCAGCCGGCGCGAGAATGCCGGATGGGACGAGGCGTATTTGCAGATCATCCGCACGCTGGAACGGGATGGATTCCACGAGGGCATCATGCACGAAGGAGAAGCCTTTCCGGATTTCATGCTGCCGAACGCCGAGGGGCGGCTGGTAAGCCTAGAGGAGCGGCTGGCCCAAGGCGCTGTAGTGCTTGGGTTTTTTCGGGGCACGTGGTGCCCCTTCTGCAATCTGATGCTGGAGGCTCTGGCCGCCGCCATGCCACGCATCAAGGCCAAGGGCGCCGCACTACTAGCACTGACGCCCGAGACCGGCGCCCTGCCCGCCGCCTTGCAGGCTCGGTATGAAAACCGCTTTGAAGTGCTGTGCGATGCAGATTTCGGCGTTGGGTTGCAAGCAGGGGTGGTTCATAAAATCCCACCACTCTACCGGGCCAACCTTGCTGCGGCCCAGTTGGATCTTTCCATCCGCCACGGCAATGCGGCTTGGTGCCTACCCGTGCCCGCCATCTTTCTCATTCGGTCGGACGGCATCATTGCCCGACGTTTCGTGGACGTGGATTTCACCAAATGGCCGGAGCCTGATGAAATCATCGACGCGCTGGAGGGGCAGCGCTGATGGAGCTGACGCAAGTCCGGTATTTTCTTACACTTTGCCGCACGCTGAATTTTTCACGTGCGGCGGAGGATTGCAACGTGACCCAGCCAGCATTCTCCCGCGCCGTCCAAAGACTTGAGGAAGAGCTAGGCGGTGAGTTGATCTTCCGCGAACGCAACCTGACCCGGCTGACCGAGCTGGGGCGTGAGATGCAGCCACATTTCGAAACCATGGTGGAAGCCGCCGAGACGGCGCGCGCTCTGGCCGCCGCACGGCAGAAGGCGGCGCCGCGTTCCTTGCGGATTGGGCTTGGCCCTGGCATCCCCGCAACCCCTTTTACCAGCGCAGTAGCGGAAATTTTGCGTGTGCTGCCGGGCACGGAAATTCATTTCACCGAGGCGCAGCCCGGTACACTGGTGGACAACATGCTGGCAGACGGGCTGGATTGCGCGCTGGTGCCTGATGACTCCCCCCTGCCCGAACGGTTGAACCGTTGGCCAATTTTTTCCGACTGCGCTATGCTTATCTGCCCAGATACGCACAAACTCGCCCGACACAACCAATGCGCATTGCAGGACCTTGACGGTGAGATCTTGCTGCTGGGTGATGCCTGTGGCGGCTTCGGCGAGAAGCTGGCAGGCATGGCGCAAGCCAGGTTGCGAACGCAACGTATTAGGGCAAGCGCAGCGCAGATGCAGGAGTTGGTTCGCGCCGGACTGGGCCTAGCACTGCTCTCAAGCCGCACCAGCATTTCCCCACCGCTCGCCGCACGGACCTTCGTGGAGCCAATGCTCGAGCGGCAGATTCTGCTCACCGCCGTCGCGGGACGCCCCCTAAACCAAGCTGCTGTTGGATTTATGCGCCTTTGTCGGGCGCAAGCTTTTAGCTGATCAAGGCACGCGCCGCAGGTCTGTGCCGATGAAGGTTGGGATTAGCAACAGAATATGGCCATGATCCAGCACCGGTAGAACTGGGCCGGGTTTGAAGTTGGCGAAGTCTGGCGCGAAGCGATTCCAGGTTACGGTAGTGCTGCCGGGCATGGCGATGATAAGAATGTTTTTGCCAAGCAGACTCTCCGCCGGCGTGGTGAAAGCGAATTGATGCGGTTTGGCCCCAAAGACTGTTACTGGCGTGGCTATGCCGCTCCGCAGCAAGGCGTAGCCGATTTTGCCGGCGTCGAACCAGCGCTGCGCAGCCACGGCGTCTATACCGGGCGGCATGGTTTTGACGATGCTGACCCAATCCACGGCTTGCAGCATGGGGGATTTACCAGGCTTGAAGGCATTGGCCAGCACCGGCGGCAGACCAAACTGCACTAGACCAACGATGAGCAGTGCTGCAAAGGCCAGCAAGACGCCGGAGATAGCGGCGACGCTGCCCATGAGGCGAGGAGAGCGACGGGTTGCCCAATCCCCCAATAGCGGGAACAGCATCAGATAGCCAGGAGCGGCCCAATGAAACAGGATATGCGTGCGCGACCACACGGCCACGACGGCGAAGAGCAGCACTGGTATGATCGCGGCCCAGGCCAGCAGCCAGGAGGAGCGCTTAACGGGCCCGGCGGAAAAGCCACGCGCCAACAGCCAGACCATTGGCGCCCACAGCCAGGGCAACACATAAAGTGCCTCGCCCCCCCAGACGGAAAGCAGCATTAAGGGTCGCAACCGCAGGCCGACTGCACGCCCGCCCTGGTAGTCAAAGCTTGCCCAATGATGTTGGGCATTCCAGATGATCACGGGTGAAAACAGCGCCAGCGCCAGCAGTACGCCCGCCCAGGGCCAGGGGTGCCGCAATTCGCGGCGCGATACCGGGTCCAGCAGCACGCCGATAGCGGCCCCAACCAGCACCAGAGCGCCATTATATTTGGAAAGCATGGCCAGGCCGGCGAACAGCCCAGCAGCCAGCCACCAGTACGGTGCGGGGCGAGCATCCGGCAAACCCAGAGCGCGGACGAGTGCGTAGGCAAATGCAAGCAAAGCCGTGTTCAAGGGGCCATCCGGCAGCACCCAACTGCCAAAGGCCAGGGAAAATACCGGTGCAATGGAATACGCCACGACCGCCCAAAATCCGGCCTGCTGCCCAAACAGCCGCCGGGTTACGAGGTAGAGCAGCCAGGAGGACACACCCGAAAGAAGAACAAAAGGTAGCCTCACCACGAGGGGCGAAGCCCCGCCGAACAAATGGCGGGAGGCCAGTTCCAGCCACCAGGATGCGAGCGGATGGTCGAAATAGGAGGCGGCGAAATGCCGCGTGGCCGCCACCATATAGCTCTCGTCAATACCGAGACCAGAACCGCCGGCCAAGATGAACCGGAAACAAAGTGCCGTGAGCACAACCAGAAGCGTGGCGTTCATACGCCTGCATCGCAACCCCGCTTTGGCTTGGCAAGCCAACCCCTACCAATTCCCCTCTGCCGGGCGTATATCGCGCCTATGTCCGCTGAATCAGACCAATTAAATGAGCAGATCGGCCGCTCGGTCGCCCTGCTAAGGAGGCATCTTTGACTGGGATGCCGCTGTCCTCAAACTCGCCGAGTTAAACCACCGGGCCGAGGACCCGAATCTTTGGAACGATGCTGAAGCCGCTCAGGCTGTAATGCGCGAACGCAACCGACTGTCCTCAATGGTTGATGGCGTTAACGCCATCGAGACAGAAGCCAAAGACACACTTGAGCTAATCGGGTTGGCCGAGGCGGAAAATGACGAGGCTATGGTAAAGGACGGCTTGGCCACGCTCGAACGCCTGGCGGGATCGGCCAAGGAGAAGGAGATCGAATCGCTCCTCTCCGGCGAAGCAGACAGCCGCGACGCCTTCGTGGAAATCAATGCCGGTGCGGGCGGCACCGAGGCGCAGGATTGGGCACAGATGCTGGCCCGCATGTATCTGCGATGGGCCGAACGCAGAGGATTCAAAACAGAGATCATGGAAGAATCCGAGGGTGAGCAGGCCGGGATCAAATCGATGACCATCCAGATTTCCGGCACTAACGCCTATGGCTGGCTGAAGACTGAAGCAGGCGTGCACCGCCTCGTGCGCATCTCGCCGTTCGACGCCAATGCGCGGCGTCAGACAAGCTTTGCCAGCGTTTGGGTTTACCCGGTGGTAGATGACACGATCGAGATCGAGATCAACCCTGCGGATTTGAAAGTGGATACGTTCCGCGCCTCAGGCGCTGGCGGCCAGCACGTGAACAAAACCGAATCGGCAATCCGTATCACCCACGTGCCTTCTGGCATAATCGTCGCCTGCCAGACCGACCGCTCCCAGCACCGCAACCGCGCCACCGCCATGAACATGCTAAAAGCCCGGCTCTATGAGCAGGAATTGCAGAAGCGCGAGGCCAAGGCGGCGGCCACCGAAGCGGCAAAAACCGATATTGGCTGGGGACACCAAATCCGTTCTTATGTGCTCGCTCCCTACCAGTTGGTGAAGGATTTGCGCAGCAATTATGAGTCTGGCAACCCTGCCGCAGTGCTGGACGGCGCATTGGACCCGTTCCTAGCCTCATCGCTGGCAGCTCGGGTAGGTGCCACGCGCTCAGAAGCGTCTGCGATGGCGGAATAAAAGAGGGGGCCTTACCAGCCCCCTACAATTTGCGGTCATGCCGCGTGCGAAAGCTGCGGTGCGTCGATCGTTTGGTTAGCGGTCTTGGGCACCGTGATTTCGATCCGGCGCGGTTTGGCGCTTTCGGGCACCACGTGGCGGACGCTTATATTCAGCAGGCCGTTCACGAGCTCTGCCCCTTCTACAACCATATGCTCGGCCAGGACGAAACGGCGCTGGAATGCTCGAGCAGCGATACCACGATGCAGAAATTCTCCCTTGGCCTCCTCGGCCAGATTGCCCGAGACCAGCAGCGCATTATCCTTCACCGTAAGCTCAATATTTTCTGGTCCGAATCCCGCTACAGCCAAACTGACCCGGTAAGAATCTTCACCGATTTTTTCGATATTATAGGGCGGATAGCTCGCCACCTCCTGCGGTAATGTGTCTACAAGCCGGGCTAAACGGTCAAAGCCAACAGCGGTACGGAAAAGCGGTGCAAAATCGTACGTCATGATACAAAACCCCCTTTGAAAGCAAGGCATTTTAACGTGTTGTAAAAGCCCTCGCGGTTCCCGTTCTGGCAAACCGGACGAGCGCCCAACCCCTCATTGAGGCGGCTGGGCAAAGGATATTATAGGGATTTTAAAAACAGCTTCAAGAAAAAATGAATGGCAAAAAACTTGCTGCCTGGTAGCAGGCGACTTTTTATGCCAAGCCAACAACAAAAGGCTGCGGCGCCATGCTCAGCATTTTTATCGCCATTCTCCCTGCGTTATTGATTTGGGAAATCGCCGCGATCATTGTGAATGTGCGGCTGCCACGCGAAACACGAAAGCGGCTATTTAGGCTTGGGGGGCGCTTCGCGCTGCTGGCACTGACCATCGAACTCCTAGAGTCTCTGGCGCCCGAGACCGGACTGTCACCCATTGCACATGCCAGCATGCGTGCACTCCTGCTGGCTGCCGTGCCTGAAGAGTTGGTGAAGTTCGCGGCCGTAAGCCGATTTGGCAAGCGCGAACTCAACGAAATCGGCCCAGGCATCGCGATTCTTATCGCGGTGGGTT
>JAKAEC010000116.1 GCA_021818425.1 Pseudomonadota bacterium
TTTTTATGGCTGCGGTGATGTAGCCCATCTCGCCCGGTCCCAACTCCTCTACCGGCCGCATTTTTGGCGTGAACACGCCAAGCTGCTCTACAGGATGCACGGCCCCAGTGGACATCATCCGGATCTTTTGGCCTTTCTTCAGCACGCCGTTCTTCACGCGCACCAGAATCACCACGCCCAGATACTGATCGTACCATGAATCCACTAGCAGGGCCTGAAGCTCGGCTTTGTCGTCGCCCTTCGGCGGCGGCAGCTTGGCCACCAGGGCTTCCAGCACGCCCTCAATGTTCAGTCCCGTCTTGGCGGAAATCTCTACCGCCTCGGACGCATCGATGCCGATTACATCTTCAATCTGCTGCTTCACTTTGGGCACGTCCGCGGCCGGTAGGTCCACCTTGTTCAGCACCGGTACAATTTCGTGCCCGGCATCAATGGCTTGATATACATTGGCTAGCGTCTGCGCCTCCACGCCCTGTGACGCATCCACGACCAAGAGTGAGCCCTCACACGCGGCCAAGGAGCGGCTCACCTCATAAGCAAAGTCCACATGGCCGGGCGTGTCCATTAGGTTCAACGTATAGGTGTTGCCGTTGGAAGCCGGGTATTGCAGTCGCACCGTCTGCGCCTTGATTGTGATGCCACGCTCCTTCTCGATCTCCATGTTGTCGAGCACTTGCTCGGTCATCTCGCGCGCGGTTAAGCCTCCACAATACTGGATGAGTCTGTCGGCCAGGGTGGATTTGCCATGGTCGATATGGGCGATGATGGAGAAATTACGGATAAGCTCAAGGGGTGTGCCGGTCATGGCGGGTCTTTAGGGCATTTCGGGGGGGCGCGTCGATAAGGGTTTTGTCAAAGGCGTATTGCCTTGTACGCGACCGGTTTTGGTTGAACATATTCCGTGAAAGAAATGAAGTGGGGCGCCTGCATGATACCGGCCATTCCGGGTGGTGGGTAGGACTTTCTCTGTTTTTGTCCTTCCTGCGCGGCCTTCTGGCTGCAATGGCTCGCCATATCCCCTCGCTCGGGCTACATCTGGCCGTGCTGGTGCTGGCCGTGATTTGGTTTGGCGTGAGCATCACCATCTTTGTTTTTCTCGTGCAGCCCGGCAGGGTCGGTCAATGCGACTATTCTCGCTACTAAAGTGCCGCTACCCGGATCGCGCTCATCCCCGCTGCCAGAGCACGAAGCGCATCCGGCAGGTTAAGTGCCACACAACCGGCTGTCGGGGCGTAGTCCGGCGTTGCGATATGGAAAAAGATCGCTGAACCGCGCCCCGGTATAATCGGCGTGAGATTCCAGTCTAGCACGCCGATAACGTCGTACACCCCATCAGCCCGCCATAACTCCTCGTGGCTGGCTGGGTAAGGTAGGCGTACCGGCTTGTTATACGCGGCATCTGCCACGTCATCGCACCAGCCATCGTGAGGTGAAATCGGTTCCACCGGCACTGTGCATCGCGGCGGGGTTAGTCTGTCCGCACGGTAGAGTACGCGCACCAACTTGAGCAGCCCTGCAGGTGTGCTGCCATCGGCTTCGCGTTTCTGGACGGTGATGCCGGCGCGTCCAAATGCGGCGCGGAACGTCAGCCCGGCACCGCGCAGTAGGCTGTCTTGCAGAACAAACTCAACCAAGCAGATGGCCGAAGCGGTTGGCCTTCGTCTCCAGATAGGAATCATTCACCCCGTTCGGGTCGAACTGGTGCGGCACGCGCTCCACTACATTGATACCGCAGGCGCTCAGGCTCGCCACTTTTTCGGGGTTGTTTGTCAGTAGCCTGATTTTCTCTATCCCCAGCGTATTCAGCATGGCGGCGGCAATGTGGAAATTGCGTTCGTCCGCCTGCCAGCCCAGTGCACGATTGGCGTCCAGCGTGTCCAGCCCCTTATCCTGCAGTGTATAGGCGCGTAGCTTGTTGATCAGTCCGATGCCGCGTCCCTCCTGTGCCAGATACAGCACCGCACCATGGCCTTCCCGCCCCATGCGGGCTATAGCGCCTTGCAGTTGCGGCCCGCAATCGCAACGCAAACTACCTAAAAGGTCGCCGGTGAAGCATTCCGAATGCAGCCGGATCAGCGGAGCCTCCTGCTTTTCCGGCTCGCCCACCAGAATCGCCATATGCTCGATTCCCTGATCCAGCGCCCTGAAGGCTACTAGCCTGGCATCGCGAGCCGCATCCAGCGGCACCGCTACCTCCGCTACCTTCATCAGGGTGGAGGCCAGTTCCAAAGGATAAGCCAAAAGGTCTGCGGCGGGCACAGTCAACAAATCCGCTCCTTCACGCCGCGTAGCCCAGCCGGGGCGCACGGGGGCTGCCACCATGGCGGGCAGCAGTCGTGCTAGCTTACCCAGTGCCAGGGCGGCCTGGGCTTCCGCTGGCGGTTCAATTGGTTCGAACTGGGGCAGAAGCTGTTCCATCGTCGGGTCAGCTGCGCGTTTCAACGTTTCAGTGTCTATCAGCGGCCGGGCCAGTTTCAAAGCTATTGTTGGGGCATAATCCGGCACGTCGTGCTTCAGC
>JAKAEC010000052.1 GCA_021818425.1 Pseudomonadota bacterium
TTTCCGTAAATCCGGCTTGGTGCTTCTCATGCTTTCCGCCTCCGCACTTGGCGGATGCACGCATAATTTTATTCCGCCGCAGATCAACTACGATGACGCGCAGCCCGCCAAGCTCGTTGCCGATCCGCCGCCGCCAGTCGACATCGTTACACTGCCGCAGCCTTTGCCGCTGCCCGGACAATTGAAACCCATCACGGGTGACAGGCCGATGCCTGAGCCGTCCAATCCGATGGTGCGCGTGAATGAGGCCAATGAAGCGGCGCGCGTGCAGCCTGTCATCGCCGGTTTCGTGAATGCGGTGCAGGTCTATCCCTATTCCAGCGGCGCGCTCTATCAAGTCTATACCTCTCCGGGTGAGATCACCGACATCGCGCTCCAGGATGGTGAGCAACTCGCCGGAACGGGGCCGGTCGCGGCCGGCGATACCGTGCGCTGGATCATCGGCGATACAACGAGTGGTGCAGGTGCCACCCAGAAGGTCCACATCCTGGTCAAGCCGACGCGGCCCGACCTTACCACCAACCTCATCATCAACACCAACCAGCGCACCTATCTGCTGGAACTGCACTCGACACCCAGCACCTACATGGCCTCTGTCTCGTGGCAATATCCCGAAGACGCACTCATCGCGCTGCGTCAGCAAAACCAGCAGGCCGAGGCCGCCGCGCCGATCGACAACGGCATCGACATCTCGACGCTGAATTTCCGCTACGAGATCCAGGGCGACAATACACCCTGGCGGCCGCTGCGTGCCTTCGATGATGGGCAGAAGGTCTATATCGAGTTCCCAAGCGGGATCGCCCAGGGCGAGATGCCGCCGCTCTTCGTCATCGGGGCAGCAGGCGGTGACGAACTGGTCAATTACCGTGTCCGTGACAACTACTACATCGTGGATCGGCTCTTCGCAGCCGCCGAGCTGCGGCTGGGCGACAAGAACAGTGAGCAGCGCGTGCGCATCGTCCGCACTGACGGAAGGCCGCAATCATGACCAGGGAAGGCGAGAAAGACGGCACTCCCGCGCCAGTCGCGCCAGCCGATCTGCGGCTTCGGCGGGAACAGCCGCGCGTAACCCGGCTATCCCGCAAGGCACTGATCCTGCTTGGCTCCACGTCCTCCATAGCCATCGCGGCCGCGCTTGGTTACGCGCTCCAGACGCGCAACAGCGCCTCTACCGGACAGAACCTTCTCAACACCCAGAATCTTCCTTCGGCCGATGGTCTGGCCGGGTTGCCGAAGGATTATACCGGCCTGCCACACCAGGCCCCGTCCCTCGGGCCGGCTTTGCCGGGTGATCTCGGCAAGCCGATCCTGAACGCGGGCGCGGCGCCAAATACGGGGACGACTGGCGGTGACTCGGAGGCGCAGCGGTTCGCCCAGGAGACCGAGGCTGCGCGGGTGAGCCAGCTCTTTGCACAGATCAACCAGCAGGCGCAGCCGATGAGCATGTCCGTTCCGGCAGGAGCCTCGGGCGCATCAGGAAGCACGGCACAGACGCCGCCCATCGATGCCGGCGCAGCGCAGAACATGCAGGATCGCAAGACCGCCTTCCTGAATGCCCCGCCCGACCAGGAAACCACTAGCCCGGACCGGCTTCAAGCTGCTGCATCGCCCTATGTCGTGCAGGCCGGGACTGTGATCCCCGCTGCGCTCATCACCGGCATCGAGTCCGATCTGCCCGGCCAGATCACGGCGCAGGTGACGGAGGATGTTTATGACAGCCCGACCGGGCAATATTTGCTGATCCCCCAAGGAGCCCGGTTGATCGGCCAGTACGACAGCTCGGTCGCCTTCGGGCAGAGCCGCGTGCTGCTGGTCTGGACACGGCTCATCATGCCCAATGGCACGTCGATCGTCTTGGAGCGTCTGCCGGGCGCGGATACTGGGGGCTATGCCGGGCTGGAAGACGGCGTCGATTACCATTGGTGGCAGCTCTTCAAGGGGGCGATCCTCTCGACCATCCTCAGCGTGGGCGCCGAGGCGGGAACGAGTGATTCCGAGAACAACCTCGCCCAGGCGCTCCGTGAAGGTGCTTCGAACAGCATCAGCCAGACAGGCCAGCAGATTGTCCAGCGTCAGCTCAACATCCAGCCGACCCTCACCATCCGGCCGGGCTTCCCCGTCCGGGTGATCGTCACGCACGATTTGGTATTGTCGCCCTATGGTCAAACAGGGGCTACTCCATGACAAAACTCAAGCTCGGTCCAATCGCCGACGATAAACCCGTTAAGGTGATCCTGGAACTCCCTGCCTCGGTTCATCGCGACCTCCTGACCTACGCCGAGCTGCTCGGCCGGACGACCGCGCAACCCATTCCCGATCCGTCCAAGCTGATCGTCCCGATGATCCAGAAGTTCATGTCGAGCGATCGCGCTTTCGCAAAGGCCCGGCGCGATCACCCTCGTTCTGGCGTGCCTTCGCCTGAAAGATCCGGATAGCGCTCACGTAGCATTTCGATGAACGGGCGTAGGGACGGATTGCCGTTCACCTGACGCCAATAGGCGCGAAAATTCAGCCGTGCGGGGCCGTCCGCTTCGTGGATCTCCCGAAAAGTCACACCTGGATAAGTCGCTCCCGTTGCCCCTTCCAACGCGAGTAGCAGCCCCCATCCGGCACCAACGAGCGTAAGAAACCGGTCGAGTGACACATCGTGGCGAAGTAGTTGGCAAGGATCAGGGCATCCCGTTTTGCTGACCAGCAGCTTGAGAAATTCCGGCCCTGGACCTCGTAGCGGCAAGAGAAGCGACTCATGCCGCAAATCGTCCCACCGGACCATATCACGCTGTGCCAGCGCATGGCCTTCCGGGAGAGCGAGGACAACTCGTTCGCTCCATACCCATAGGGACTTGCTGGTCCATCTGGTGTTGCCCTCCACAAGGAAAGCGACGTCGATTGCAGACCTAGCGACGTCTGAGATGAGGTGATCGCTCGAACCGTCAACGAGATAGGTTTCCACTTCTGGAAAACGGCGACGAAACTCGATCAAGGTGGCGCGGAGATTCCCCGCAGTGAGAGACGTGTGGATACCGATCGTCAGTCGTCCGCTCTCGCCGAGAGACCGAGTTTTGAACCGGGCGATGGCGGATTCCGTTTCTTCAACGATACGTCGGGCCGCGTCAAGGAACTCTCGCCCAGCAAGTGTCGGTCGGGTTCCTCCATTTGTCCGTTCAAATAGTGGCGCACCCACGCGGTATTCTAGGTCACGAAGAGAGCGGCTAAGGGTCGATTGCCTGACATTGAGAACTTCTGCCGCTTGCCGGAGACTGCGGTATTGGGACGCGACGATCGCCCATCGCAGATCCCTGAACTCAACAGCCAGAGGCGCATTCATTCAAGCCTCGATATGGCAATCATAAAGCGGAGGATACAACCCCACTCCACGACAACCGAACACATTTGGGCGGCCCGTCTCTCTAGTGCGGAGCAGGTCTCGCTTCCGCCTATCGGCCATTTTAGAGCATGGCGTTGCACTACTTACGGAATACTCCAATGTCAAAGTCCTCCTTGACGTGCCGACGTGGAATTCATACGGCCACATCATGGAATATTTGACGGTAGAGATCGCGACCGAAGCTTGTGTCCTGTGGCTTGCCTGGCAGGATTCGAAAGCTCCTTCGTCCGTCTTCTGTACGCTCGGCAAGTAGAAAGAATACCGGAATCGGTCCCTTTCCGTCGAATGCCTCCGCGAGTGCATACATATGGGTCACGAAAACCACACGCCCACCGGCCTCAGCCAATGCCGTGATGATTTGGCGTGCCACCTCTGCGCCCTCTCGCTCGTTGGTTGCGGCAAATGATTCGTTGAACAGAAAAAGCGGCGCGTGGCCGATCTGGCCTACAATTTGGTTCATCCGGCGTAATTCTTCGTCAAACTTGCCGCTGTTCAGGCCTTTGTCCTCACGGCGGCGGTAATGGGTAAAGACGCCATCTCGTAAATCCGCGGCGAAGGCGCGGGCGGTGACGAACATGCCGGCTTGCATCATCATCTGCGCCAGGCCGATACTGCGCAGGAAAGTAGATTTACCGCCTTGGTTAGCGCCGGTGATCATGATCAAGGGAGTTTCCAGAGCGTCGAGATCATTGCCGATTACGTTTCCTGTCAGCGTCAGCGTGAGGGACGCATCGCGCAAATCCTCGAACCGCAGCGAGCAGCCTTCGGTGATCATTTCTGGGATGCAGATGGGGGTATTTCTGGATACAAGCTGGTGGCGAAGATTGAGGCAGCCTATGTAGAAGGCAAGCTCCGTTCTCAACATGGTGAAGAACGCCTCGACATGGCTGCTGGCACTGGCAGTGATCTGCGCCATGTCCACCAGCACGGCGTCCTGTAGCTCAGATAGTTCCCGAGCGCCCGACTCATCGCGGGGATCGAGACTGAACCTATAATGTGGCGGCGCATTGCCGAGCAGCTCTTTCAACCAAGCCCAGCGTTCCGGTGCGAAGTAACGCGGAACGAAATCAACTCCTTCGTTTCCCCATCCGAGTCTGGCGCTGAACAGCAGGCCGAAGCGAAAATGTAGCGTAGCCAAATGCTGGTTCATTTCCTCAAGATAACCAGGAGAGAGATCCGCGATGAGCATTTCGCACAGATTGCGGAGCCCCTCCGAGCGAAAGAGGGATAGATTCTGTTTTGCGAAGGCTGAAAGGTTGCAGAGTACCCCATGCAGCCCTTCCAACAGACGACGACCATCAGAAAGCATGATATTCGGATGGCTGCTGATAAAAGGTAGAAACATGCCCTTTCGAATCTGGGCCGCTTCCAAGGTCATCCCATAAAGCAGGCGGATCGTCTCTTCGTTTGCAAGACAATCTTGCAGAACCGCCTGCCGCCAAAGCACAATCTTCCGGCTGTTGCTTAAACCGTCCGGGATTGCGCGCTGTGCGACCTTGCCAAGAAATTCATCGCCCGCCGCCATCGCGGCGAAAAGCGCCTCCATTTCCAGATCTTGCACGAGGTCGACTTCGTTGGCCAACGGTTTGGCTTCGAGATTGAAATCCCGGTCAGGGAACATCAGGTGTACCTTCATGCCAGCCGCTCTTTCAATCGCTCGTAGGTTACGCCGTACTTCTTCGCGATCGACAACGCGTAAGCCAGGCCATCCGCCGGCCTGCGGACGACACGGAAGCTGCGTTTGGCGGGATTATCCGGTTCAACCATGCTGGTGACGCTGACAGTCTCGGGGCCAAGCGTTGCCAGTTCGTCCATGAAGGTGACGCATACGCCGAGCGCGCCCAACTTGATGATCCGCCGCAGCACAGCGTCCGCCAGAAATAGCGCGTCTTTCAGAGCCGTCGAGTTAAATATCTCATTGAGGATGATCAGACTATCCGCCGTCGCCGATTCGAGAATGGCATGAATTCGCGTCAGATCATCATATAGTTTGCCGTGCAGGGTGGTGAGTGCTTCCTCCCTCTCGAAATGGGTGAATATCCGGTCGAAGAATTTTAATCGGACATCACACCCTGGCACCGTGAGGCCAAGGTTCGCAAAATAATGCATCTGACCGATCATCCGCGCAAAGGTGGTCTTACCACCCTGATTAGGACCAGACACGACAAAAATGCGCTCTGCGCCGTCGAGATAGAAGTCGTTGGTCACGATTTTACCCTCCTCGGCTCGAAGCTTTTCTGCCAAGGCGAGATCGAAACCGGCCCGCGCACCGATCCGGTAATCCGTGATCAGCCGCGGCAAGGAAAATTCGAGCCCCGTGGTGGCAAGCCGATCCGTGAAGGCGAGCCAGGCCAAGTAGAATTGGACCTCGCGTTCGAAGCGCGAAAGGATTGGGTCAATGAAGTTAGACTGTTTTTCGACAAAGGCGGAAAGTGCTGAGAAGACCTCCGGGTTGAGCTGCGCGACGCCGTCAAGTATGCGATTTTGGACGTTGCCCATGTATAAATCTCTTGCAGGCTTCTCGCCATGCGAGGTTTCATCACCCTGTTGGAAGCGGGCGAAAAACTGCGCGATGGTGGTGTTATAATCTGGCTCTTCGACAAATTCGCGGACTGTGACTGAACCCTCGTGAATCAAAACGGTATAGCGGATCGTGTCGAGCACAGTCCGGTGATGCATGGCCCCCTGGGCCAATTCCTCAAACGACGGCGAAATAATGTAATCGTGTAGTGCCGCGAGCAGCGCCTGAAGCCCTTCCGATTTCGGGTTGGCGGCAGCCAACCCAGTTTCGAGCGCCCGCACGCTCGCGCAATATTTATTGATAGCCGCGAGGATATAGGCTGCAGCTTGATACTTGTTGAAACATTTTTTAGCGAGTTCCTTGAGTGCCCGTACACGTATCATCGCTGCGGCAAAATTTCTCACCGGTATGCTAAGTGATGCACTGGATAGGTCCAACAAGGTCGCTTGCCGATAGGCAATAACGTCCTGTTGATGAGGAATATATCGGTAGAGAGGACGAAGATCGTAGGCTTCAAATTCCTTCGTCACGGCATCGAGGATGTAGTCGACCGCGAGATCACCGAAATAATTGGGATCTTTGTCAATATGATGAGTCTCCTGAAGTTCAATATGTCCAGGAGAAAGAATACTAACCGGATGCATGGATTCCGCGTCACTCATAGAACCTCCTGAGCGGGTCATTTTACGCGATGACAATACCGGTTAGAGTTCTGCTCCGAACCAGACGAAAATCAGGCAAAGTACGACCGATGACACAATATAGGCACCGGCATGAAAGAGCTTGCCACCCCGCGCAAGATCGAGCGTTTGCAGGCTGAAAGAGGAGAATGTTGTGAAACCGCCGCAAATCCCCACCATCGTAAAAACGGCCACATCTGGCGGAATATGCGGGATGGCTCCGGCACGGGCGTAATGCGAGAGAACGCCTATGACGAAGGAGCCGACGACATTGATGATTAACGTGCCCCAAGGAAACGCAGGTCCGGTGATCGCGGTCATGGTGGCCGCGAACCAAAAGCGGGCTATGGTGCCGAGGGCGCCCCCGATGGCGACCAGAAGATATTCCAAGAACATGGTCAGTCGGCGATGCCTGTCAAGTGAGATGTTTGGTTGACCGACACCACGCGGCAGCCATCCGCGCCGAATCGCAGGATATTGATGGCACACGGATCCTGCTGCAAATGCCAATATCTCGATAACGGCAAGTCGAGCGCCAAAGTCAGGAACACGCGGTTGGTACTATCGTGGCCAACGGCGATCACGGTGCCGTCAGGATGAGCTTTGCGCATGATATAGAGTGCTCTTGCCAACCGTGCCTGGACATCTTGCAGCGTCTCGGCGCCGTCGATCACGGTCAGTTGCGGCTGCTCCATCCATGCTTTGAACAGCTCAGGCTCCGCAGCCTTGACTTCTTCGCGCTCCCGGCCTTGCCATGTTCCGTAATTGATATCGAGCAACTCCGGCAGCGGATGTATGATCTTATCCTGGGCTTTGCCGATGGCGGTTGCGGTGTCCACACATCTTGAAAGCGGACTAGCGTAGATGGCCGCGGCCGGCCAGTGAGACGCAATGAAATCGGCAGTCGCGGTGGCTTGCCTGCGGCCGAGAGGAGTCAACGGAAGGTCTATCCTTCCCCGAAAGCGCTCCGGGTGGATGCCTTCGACATGACCGTGACGAACGAGAACTAGAGTAAATGGTTGCATAACTTCCTGCCAGAAAAAGTGAGAACAATGAACCAGTTGCCGCTTAATGCGGCATCAATGCCGCATTAGGACGGGTAGATCGGCATGATCGAGCATATATCTGGTAACGCCCCCAAACAGCATGTTGCGCCATGCGCTGTGGACGAACGCGCCCATGACCAGGAGATCGGCATTCACTTCATGGGCCTTGGCTAGAAGTTGCGCGCCGAAAGGGTCCTTTCCGATGAGCAGATCATGTTCTGCTACCGCCATGCCATGCTCGGTCAGTACCTCTGGAATTTGGGGCAGTTGAGCGCCCTCGCGGTAGCCCATCAGGACATGCAGCGATGCAGATCGTTGAATGCAGTGGAGCGCATCCATAACTGCGTGAAGCGAAAACTTATCATCTCGCCAGGCTATGGCGACGGTTTTTCCAAAATCTGTACCCGCCTGCGTAGGCATCATCAGAACAGGACGCTCGGAGACAAAGAGAGCCGCATGCAACGCATCATACTCGGCCCGGCTACCATGTGCCGGCGGCTGACCAACGATGATATAATCCGCTCGTTCGCCCCATTTCTTGACGAGCGCCTCAATTATCCCTTCTTCATCGATCCAGCTTGGTTCGCCGGTGCCACCATGCCGCTCCTTCCACTTGTCAAACACGTGCCGGATAGCTTCGGAGCGCTCGGCTTCATGCTGCCGGATGTGTTGTTCCTGTTCCTTCGTTAGGCTTTCCTCGGTCGGAAGAATGGTCGAAAGCGGAGGCACTCTCATGACAAGGGCCTCAATCTTTGCCCCACCAAGAAGCACCCCAAGACGCTCAGCGGCCGCCAGAATGCAAGGGACCGTTTCTACCTTGGTAAGAACTGCAAGAATGACATTGGACATCTTAATCGCTCCATTCGCTTTCACCTTCTGAGAGGTGTGTAAATCGTACCAGCCACACGCCGAGACAGACGGCGATCATGCAGCCAATGACTGAAAGCAAGACATTGGCGAGCGGCTGGATAAGTTGCCCTGCGTCCAATAATGCTAGCGTGCCGAGGCTGAACGATGAGACGGTCGTGAACCCGCCGCATATGCCGACAATGACGAAATTTCTTGTTTCAGGGGATACCTGGAGCAATCCGGTGGTGCGGGTTGCCTCGCTGAAAAAGCCGATGACGAAGCAGCCGATCCAGTTGACCCAGATGATGCCCCAGGGAAAGACGGCACTCGTGAGAGTCGCGCCCAGATTGCCCAACCAGAAGCGGGCCATGCTGCCCAGCGCTCCACCGATGGCGACGAGCAAATACATCTTGAGGGCGCGAATATCAGGCATTCTCCAAATCCTAGAAAAGAATTGTCGCTAGCAGGATGACCAGAATCACCCCAATAATCCCAAGGTAGAGATTGAGGCTTCCTGACTGAATACGGCGGGCAACTTTGGCGAAAAACAGGGCCAGGCGTTCAAGCGGCCGGAATAGTAGAGGCCCGAAAATCGGCGCGACGTCATGCGAGAAACTGAGTTGGCTGAGAAAATATCCGCGGCCATCCTCGCCATCACTATAGTCACGTTCAATATGCACGCGCGGACGATAGACGAAACCATAAAAGGTCCGCATCGCGTTGGCGAAGGTCAACTGCGTTGTCGCGGATTGAACCGGGTCTTGAGGCAGACCGCCATACCATACGGCACTATGACGGACCTGGAATCGGCTCCGGGAAATAAATAGAAGCGCCAGCGGGATCAGCGCCAACAGGGGCATTGCGATGATCAGCTTGCTTGGCGAGATGAAGGCGAAGCTCGATGTCAGCGGAACCAGCAGCCAGCCATCCCGCATCGCGAGCGATGCGCCGACACCGCTGCCGAAACCAGCTCCGGCCATATCGCGCAGCCATAACGGCATGCCGACGGCCAGAGCCAGCACCAGGATACCAAGCACGAAGACCGTGCCCTGATGGCGGCCGGGCATGGATTTCGGCGAGTGGGAATTGTCGCCCTGCAAGCCTAGCCCGAACAGCTTGATGGACATGGCGAAGGCAATGGCGGCGGTCAGCGCCAACCCGGCGCCACCCAGGACCAGCGCTAGGCGCCCCGCAAGAGAGGTGACATGGAAGCCCTGGAAGAAGGTCTGGAAGAGATACCACTCGGAGACAAACCCAGCCTGAGGCGGCATGGCGGCAAGGCTCATCACCGCGATAAGGGCGCCGATGCCTAGCCAGGGCGCACGGCCCGCCAGCAGTCCGCGCTGGGTTAGCCTGTCGTCGCCCGCTGTCATTGCCACAGCGTCGGCGGAAAGGAATAATCCTGTCTTGGCCAGACTGTGGCCCGCCAGATGAAGCAGGGCCGCGATCCAGGCCAGGCCGCTGAGCGGCCCGGAGCCGTTTTGCGCGAAGATGAGCGAAGCGCCGAGCAGGGCGACGGCAACCGAGCCGTTCTCGGCGGATGAGAAGGCGAGGAGCCGTCGCCAACTCTCCTGCTGGAAGGCATAGAGCGCGTTGACCACAGCGCTGATGACGCCCGCCGCAACCAGAATGATGCCAAGCTCCAGTGTGACCTCAGGGCTGGCCTGGAACCATGTCAGGAGGCTCCTGCCCAAGGCGAAGAAGGCGGCATTAAGGACGATCCCCGACATCAGGGCTCCCGTGGCTCCGCCAGCGGCGCCATAGGCATCCGGGAACCACTCATGGAAGGGAATGATACCGATCTTCGCGCCGAAACCGGCGAGCAGTAGAAGGCCAATGAATAACCGCAGACCGCCCGGCAGAGCCTGGGCACCAGCGAGGAAGCTGGCAAATGCCGTGGAACCACCCATGACCGACAAGGCAAGATACGCAGCCAGGAGGGCCACAGCGCCGGCTTCCAGCAAGGCCAGCATGAACAGCACCGGCTTGCCAGATTCCTGCGTTTGGCCATCCGCCATGATCATCACGGCGCCACCCAGGCTCATGATTTCATACGCGACGAGGAAGGATATGCCGTCCTGCAGTCCGGCCACGCCATAGGCGCCGAGCAGACTCATCGCTGCCCCGAAACACCAGCCCCGCGGCGCGCGGCCACGAGGCCCAGCGATAAAGACGAAAAAGGCCGCGGCAAAACCAAAGCCGAGCAGCCAGGCTGCGTTGGTATCGAGCTGGTAGGCTGTCCCCTCTATGTTTGGTCCGAACGGCAGCGTGAAGCTTGGTGAAGGGATCACAAGATCCCCGCAACACAGCAAAACGCCAACGGCAGCCGCACAGGCCAGGAGGATGCGTGCCGCGCCGGTGCCGCGCGGCACGAGTGCTGCGATGAGCGCGAGGATCAGCAGGAAAGGAAGCAGGATCGAAAGATCAACCAGCATATCGCCCTCCTTTGACTCTTTGCTGCTTGCGCGCCAGCAGGAGCATGAAGGCTTCGATGATGGCGGCCGGGTTCGGCGGGCAACCGGGGAGATAGAGATCGACTGGCAGGATGCCTTCCAAACCGTTCGCGCAGAATTCTCCGCCGCCTGCGGTGCCGCCGGCAACGGCGCAGGTGCCGATCGCCATGACCCAGCGCGGTTCCGGCATCGCCTCATAGGCGGCAAGAAGCGGGCCGCGCATGGCGTGGGTGACGGGGCCGGTCACAAGAAGCACATCCGCAAACCGCGGCGATGCGGTGAAGAAGACGCCGAGCCGGTGAAGATTGTAGAACGGGTTGTTCAGGGCCTGGAGTTCTGACTCGCAACCATTGCAGGAACCCGCATCG
>JAKAEC010000053.1 GCA_021818425.1 Pseudomonadota bacterium
CATCTGCGGCATATCGCGACTTTCCATACGCTCCATTATCGCAACAATTATTTTCATGGCCAGTGGCATCTCTACTGTAGCTGTCCTAAGGCTGATTGGATTGTCATGAAACAGGCGATCTCCGCTCTGGTGGCAGGCACCTTGTTTGGTGCTGGGCTGGCTCTTTCTGGCATGGCTAATCCCGCAAAGGTGCTCGGCTTTCTGAATATTTTCGGCGCATGGAACCCGACTCTGATATTTGTCATGGCCGGGGCGATGATACCGATGGGAATTGCTTGGCGTATTCAGGCGAGACTGCGCGCTCCACTGAGCGCGCATCGCTTTAATTTGTCGAATACGTCGAAGCCCGACGCCAAGCTGGTGGTAGGCGCGGTTCTGTTCGGCGTCGGCTGGGGCATCGCCGGGCTATGCCCCGGCGCGGCCATCGCTGATGTCTCACTTAATCCACATGGGGCCATCGTCTTCGTGCTGGCGATGCTTACGGGCATGGGTACGTATAAGATCATTGTCAACCAGAGCGCGCCCGAAACGAATAAGCCTCAGAGTACCGGAGGATTACCATGAGGTGATGAGGTGAACACAAAGCAAATCACCTGTCGCCCACTGTCGCGGGCGCTGCGCCGTGGCATGCAACGGGTCAGAAGCTCTGCCATCGTGCTCATACCAGAGAAGGACCGGTTAGATGACTACGACACCTCCCATTGTGTGCTCACCGTCGCCGCAGGAATCCTCCTTGCTTAGGAGCGCAATCAACCACTGGCCGGAGACGTTCAATCCCAATTGCGTCGCCTTGAATTCCCATCTTGACTTAGCACCATATACCAACATACCGGCAACGAAACATACTTCAGGCCAAGCCATGTCATGCGTTCCTAAAAGACCGGCTGCTGCCGCTAATCTATTGGTATGGCGTGCTGAAAGGCCGGGAATGGATGGCCCTCCTCCCCCTGCGCCAGCGAGCCCCTGAATGAACCTCTCAACAGCACAATATCTGCTCGGGGCGGGCAGCGGCTCGCTAGTCGGGTTTACACTTGGGCTTGTCGGCGGCGGCGGTTCAATTCTTGCTGTGCCGCTGATGGTCTACCTAGTCGGTATACGGGACGCACATGTCGCGATCGGCACCAGCGCATTGGCGGTGGCGGTCAATGCGCTAAGCGGGCTTTTTCATCATGCTCGCACGCAGACGGTAAAATGGCGCTGCGGCGGGCTTTACGCTGCGGCAGGCGTCGTCGGAGCGCTAGCAGGGTCCACGTTAGGCAAAGCTGTGGACGGCAAAAAGCTACTGTTTCTATTCGCACTGCTGATGATCGGCATCGCCGTCACCATGCTCCGCAAGCGCCACAATGAAGGCTTGACCAGCGTACAGTGCAATCGCGAAAATGCGCCGAAGGTGCTGGGCTTCGGGTTTGGAACTGGCATTTTCTCTGGTTTTTTCGGCATCGGTGGCGGATTTCTCATCGTGCCTGGCCTCATCGCCTCCACCCATATGCCGATGCTCAATGCCGTCGGCACCTCATTGGTGGCGGTAGCGGCATTCGGGCTGACAACGGCGCTGAACTACGCCGCCTCAGGCTACGTGGACTGGGGGCTGGCGATTATATTCATTATGGGCGGCATCGTGGGAGGCGTTCTGGGCGCGGCGTCGGCGCGGCGCTTGGCGGCGGAACGGGGAATGCTGACGGCGGTGTTCGCCGGGCTAATCTTCGCGGTGGCACTTTACATGCTCTGGAGGAGCGGCGGAAGCCTCCTGCACGCCATATCCATGGTTTAAAAGGGGATGCGTTATCACGCGTTCGCACCAGCTTTGCTTTGTCAATTAATTTCCATGGCTCAGACTAGCGCCAGTGCCACCCCGCCGGCAGCGCTCACCGCCACGACAAGCAGCGGCGGAACCTCCCAGACCGTGAGCAGCGCGAAACCCAGCAAGGCAATGCCGAAATCGCCTGGCGTTTTCACTGCGCTGGTCCAGACCGGGTTGTAAAGCGCCGCCCCCAGCAGCCCAACCACGGCCGCGTTCACCCCTTGCATAGCCGCCCGTGCCCCTGGGCGGACACGCAGTTCATGCCAGAAAGGCAGCGCCCCGATGAGAATCAGCAGGCCCGGTAAAAATATGCCCGCTAGCCCCAAAACCGCCCCCGCCACGCCATGCGGCACCGCACGGGCCACGGCGCCAAGATAGGCAGCGAAACTGAATAGCGGACCGGGTACCGCCTGCGCCGCACCATAGCCGGCCAGAAAGCTGCTATCACTTACCCAGCCGGGGGTAACGAAAGCACCGCGCAACAGCGGCAAGACCACATGCCCGCCGCCGAACACTAGAGCGCCGGAACGGTAGAAGGCATTAAACATGGCAAGGCCGGGCAAAAAGATAACTGAGTGCAGCACCGGCAGACCAAACAGCAGCAGGAAAAACGCCCCGAGCGCCAGCACCCCCGTTCGCCGGGAGACAGGAAAAACCGCATGGCCGGAAACAGCAGCGGGTTCGGCACGGCAGATCCACACCCCAGCCAGCGCGCCCAGAACGATCACCGAAAGCTGCGCCAGGGCTGACGCGCTGAACAAAATGACCAAAGCCGCCGCGACGGCGATGGCGGCGCGCGGCTTGTCTGGGCATAAACGCCGCGCCATGCCCCAGACCGCCTGCGCGACGATCGCGACAGCCACGAGCTTGAGCCCATGCAACACCCCCTGCCCCGCCGGACCGGTAAGCGCATCTGCCCAGATCGCAAACAGTACCAGCAAAATGGCCGAGGGCAGTGTGAAACCAGCCCAGGCGGCGAGCGCGCCCGGCAGCCCGGCGCGCAGCAGCCCAATGGAAAATCCTACTTGGCTACTGGCAGGGCCTGGCAGAAATTGGCACAGCCCGAGAAGATCAGAATAGGCTTCTTCGCTCAGCCACTTCCTTTGCAGCACGAATTCCCTACGGAAATAGCCCAGATGCGCAAGCGGACCGCCAAAACTTGTCAAACCCAAACGCAGGAAAACCTGCCACACCTCGAAAACGGAACCTTTCGCCTGATACGGTGCTATGGCGTCGCGCATGGATCCTGGCATAGCCACCCATGCCCCGGAAAGCCAGCATAAACCACGCGGCGGCGGTGGCGCTTCATCCGCTGCCGCAGGCTCCTTGTGCGAGCACCGAGACAAAGCTGCGGCTATAGGCGGCGGCATCATGCGTGCGAATCTGCGCCAACAGCGCGGCGTGGCGTTCCTGGCGTTCCTCCTTCGTCATCAGCAAAGCGGCATTTATAGCCTCCGCCATTTCGTCGACATCGTATGGGTTCACCAGCAGGGCCTCGGGCAAAAGCGCGGCTGCTCCTGCAAAGCACGAAAGGATCAACACGCCGGGATCCGCCTCGTCCTGAGCGGCGATATATTCCATGGCCACAAGGTTCATCCCATCACGCAAGGGCGTCACCAGACCGATGCGCGAAATTCGAAACAACCCAGCGAGGAGTCCGCGCCCCGCCGCACGGGTCATGTAGCGCAGAGGCACCCAGTCGAAATCGGAATATTCGCCATTGATGGCACCCGCCTTGTAATCCAGCTCGTCGCGCAGTGCCTTATATTTCTCCACTTCCTCGCGCGAAGGTGCAGCCACCTGCAAAAAGCTGATCCGCCTCCGCTGCGCAGGAAAACACGAAAGGAAGCGGCCATAGGCATCGAAGCGTGCAGGCAAGCCCTTTGTGTAGTCCAGCCGATCGGCGCTGATCATCAGCGCGCGGCCGGATAGACTATCCACCACGCGTCGCGCCTCAACGCGCCGAGCGGCGCGCACGGCAAGGCGGTTGAGTAGTTCCGCGTTTACGCCGATTGGCGTGACGACGCCGCGTACCAGCCGCCCGTCGTGCCGCGCGTCATGCCCCTGCACAAAAATATCGCGCTGGCGCAAAGCAGAAAGGAAATGCCCAAGATCCTGGCCAGTCTGGAAGCCCACGACGTCATGCGCCAGCAGCCCTTGCAGAAGTTCTTCTGCTGGCGGCAGCAGGTCAAACATAGCCGGCGCCGGAAACGGAATATGCAAAAAGAAGCCAATGCGGTTGCGAACCCCAAACCGGCGCAGCGCAGCGGCAACACCCAACAGTTGATAGTCGTGAATCCATATGAGATCATCCGGCTGGATCAGCTTCAGCAGCGCGTTTGCGAACTGCTCATTCACATCGCGATAAGCCGCGTAACCCGCGCGATCGAAATTCACCAAGCTCGGCATCATGTGGAACAATGGCCACAGCGTGGCATTAGAGAAACCGAGATAATATGCGTGGTAATCGTCCTCAGCGAGGTCGATCGTGGCGTACGTAACGCCTTCTGAGACAAGACTGCGTATCTTGTCCGAGCGCTCGGCTACGCGCGCACCGGACCAGCCGAACCACAGCGAGCCTGGAAGCAGCGCATCCGCTAGGCCAACCGCCAAACCACCGGCACGCGGACCGGATCCCTCGGACACGTCCGGCACTCGGTTGGAGACAATTACGAGGCGCGCCACAATCCCTCCTCCCAGCCACGAGAAAGCCTCATGGCACATAGAATCAAACCGACATGAGAATAGGTTTGCGGGAAATTGCCCCAGAGCTTGGCCGGCTCGCCCCTAACCGGCGGTGCCACATCTTCAGAGAGCAGGCCCACATGGTTGCGTGCGGCAAGGATACGCTCAAAAATCTCCATTGCCCGCGTGCGCCTGCCCGCCATAGCCAACGCGTTCACATACCAGAAACTGCACAGCAAGAAGGCGGTTTCCGGCAGGCCAAAATCGTCCGGCGCGTCATAGCGCATCACGAAACCGCCATTCATCAATCGGCGCTCTACCATGTCCAGCGTCGCGGAGAACTCCGGCGAGCCGGATTCGATGAAGCCGATGCTCGGCAGCACGAGCACCGACGCATCCGCAACCTCTTCGTCCAGCACGCCAGACAGCCATCCGTCCTTCGTAACGATGCGATGCAAAATCTCCGCGCGCAAATTCTGCGCACGTAGGGTCCAGCTCGCGGCCTCAGCCTCCAACCCTAGCATGGTGGCAATCATCGCCAAGCGTGAGAGGGCCGCCCAGCACATGGCGGCCGAAAAGCTATGTACCCTAGCCATGCCGCGGAATTCCCAAGGCCCTGCATCCGGTTCGAGCGCCACGCGCTCTGCCAACTCTCCCAGCTGGCAGAGCTGCTCGTAGAGCGCCATGTCGCCGCGCACTTTCAAGCGGCGGTCGAAATAAAGCTGCGTGAGGCTGAGAATAATGGCACCATAGGCGTCGTTCTGCCGCTGTGGAGCCGCGCCGTTGCCCACGCGTACCGGGCCATCACTATCCCCGTAACCGCTAAGCGCCGGGGCAATGAACTCATCAAGATCCATGCCCGGCGCGATCGGGAACAACGGAGGCAACTCGCGCGGGCCTGAGCTGGTAATTGTATCCAGCACAAAGCCCAGGAAGGTTTCCATCGTGCGCGTGGCCGAGAGCCGATTCAGCGCCGAGATGGTGAACATCGAATCTCGCAGCCAGCAGAACCGGTAATCCCAATTGCGCCCGGACCCCGGCGCCTCGGGGATTGAGGTGGTCAGTGCCGCAACAATGCCGCCGGTATCGTCGTAGGAACAGAGCTTAAGCGTAATAGCGGCACGGATGACAGCGTCTTGCCAGTCGAATGGCACATTCAGATTGGCAACCCAATCCTCCCAATAAGTCTGGGTTTCCGCAAAGAAATGCGCGTAGAGGGAGGCTGGCGACTGGTCAAGTGGTTCATCAGCGCTGAGAATCAGCGTGCCTGGTCGGCCGAGCGTGAACCCTTGCTCATGCACGATATGCGCGATCGGCATGTCCGTGGTGGCGCGCAGTGAGAAGTCCGGACCATTGAAACGCAGATGATGACTGCCGATAGCGGGTGGTGGATGTTGCTCGCCATACCCAAAGCCTGGCCGCACCCGCACCGTGACACGCGGCCTGCCGGCAAGGGGCTCCAGCCGGCGCACCAGCATCGGGGGACGGAAAATCCGGCCGTAAAGTCGAAAGCGGGGGCAAAAATCCAGCACACGTAGAGCGTTGCCGTGGATGTCCCGCAGGATAGTTTCTACGATCGGTGTATTTGGCAGATAGGTCTGACTGGCCTCAGTCTGCTCGGCCAGTTCGACGGAGAGCCCGCCCTTGCCATCGGCCTCGCCAAGCAGTGTGTGAAATACCGGATCACCATCCAACCGCGGCCAGCAGCACCAGACATGCGTTCCCTGGCGGTCGATGAGAGAGGCGATGGCGCCGTTGCCTATCACCGCCAAATTCAGGTCAGGCCGTTGCACCGCCCCCCCCCTGCTCCAAGCTTTCTGCTAACCAAGTGCGTACAATCTGAGTGGCTCCTCCGAAGTCGCGCGCCACATGCAACCCCAGCCCGCCCATCGCGCTAGCGCTGGCAATCGCAGGTTCGTCGGTCACGTCGTCACCGACAAAAATCGGTCGCCGCCCCGCAAAAGGCTGCCGGCTCATGAAGGTTTCTAGCGCCGCTCCTTTATCTGTGCCGCGCGGACGAATCTCGAGTGCCTCATGCGCAGACAGCAGCAATAGCTCTGGGTGCGGCGCGGCGAGTTTACCGGCCAACACCGTCAATTCCCCCGCCATGGCCGGGGCGGCGCGCCAGTGCAGGGTAAGACCAAAACTCTTCTCCTCCAACAGGGTTCCGGGGCGGGCGGCCACCGCTTCACGTAGCGGCGCCGCCAGAACCGCCAGAGTCGAGTTTGGGCTCGTCTCAACGATCATCTCGCCATTTGCAGCGCGCAAGAGGGCTCCGTGCTCGGCTCCGGCAGCAAAGCCTGGACCAAACAACGCATCAATATCCGCAAGTTTACGCCCGGAGAGCAGCGCCAGTGCGCCGCCAAGCCAAGCCTCGAGACGGCGAAGCAGAGGCGGCAGCTCAGGCGGTACAAAAACACGATCCGGGGAGAGGGAAAAATCGAGCAGCGTGCCATCAATGTCCAGAAACAAGGCACAATCCCGTGAAAGAGCGGGCAAAGGCAGGCATTGTATCATGACTTGGATATAGCCCCGGCGTCTCTACGTATCCACAAGAAAACATTAAGTTCTTGTTATATGCATGCCGCCTCAAGCCGATCGATGAAGGTCGATTTCAATCGGTTATAGCCATACGCTGGGACGTTTCAAACCGGCCCAGCGCTAGCCAGTAATTTGCGTCAGATCAAGACCACATGATAGCGCAAGCCGCGTTGTATCTGCACGGATCAAGATGAACAATGTCACCATCCCCCTGCCATCAGCCCATTCTGGCGCCTCCCGCCACGACGGACTGACCATCGCACTGCACTGGCTGACTGCACTGCTGGTAGTGACGCAATTTCTACTGGCGGAACTCTGGGGGTTTTTTCCCCGCCCGACGCATCATCTGATGGTGCAATTGCATATGTCTTTCGGGGTAACCCTCGCGGCCGTGCTGGGCCTGCGATTGGCATGGCGCCTACGGCCGAACCTCACATCCTTCAACCACGGCGGCGATTTTCTGGATACCGCCGCCCGGCTGACCCACCGCCTGCTTTATGTCTTACTTGTCGCAGAAATCGCCCTTGGCTTCATGACAGGTTGGACGCGCAATCATCCGATCGATTTCTTCAGCATGTTGATTCCCTCGCCGTTCGGCAGCTTCTCGCGTACTGCTGGCTATTATGTCGATCAGGTGCACGACATTACCGCCTGGGTCATCATGGCTCTCGCGGGCGTGCATGCCGCGGCCGCGCTGCTCCACCACTACGTGCTGAAGGACGACGTGCTACGCCGGATACTGCCGCTTCGCTGAACAGGGCATCGAACGCGGCTGGCCAAACACGGATCTCAGCGCCTATCCAAGGCTTTTTCGATCTTCCTGTCAGTCTTGTATTGGCTGAGGGCATAGACCGACCATATGGCCGCCGGAATCCACCCGATGAGCGTGACCTGCAACACTAGGCAGAATAGCCCCGCTAACGGCCGGCCAATGGTGAAGAATTGGAACCAAGGCAACAGCAGGGCGAGGATCAAGCGCATGACTTCTCCGGAGGGTACACTGCTCTACTCCCAAATTTATTCTTAAAATGAAAGCGACGGTATATAGCGTACCACCTTCATTATTTTGTCCATTCTATTTCATCTTCATTTCATCGTCGGCATGGCGAACTCGGCACCCCTTCTTATGCCAGTCGGCCAGCGGGCGGTGATGGTTTTGATGCGGGTGTAGAACCGCACGCCCTCGCGCCCATGGATGGCGTGGTCACCGAATATGGAGCGCTTCCAGCCACCGAAAGAATGGAACGCCATCGGTACTGGAATGGGCACGTTCACTCCCACCATGCCGGCCAACACGCCACTTGAGAAGGCTCTGGCGGTGTCGCCGTCGGCGGTGTAGATGACAGCGCCATTACCGAATTCGTGCTTATTCACCAACTCCAGCGCCGCATCAAAGCTGTTTCGGCGCACCACACTCAGCACTGGACCAAAGATTTCCTCTTTGTAGATAGCCATCTCGGGCGTGACATGATCGAACAAAGTCGGGCCGGTAAAATAACCGTTCTCATTGCCCTGTAGCTTCAGCCCGCGGCCATCGAGCACCAGTTCCGCGCCTTCCGCCTCGCCCTGGGCGATATAGGCTTCGACCTTCGCCTTGTGATGGGCTGTTACAAGCGGGCCCATCTCTGCCTGCCTGTCTGCACCGGGGCCGATCTTAAGAGAACGCGCGCGCTGGCAGATACGCTCGATCAGCGGCTCGGCCACCGGGCCCACAGGCACGGCCACGGAAACCGCCATGCAGCGCTCACCCGCTGATCCATAAGCAGCCCCCATCAGCGCATCCACCGCTTGGTCCAGATCCGCATCCGGCATGATAACGAGATGGTTCTTGGCACCTCCCAGCGCCTGAACGCGTTTGCCCGCCTTAGTGCCGGCCGCATAAACCTGTTCAGCGATCGGTGTTGAGCCGACAAAGCTGATGGCGGCGATACGCGGATCATGCAGCAACCGCTCTACAACGTCCTTGTCGCCATTCACCACGTTGAAGACGCCATCCGGCAGCCCGGCTTCTTTCAGCAGAGCCGCCATGCGCAAAGCGGCAGAGGGCACTTTTTCTGAAACTTTTAGGACGAAACTGTTGCCACAGGCCAAGGCGATGGGAAACATCCACAGCGGCACCATGGCAGGGAAGTTGAACGGCGTAATACCCACGCACACACCCAGGGCCTGGCGGATATTGTAGCTGTCAATATTAGTGCCAACATTCTCGGTGAACTCGCCCTTCAGCAGCTCCGGAATGCCGCAGGCAAATTCCACGACCTCGACGCCGCGCATCACCTCGCCCCGCGCATCGGAAAACACCTTTCCATGCTCGGCAGAAATGATCTCAGCCAATTCGTCCGCATGAGCTTCCATCAGCGCCTTGAACTTGAACATCACCCGGGCCCGGCGCAAGGGTGGAGTGGCGGCCCAGGCCGGATAAGCGTCGGCGGCGGCTTCAATGGCCGCATTCACCTCATCCGGGGTTGCCACAGCCACCTGTCTGCTCTGCACCCCGGTAGCTGGGTTGAACACCGGCAACATGCGTGCACCAGCGCCATGAACCGCCATGCCGTTGATGTAATGACCGAGAGTTTCCATGTGGCCTTCCACTTCTCACTAAGCATAAAATACAACAGGCTGCGACGCCGGATGCTGGCACAAATTTTCGGTTTACCCATGCCATGAAACAACAATTCCCATTTTCGCGCAACGCCGGGCATGGGATTGTGTTTAAAACATTAAACAAACAGCGCGTGGAAATGATCGCAAATTAAGCTGGCTTAGCCCAGCCTGAGTAACCCCTCCTGAGCAGTGCTCGCCACTAGCTGGCCAGCTCGGGTGAAGATAAGCCCTCGGCTTAAACCCCTCGCATGGCCAGACCAGGGACTGTCCATGCTGTACAGCAACCAGTCATCGACCCTGGCGTCGCCATGCAGCCAAACCGAATGGTCCAGGCTGGCGACATGGCGTGGGTCGGTCGTCCATGCCACCGGTTGCGCAAGTACGGCGGTGGACAGCAACAATGCGTCCGACGCATAGGCGATTATGAGGCGGTGAAGCAGCGGATCGTCGGGCAACCGCCCTTTCACCCGGAACCAGTAATGCTGGCAGGGCGGACGAGGCCGACTTTCCTGGCGCAACCCCGGCGCCACCGGCCGAAACTCCAGGGCACCGCGCAAACCCGGCGGCGGCGGCGCGCCGGGCATAGCGACTTCGGAGTTTAGAACCAGTTCCGCCTCATCGGGCAATTCTTCTGGCGACGGCACTTCTGGCATCGGAAATTGATGTGCGTACCCTTCCTCGCGCACATGAAACGAGGCCGCGAAATTCAGGATTGGCTTGCCTCCTTGCAGCGCCACCACGCGGCGGGAAGAAAAGCTGCCGCCATCGCGGTCGCGGAACACCTGATAAATGATTGGCTGCCGCGCATCGCCTCCCCGCATGAAATAAGCATGCAGGGAATGCGGCGCCCGCTCGGACGCAACTGTGCGGGCGGCCGCTGCAAGGGCTTGGCCCGCTACCTGGCCGCCGAAGGTGCGCTTCCAGGGTTCGGTGGTTACGGCGCCGCGATACAAATCCGCATCCAACGCCTCGACATTCAGGAGTCTGACTAGATTGGCGGCAGGGCCAGCAGGCATGCCGGCTGCATCTTTAGGCTGCATGGTTATAGACCGTGCAGAGTACAGAAACTCTTCAGCTCCGCCCGCGCTGAGCGCAGCCGATTGACCGGCGCTGCGTCATCGGCATAGCCGAGCGCCATACCGGAGAACAGGATCTCGCCGGGGGCTAGATCAAGAAACCCGGCCAGCGTATCCGGCCAACTGCTCCAGCTTTCTTGCGCGCATGTTGCAAGACCGCGCTCCACCGCCAACAGCATGATGGTCTGCATCAACATGCCCATATCGGACCACTGTGGTGGCCCGAAACGGCGGTCCAGCGAGAAGAAAAGGGCCACCGGCGCGCCAAAAAACCGGTAATTTTCGTCATATTGTCGAAGGCGCCCGGCTTTGTCCTCCCTAGCGATACCAAGCAAACGGTAGAGCTCCTTGCCCAACTGGAAGCGGTAACTGCGGTGCGGCTCCCACAAGTTCGGAGGATAGACATCATATTGCGCGCGCTCGCGCTGACCAGCAGCGATATGCCCAGCCACCAGCGCGCGCAGC
>JAKAEC010000054.1 GCA_021818425.1 Pseudomonadota bacterium
GTTCGCCAAAATCAAGGATTAGCGGCGCATCGCAACACGCTACGATAGATGCCCCACACATCTTCCGCACTGCCATTACTCTCGTTGCAGCAGGCGCCTTCTATCTCAAAAAATGACTCCTGAGCCTAGTCACGCGCGGTCAGGCAGAGGTGGCGGAAGCCGTAATTCGCATGATCGAGTCCCACAGCGCAACACCGCTGCCCCTCCCGCCAACTCCTTCAGCACAGCGCTTGCCCAGCGGCACGAACCCACCCAACGCATTGGGCATTACGCAAGCTCAGGCAGGCGCCCGCGCCTACAAAACAAAAAAGCCGCCTCCCTAGAGGAAGACGGCTTTTCAAGCCTTGGGCAGTTCAGCCCAGATTAGAGAAAGCCTTGCTTAGCACTTCGACTCCGGGGAGAATTTTGCCCTCCATCCACTCCAGAAAAGCACCGCCAGCAGAGGAGAGATAGGTCAACTCATCATGCACACCCGCCAGCTTCAATGCCGAAACCGTGTCGCCACCACCGCCCACCGAGATCACCTTACCCGCCTGCGTGGCCTCAGCAATCGCCTTGGCCAGCGTGTTGGTGGAAGCGTCAAAGGGTTTGGTTTCAAAGGCACCGAGCGGGCCGTTCCAAATGATCGTCTTGATCTCGGGCAGGCGCTTTATGAAGGTTTCGACCGTTGCGGGACCAACATCCAGCACCATAGCGCTCGCAGGAATTTCATCGATCTTTACCACCTGGGTGGGCGCATTGGCCTCAAACTTCTCGGCCACAACCACATCTGACGGCAGAAGGATCTCGCAGCCCTTGACTGCAGCGGTCTTTAGGATCTCTAGCGCGGGGCCATGCAAATCGCCCTCCTGCAAGGATTTGCCAACATTATGACCCTGCGCGGCGAGGAATGTATTCGCCATGGCACCGCCGATCACGAGAATATCGACCTTGGTGACGAGGTTGTTCAAAAGGTCCAGCTTGGTGGAGACCTTGGAGCCTGCGACGATGGCCGCCACAGGGCGCTGCGGATTGCCAAGTGCCTTTTCAAGTGCGTGCAATTCCGCCTGCATCAGCCTTCCAGCGAACGAGGGCAGATGCCGTGCCACGCCAGCGGTAGAAGCATGGGCACGGTGAGCCACGGAGAAGGCGTCGTTCACGAAAATATCACCCAACTTCGCCAAGGCGGCAACGAAATCTGGGTCGTTCCTCTCCTCACCGGCATGGAAGCGTGTGTTTTCCAGCACCAGAACATCGCCATTGTTCAGGCGGCCAACGGCGTTTTCCGCTTCTGGGCCAATGCAATCCGCTGCGAAACCAACCGGCTTGCCCAGGATACGGCCCAGCGATTCTGCAACGGGCCTTAGCGACAGCGCGGGCACGAATTTGCCCTGCGGCCGATCAAAATGGCTGAGCACGATCACCTTGGCGCCGTTATCGACCAGTTCCGCGATGGTAGGAACTAGGCGCTCAAGCCGGGTCGCATCGGTCACCTCGCCATCCTGTACGGGAACGTTCAAATCCGCGCGGAGTAGAACTCGCTGCCCCGCGACGTTCACATCATCGAGCGTTCTGCTCACAGTGCACCAAAATATGCAGCAGTGTCGGACATGCGGCTAGAGAAACCCCATTCATTATCGTACCAGCCCATCACGCGGGCCAGGGCACCATCCACCACCACGGTCTGCGGCGCATCAAAAGTACACGATTCCGGCTGATGGATAAAGTCGGCGGAAACCAACGCCTCGGTGGAATAGCCCAATATGCCCTTGAGCACACCTTCGGAAGCCGCCTTCATTGCTGCGTTGATCTCGTCCCTGTTGGCCTGCTTTTTCAGCACCACGTCCAGCGAAACCAGGGAGACATCGGGCGTCGGCACGCGGATCGAAGTGCCGTCGAGTTTGCCCGCCAACTCAGGCAACACCAAGCCGACGGCCTTGGCGGCACCAGTGGAGGTCGGGATCATCGAGAGAGCGGCGGCACGGGCGCGATGGCGATCCTTGTGTAATGTGTCTACCGTTTTCTGGTCACCGGTGTACGAGTGGATGGTGACCATGTAGCCACGCTCGATGCCGAATGCGTCATGTAGCACCTTGGCCATCGGCACCAGACAATTTGTTGTGCAGGAGGCGTTTGAGATGACCTGCATGTCCCGGGTTAATGTCTTGTGGTTAACACCGTAAACAATGGTGGCATCGACGCCATCGGCAGGGGCGGAGACAATCACCTTACGTGCGCCGGCGGTGAGCAACTGGGCAGCGGCATCGCGTTTGGTGAATAGGCCGGTGCATTCCATCGCCACGTCGATGCCGGCAAGCGGCAGCTTAGCGGGGTCACGCTCCGCCACAACTTTGATCGGCGCATAGGTGCGGCCACCGTAGCTGATGAAAAGGCTATCGCCTTCGACCGTGACACTGCCAGGGAAGCGGCCGTGGACTGAATCGTAACGAAGAAGATGTGCATTGTCTGCGACTGAGCCAAGATCGTTGATCAGCACTGGTTCAACATCCGTGCGACCGCTCTCGATGAGGGCACGCAGAACTAGGCGGCCGATGCGGCCGAAGCCGTTGATGGCGATTTTCACTGCCACGTTCATTTCCCTTCTCTCTTAACCGCGGCCACGATCGCCGCTTCCGTAATACCAAAATGCTCGTACAGGGTTTCCGCCGGGGCACTAGCGCCAAAACCGCTCATGCCGATGAAAATTCCATCAGGGCCCAGCCAGCGTTCCCATCCGAAAGAACAAGCCGCTTCCACCCCAACGCGCGGCACATCGCCCAGCACCTGCCTCTGGTACTCAAGGCTCTGCTGGGCGAACAACTCGAAGCAAGGGGCGGAAACCACTGCCACCTCTATGCCCTGTGCCGCCAGCGTCTTCTTCGCCGCCACGGCCAGAGAAACTTCCGTGCCCGTAGCGATTATAGTTGCAGCGCGAGGGCCATTGGCCTCCACCAACACATAGGCGCCGCGAGCAGACCTGTTACCATTTGCGGCATCGCGCAGGGCAGGCACAGCTTGGCGAGAGAGTACCAACAGGCTCGGACCCTTGGCGTTCTTGATGGCGATTTCCCAGACCTCAGCTGTTTCAATGTCGTCCGCCGGGCGCAGCACCAGTACGTTCGGCATGGCACGTAGGGAGGCCAAGTGCTCGATGGGCTGATGCGTTGGCCCGTCCTCACCTAAGCCGATGGAATCGTGCGTGAGCACATGAATGGCGCGGGTGCCCATCAGCGCAGCAAGCCGGATAGCCGGGCGCATATAGTCGGAGAACACGAAAAACGTGCCGCCGTAGGGGATGAGACCACCATGCAAGGCGATACCATTCATCGCCGCTGCCATGCCGAATTCGCGGATTCCATAATAGATGTAGCGGCCGGCATAATGGCCGGGTGTGACATCGCCCATGCCCTTGATGAGAGTGAGGTTTGAGCCGGTGAGATCAGCTGAGCCGCCGACCAACTCCGGCACCGCATGCACCAGCACCTCCAGCGCCTTCTGACTGGACTGGCGGGTGGCGCGCTCGGGCCTAGCCTCGGCAGTAAGGCTGGCTTTGTAGGCACTCATCGTCTCGGCCCAGCCTTCCGGTAGCTTACCTTGCATCACACGTTCGAACTCGGCGCGCATCGGGTGCTTCGCCACGCGCTTCAACCAGGCACGACGGGTGGAGGCGCCGCGGCTGCCAGCCTCCCGCCAGAGCGCGTAGATTTCGTCCGGCACCACAAAAGGTAGATGGTTCCAGCCGAGCGCCTTCTTCGCGGCCTCGGCCTCGACTCCGCCGAGGGCGGAGCCATGCACCCCGGCTGTACCCGCCTTGGTGGGAGCGCCAAAGCCAATGATGGTTTTGCAGGCAATGATGGTGGGCTTAGCGGATTTCTGCGCAAAAGCGAGCGCTGCAGCCAATTCCTCGAAATCATGCCCATCGACACGTCGTGTGGCCCAGCCGTAGGCGGCGAAACGTTTCAGCGTGTCCTCGGAAGTGGAGATGGAGGTGGAACCATCGATGGAGATGGCATTATCATCCCACAGTACAGTGAGCTTATTTAGCTTCAGATGGCCCGCGAGGGCCGCAGCCTCGTGGGTGACACCCTCCTGCAGGCAGCCATCGCCCGCAATAACCCAGGTTCGGTGATCAACCAAAGATCTGCCGAACTTTGCGGCCAGCATGCGCTCCGCTAGCGCCATGCCCACTGAGGTGGCGAAACCCTGACCGAGCGGGCCGGTGGTCATCTCAATGGCAGGGTGCTCATGATATTCCGGATGGCCAGCAGCGGGGGAATGAAGCTGTCGAAAGGTTTTGAGCTGCGCGACACCCATACCGTCATGCCCAGTAAGGTGCAGCAGCGCATACAGCAGCATGGAGCCATGCCCCGCGGAGAGCACAAAGCGGTCGCGGTCCCACCAATCGGGCGCGGCGGCATCGAATTTCAGGAATCGGCGGTAGAGCACTGTCGCGGCGTCAGCCATTCCCATCGGCATGCCGGGGTGGCCGCATTTGGCGACTTCCACCGCATCAATGGCCAGCGCCCGGATGGCGTTGGCCATCGTCCTGTCTTCGCCGGGCCGCTGGGCCAAGAGCTGCGCCTGGCGCTTCAGCGCCGCCTCGTTGCCTAAATTACCCGCAATGCTCGCCATACTTCCGCCAATCCTCGCTGATCGGCGCGTGCATAATACTACACGTGCCAGTCTTCAACCCGGCGCGGCGGAGGGCTGGGCTGCAGTTCCACGCTACAGGGCATCGCCCCGCAACGCCATTGCTTTCGCTAGACGGACGAATGCGTTGTCCATCTGCTCCTTCAGCACCTCGTCGGCCACCAACCCGTCCATCGCCTGCCGCATGGCGGCGAGCCAAAGATCGGCGGTCTCCTTGGTGATTCCCATACCGGCATGGCGGGACATCAGGCAGAAGGTGCCCCGGCGCTCAATCCAATCACGGGGTCCGCCTAGCCAGACGCTCAAAAATCCCATGAAGTCCACACGCACCTGCGCAAGATCCGGCGCGTGCATCTCGCGCAGCTCCAGATAAGCGGGGGTGCTGTCCATGATGTCGTAAAAGCGTCGGGCCAGGGCCTGCACACCGACCTCCCCCCCCAGCCGTTCATAGGCCGTTTGCATCTGTGTCGCGTCATTCATGCCACATCCTTCCCCTACCAAACAAAGCAGAAGAATTTCGTCGTTCCATTGATCCAGATCACGGGGCGAACGAAGGCGATGACCCCCCTCCCGGTTTGATCCGGGAAGGGGGCGAAACGCTATTCTGGGAGTACCGGCTCAGCCGTGCTGAACGACTTCACCATGTTGGGTAATGTCCAGTCCTTCGATCTCGTCTTCCTTGGTCACACGCAGGCCCATGGTAAGATCGATCAGCTTGAGGATGATGTAGCTGATAAACCCGTCGTAGACGATCGTGACAACCACGCCCTCGAGCTGTACGAGGAGCTGATGCGGATTGCCGTCGATCAGGCCGGAATGCCCTGGGCCGCCCACCGCCGACACCGCGAAAACGCCCGTGAGCATCGCACCCAAGATGCCACCCAGGCCGTGCACGCCCCAAACGTCCAGCGCATCGTCATAGCCAAACATATTCTTGAAGCCGGTAACGCCCCAGAAGCAGACCACGCCCGCCGCCAAGCCGATGACGAGCGCGCCGCTTACCGCAACGAAGCCGCAAGCCGGGGTGATGGCGACTAGGCCCGCGACCGCACCAGAGACAGCGCCCAACATACTTGGCTTGCCCTTGACCATCCACTCCACAACGACCCAAGACAGCACAGCTGCAGCAGTGGCAAGCTGAGTGTTGATGGCAGCCATACCAGCCAAGCCACCGGCGGTGAGAGCAGAACCGGCATTAAAGCCGAACCAGCCAACCCATAGCAGAGAGGCGCCGATCATCGTATAGGCCATGTTAGCGGGGGCCATGTTGTCACGCCCATATCCGGCACGCTTGCCAACCATGATAGCAGCGATCAGGCCGGGCACAGCGCTGTCGATATGCACCACCGTGCCACCGGCGAAATCCAGCACACCGGCACTGGCGAGGAAGCCGCCAGGACCCCAAACCATATGCGCAATCGGGCAATAGACCGCCAGCAGCCAGATGCCTACGAACACCATGGATGAGGAGAACTTAAGGCGATCAGCCGGACCGCCCAGGAACAAAGCCGGGGTGATAATGGCAAAAGTGCACTGGAAAAAGGCAAACACGGTCTCGGGGATGGTACCGGAGAGCCCATTAAGACCCGTGCCCATGAGCATTACTCGGGAGAAGCCGCCGAAGAGCGGCGCAAGCGGACCAGAACCTTGTGTGAAAGCTAAACTATAACCGACGATGCACCACAGCACCGTAACCAGAGCCGTGGTAAAGAAACACTGCATCAGCATCGCCAGCATGTTCTTCTTGCGCAACATACCAGCATAGTACAGCGCCAGTCCTGGCACCGTCATCATCAGCACGAGGGCCGAAGAGGTCAGCATCCAGGCAGTGTCGCCGGAGTTAAGGGTCGGCGTGGGAGCGGCTGTCTGCGCCAGGGCGGGGGCACAGCCGAGGGCTGCCAGGCCGAGGCCCGCGGGCACGCCTAAAAGAGATCGTTTCGTCATCAAGTCCTCGTTCCTCGTTGCGCCGCCTTTAAGGCCTGGAGCCCGAACAGGCCGGCGGCGCGTGATCATGAAAGCTCAGTGCGTCTAGGCAGTCGTCATTCAGCAAGGACTATGCCAGCAAGGAACGTGCCAGCTTTACAGCCGGGAACAGGCCAGCCGCTTCACCGATTTTAGGAGAGACCTGGGCCGGGTTTATTGACACTCCGGTGCAAGGGAACACCAGACCAGTGAAAGCCACGAAACAAGATGCCTAAATTATAGGCGAAAATATGTTCAATTTTTCTTCACACGATAGGATGGATGAATACACCGTTACCTGTCTATTCCGGTCTGACACGGTTTCCGATGAAAAAAAATTCTGGCAGATTAGGGAGATGACGCAAACATGCGAGATCGCGGTAGTTGGTGCAGGCCCGGTAGGCGGCACCCTGGCTCTGGCCCTGGCAGCACGAGGCCGCAAGGTTCTCCTGGTCGATAAGGCCGATCTGAAACCCATGGAACACCCGGATTTCGATGGCCGAGCCTATGCCATCGCGCACGGATGCCAGGCCCTGCTGCAAGAGGCCGGACTATGGGAACGCCTGCCCTTTTCCCCCTGCCCTATCCTGGACATTGACGTGACAGACAGCAAACCGGGCCGCCCCCCCTCGCGGTTGATGCTGCATTTCGACCATAAAGCCGTGGGCGATGACCCGTTCGGCTGGATCATCGAGGCGCGCTCCGTACGCGTTGCGTTGAACGCTGCGCTGGCGGAGTCAAGCGTGATTGTCCGCGCACCAGCTAAGGCATTGGTGAGCTGCAAGGCCGATGTTGCCACCGTGCAGGTGGAGGATGAGCTTTTTAAGGCAAAGCTAGTAGTGGCTGCGGAAGGCCGGCAATCGCCCTTGCGGGCCCAAGCCGGCATCGGCGTGACCCGCCTGCCCTATAACCAAACGGCGGTGATCTTCGCCATCGCGCATAAGGTACCCCATAATAATGTGGCACTGGAGCATTTCCTGCCTAGCGGACCCTTCGCCGTACTGCCGATGACTGGCACGGCGGAACACCCCAACCTCTCCGCCATCGTGTTCACCGAAAGCGATGCTAATGCCAAGCTGCTATACAACATGGATGATACAGGGCTAATGCGGGCAGTGGAGGCGCGCCTGGGCGACCGACTTGGGCAATTGGAACTATGTGGGCAACGGTGGCTCTATCCGCTTTATGCGATGTATGCAGCGCGCTATTACGACACGCGCCTAGCCTTGGCTGGAGATGCCGCGCATGGCGTGCACCCCATCGCGGGCCAGGGGCTAAATTTGGGGCTGCGAGATGCCGCCGCGCTACTGGACCTGGCTGGAGCGGCGGAAGACCCGGGCGTGGATGCCGTGCTGCGCGCCTACCAAGCGAAGCAACGCCCCATTAACCTGGCGATGCTGCTGGGTATGGATGCGCTGGACCGCCTGTTCTCTACAAATTTCCCGCCGGTGCGGTTGGCGCGCGACCTTGGCCTTGCGGCGGTGGAGCGGATGCCGCGGCTGAAGCAACGTTTTATGCTGGCAGCGATGGGGCGGTAGAGCTTACATGCGTGACCGCTACGTATCAGAGTGAAGGCTAAGAGCTATGTTTTACTTTTAACGCGCCGGCAGCGCTTTTCCTTTAAGGAATAGAAAATTTTCCTGACCCTACTTATTCTCCTCACCGCCATTGTGCTGGCTGTGCCGCTTTCACGCTATGCCGGACTGGGCAGCGTTCTAGGTTACCTTGCCGCAGGCGTAATCATCGGCCCCTCCGCTCTGCACCTAGTGACTAACGTGAACGAGATAAGCGATGTGTCGGAACTTGGCGTGACCATGCTGCTGTTCCTAATTGGGCTTGAGCTTCGGCCGCATCGTTTGTGGGTGCTGCGCAAGGCGGTATTTGGGCTGGGACTCGGGCAGATGTTGCCCACCTCCCTAGTGCTGGCCGGAATTGTGATGCTGTTCGGCGTGCCGCTACGCGACGCGGCGGTGCTGAGCGTCGGGCTGGCACTCTCCTCCACCGCAATCACCTTGCCCCTGCTTGCTGAGCGCAACCTGCTACCCACCATACCTGGGCGCGACGCCTTTGCCGTGCTGCTGTTCCAAGACATGGCTGCAATTCCCGCGCTGGCTCTGCTGCCGATTTTGGCGGGCAGCGGCACGGAACATTTCTCATGGGAGGCGGTAGCTCGCGGAGGCGGAGTGGTGGCAGCCATTCTAGCGAGCGGCTATCTGCTTGTGCCGTATCTGTTTCGCATTGTGGCAACGGCCAAGGCGCCGGAAGTGTTCACCGCCACCGCGTTACTGCTGGTGGTGGGCACGGCGACGCTTGCAAACTGGGCCGGGCTTTCAGCATCGCTCGGCGCGTTCCTGGCAGGGGTAATGGTCTCGGACTCCGATTACAGGCACGAATTGCAGGCGGATATAGAACCGTTTGAGGGACTGCTGCTGGGATTCTTCTTCATCTCCATCGGCATGTCAGTGGATCTGCAATTATTGCTTCGCAAGCCCATTGAAATCTCTGGGCTTGTACTAGGGTTGATGATAGCAAAAACCTGCATCGCTTTCACTGCGAGCTATATGCGCCGGAAGCTCGCAGTCCCAGCTTTGCGTTTTGCACTAGCATTGCCGGAAGGCAGTGAGTTCAGCTTTGTGCTGTTCGCTGCAGCGGTCGCAGCAGGCACGCTAAGTAAGCCACTGGCAGCAGAGGCAACGCTCGTGGTCGCAATTTCCATGATGATCGCTCCGGTACTGTTCACGGCGTCGGAGTATTTCGTGGTGCCCCGGTTGGAGGCAAAGAAAGCCTCGCGACCGTTCGACAAGCTGGAGGACATGCAAGCGGCACCTGTGATCATCTGCGGTTTCGGGCGCGTAGGACAGATCATCGGGCGCGTTCTGGCTATGCAGAAAATCCGTTTCACTGCGCTGGACCGTAGCTCCTCTCAGGTGGATTTCGTCCGCCGCTTTGGAATGAAGCTGTTTTACGGCGACCCTACGCGCGAAGAGGTGATGCGTGCAGCCGGGGCAGAGACCGCGAAAGTGCTGGTGATTGCGTTGGATAATGCAGAGGCATGCGTGGCCGTGGCCGAAATGGTGCGGCGGAAATTCCCACAGCTGCGCGTAGTGGCCAGGGCGCGCAACCGGCAGCATGTACACCAACTGATGGGAGTGGGCGTCGACTTGTTTGTACGAGAGACGTTTTTCTCGGCCCTGCGGCTAACCGAAATGGTGATGGAGGAACTTGAAATTCCAAAATCTCAAGCGAAGCACGTTATCGAACTCTTTCGAAATCACGACGAGAAAATTTTGAACGAGAGCTACGGATTTGGCAACGATGAGAGCAGGCTGATCCAGACCGTACAGGACGCGGCCAGGGAACTACGGGAGCTATTCGAGGCCGACAAAAGCGACCTCGAAGGCGATGCAAGCTGATTAAAGCACCTGCACCACGTCGTTGAAGATTTTCGCAGGCAGCGTGCCGCCAAGTAGATCCCTGCCAGGGTATTGTTGTCGTTGCCAAGCCAGGCGGCAATAATGTTCCCCCTGACATAGCCCACGGACCATCCATCCCGGTAATCCTGCGTGGTGTCAGTCTTACCCGCCGTATAAACGCCAGAAATGAAGGCGGCCTTGCCAGTGCGAGAAAGCACCACTTGGCGCATCATGCGACCCACTGCATCTGCGTCGCCGGCCGGAACGGCTTGTACTGGCGGGCTGATGGCGACGGGCACACTGTTGATGGCAGTGACGCCATAAGGGGTAAAGCGCCTTCCGCCATTGAAAAAAGCAGCATAAGCGCCAAAGAGTAGTAAAATATCCACGGCCATGCTCTCTAGAGTCTCCTTCACCTAATTGGGCGCATAGCCGGAATTTCTGAGATAGTTTGCACATTCTTATGGCTTGAATGTTTTGAGTAGGGTTCCGACGCGCTTCCATGTTGCCTCAACGGTGCGCTCAGCCGGTTTGCGGAGCAGAGTTTTGAGTTTGGCGCAGGCTTGCTCAATGGAGTTCAAGTCTGGGCTGTAGGGCGGCAGGAACAAGAGCTTGGCGCCTGCGTCACGAATAGCTTTGCGCACGGCGGGGCTTTTGTGGCGGCCGAGATTATCCATCATGACGATGTCGCCGGGCGATAATGTCGGGACCAAGAAGTGCTTGATGTAGGCGGCAAAGCTT